>JBGOTG010000117.1:0-8232 GCA_041476405.1 Candidatus Dormibacteraceae bacterium | reverse complement strand
GTCGTTGCCTTCACGAACGAGCCTCGACAAGCCAAAGGGCACGGTGTAATCGGCGGCCGGCACCGGCCCACGGATCTTCCGGTAGAGCCTTTGCGGCTCGAGATAAAGGACCGGGTCAGGGTCGCGGATCGCCTCGAGCAGCAAGCCCTTTGCGTCGTCTGGAAAGGCAGGGCAGACGATCTTCACCCCGGGCGCTTGGACGAACTGGGCCTCGATCGCATCAGGGTGGAACTCGGGCGTCCTCGTCCCGCCGCCGAAGGGCGCCCGGATGGTCACCTGCGCGCTGAAGCGCCCGCGCGAGCGGAATCGGTAGCGCGCAAGCTGCGGGCCGATTTGGTGAAACGCCTGGTGCGTGAAGCCAAGGAACTGGATCTCCGCGACGGGGACCATCCCACCGATCGCCAGCCCGAGCGAGGCTCCAACGATCGCGCCCTCGGCGAGCGGGGTGTCGACCACCCGCTCGGGGCCGTACTTCTCCAGAAGCCCGCGCGTCACTCGGAAAACGCCCCCGAGCTGCCCGACGTCCATGCCCAGGACCATCACTCTCTCGTCGCGACCCATCTCTTCCATGAGGGCACTGCGGATCGCTTCGAGGATCGACAGCTCTGGCTCGTTGCTCACCGGTGCTTCAGGCTATCACCAACAATTGACTTTAGATCTTTGATCACATAACCTCGTACGCGGAAATGGGGGGCCGGCCAGAACGGCTGCGCACAACCACATTAATAAGGAGAGAGCCGCCATGGCGACAGGCCTCAACGAACAGTGGTTCAAGACGACCGACAACCCGGGGGTGGCCGGTCCGCCGAGGGAGCTGGTCGGTTACGGCGAGTTCCCACCCAGGATCAACTGGCCCGGCGGCGCCAAGGTCGCGATCCAGATCATCCTCAACTACGAGGAGGGGTCGGAGAAGACGTACGCCATGGGCGACGATTTCAACGAGGACCTGTACGAGCTGCCGTACAAGCAAGAGGGCATGCGCGACCTTGCCATCGAGTCCGCATACGAATACGGTTCACGCGCGGGGGTCTGGCGCCAGTTCCGGGTCTTCGCCAATGCCGGCATCAACGTGACCTGCGTCGCCGCGGCCGTGGCGCTCGAAAGGAACATAGCGGTGGCCAAGAAGCTGGCAGAGCGCGGCGACGAGGTGGCCGGCCACGGGTACCGCTGGGTGAACCATTTCGAGATGACACGCGACGAGGAGCGCGAAGCGATCAAGCGCGCAGTCGCGGCGATCCAGAAACCAGTAGGCGAGCGGCCGCTCGGCGGGTACTGCCGCGAGATGCGCGTCAACACGCGCGAGCTGGTGGTTGAGGAAGGCGGTTTCGTCTATGACTTCGACTGCTACAACGACGACCTCCCCTACTGGACGAAGGTGCACGGAAAGCCTCACCTCGTGACGCCCTACTCGCTCGTGGTCAACGACGCTCGGTTCGTGGTGGCGCAAGGCTATGGCAGCCCGGAGCACTTCTACGAATATGCGAAGGCCGAGCTCGACGGTCTGCGCAACGACAACGATGGCGTCAGCCGGATGATGTCGATCGGCTTGCACGCGCGGTTCAGCGGCCATCCGAGCCGGGCGGACGCGCTGGCCAGATTCATCGACTACGCGCAGAAGACGGGTGACGCGGTCTTCATGCGCCGCATCGACCTCGCTCGCGCATTCATGGACCAGCACCCCGCGTCAAAGGCGCTCGGTTAGCACAGCCACGGCCTCATGAAACGGATCATCGTCACAGGCGGTAGCGGCAAGATCGGCGCGTGGATCCTCAAGGAGCTGCTCGATGCAGGCCACGAGGTTCTCAATGTCGACCTGAAGCCGGCCGCCGATCCCCGCTGCCGGACGTTGATCGCCGACCTGACCGAGTCAGGCCAGGCTTTCGGCGCGATCGGCGTGTACACCGGCATCGACGAGCTGCAGCCCTCGCTGCGCGCCCAGCCCGTCGACGTGCTCGTCCATTTCGCGGCCATACCCCGTGTCCAGCTGGTCCCCGACGCCGAAGTCTTCCGGATCAACACGACAAGCACCTACAACGTAATGGAGGCGGCTGTCCGCGCCGGGATTCGCAAGGTGGTCTTCGCGTCAAGCGAAGCGACGTATGGCGTCGTGTTCGCGGACGAACAGCTCGACCCAGAGTACTTTCCCGTCGACGAGAAGCATCCAACGGTGCCGATGGACGCATACGGCCTTTCGAAGGTCGTCAACGAGCGCACCGCGGCCGCTTTTCATGCACGTGTGGGCGGCGACTACTACGGCCTGCGCATCGGCGACGTCATGGCGCCGCCGGACTACGCCAAGTTCCCTTTGTGGAGCACCGATCCTGCCATCCGCAAGCGCGAGATGTGGGCGTACGTCGACGTCCGCGACGTGGCCCAGATGGTCAGGCTGTGCGTCGACACCGACGGCCTAGGGTTCCAGGTGTTCAACACCTTCGCCGGCGAGAGCGCGCACGTGCTGCCCACGCGAGAGCTGGCTGGTAAGTTCTATCCGAAAGTGCCGGTCCGGGGTGAGATTGCCGAGCATGGATCGCTGGTAAGCAACCGGAAAGCCCAGCGCCTGCTCGGGTTTGAGCAGCGGCATCGATGGGCGGAGCAGCCCCAGGGTTGATGGACAGCAACGGCTTCGACGAATCCGACCGGCGCCCGCTGGCGCACCTCGGCAGGAAGAAGCTGGGTGAGGAAACCACGCGCTATCTGCGAGACGCCCTGCTTAGCGGTCAGTACGCCACCGGTGAGCGCATGGCGGTGCACCAGCTCGCTGAGTCGCTCGGAGTCAGCACGATGCCGGTCCGCGAGGCGCTGGTAACGCTGGCGAACGAGGGCTTGCTCGAGGTCATCCCTCGGCGCGGTTTTCGCGTGGCGACGCTCGGGTTGCGCGACGTCGAAGACGCCTTCCGCGTCCACGCCCACGTGGCCGGGCTACTGATCGAGGAAGCGGCGCCCATCATTCCGGCGGCCACCATCGCGGAGCTGCGCAGGATCCAGGACGCGATCTTGGACAGCTTCGGCCAGCTCACTGACGAGCGCCAGCTCGCACAGCGCGTCGAGGAGCTGAACTTCAAGTTCCACCGCACCATCAACCACGTGCCCGACGCCAAACGCCTCCGCTGGTTCCTTCGGGCCGCCACCCGTTACGTGCCGCGCCGTTTCTACGAGACCATCCCAGGCTGGAACGAAGCGACTCGCGACAGGCACGGCGCCATCATCGATGCCCTCGAGACACGCAACGCAAGCGAGGCGCGGCGGCTGATGGAGCTGCACGTGATAGAGGCCGGGCGCCTGGTTCGCGAGCATGTGGACGTCAACCGGCCCTGACAGGCGGCTCGCTCCGGCTAACCTAGGCCGAGGCTCATCGGGCTCCAGACCGCGGCCGGCAGCCACTCCGATCCCCTGCCCAACACCATCCTGGGCACCGTGCGCAGCTCCTCGAACCCGGCTTCTCGTAGCGCCTCAAGCGCAACCCGATTCTCGTCCGGCGGGTACACGATTACCTCCTGCCCGACCGAGCCAACTGTGCGGATGACCTTCACCAGGGCGGCGACCTCAGCGTCGGCGGCGCCTGGATGCATGGCAGCCCACACTCCGCCCCACGGGAGCTCGATCGCGGCGCCGGCGAGGCTTCCGTCCCTGGAGACGCCCCAGCCAAAGCCCTCGAATCTGGAGAGTAGGGATCCGCGGTCGTCGCCAGAGACCTTCCTGTCCAGCTCGCTCAAGGCCGCTCGATCGGAGCGCATCAGGGGACGGTACGGAGCCAGCCCGACGCTCCTGGGCAGGGCGGTTCCTCGCAGCTCGTGATAGCGGCTCTCGATCTTGAACCCGAGGCGCTCGTATAGGGGTAGCCCGAGCTCGGTTGATGCAAGCACGATCGAGTCGCAGCCGGCGCGCTGGAGGTGACTGATCGCAACCGTGGTCATCCGCTTTCCGAGGCCGTGCCGGCGGAGCTCGGGTCGAACGAACACATGGCCGATCCAGCCGGTGTGCCCGTGATGCGTTGCGACCGATGTCGCCGCCACCCGGCCCTCGTTGTCGCGGGCGATAAAAGTGTGGCTCCGGCGATTCGACGCGTAGAAGGCAAATGTCGGGTGAAACTGGCGGTAGTTTCCCCACCCTCCGTCAACGACGCAAGCTGTCGCTTCCAGGACCGCTTCAGGCGTGCGGCGCATCGGCCGCACCTCGAACCGCGCTTCCGTCAAGAGCGGAGCGGCAGGGCGATCGGGCGCATCGGGCTGCCGGTGCCCCCACGGATCTTCAAGCACGCCCCGATGAAAGCGAACTCGTAGATCGACTCGTGGGACAGGTCCTCGAGATAGGCCATCTCCAGGAGAGGGATCCCCGCCTCGGCCAGCAGATAGGTGTGCACCGGCAGCCAGTTCTCAGGGTCGGCCGACGGCGTGTGCTCGACTCCCCCGTTGTCCGCCCCGATGTAGATGGCCCCGGCTTTGGCCAGGAACTCGGCTCCCTGCCTGTTGATGCCCGGAGAGTTGGGGACGAACCTCTGCTGGTCAGGCCAGATCGTCATCCTCCCGGTGCGGATGAGGACCACGTCACCCGGACGCAGCTCGGTCTTCTGGCGCTTGAGCGCGTCAAGGAGCTCCTTCTCTCCGATCGCATGGCTGTCGGGCAGCATGTCGACTCCGGCGGCCGCGGCGACGTCGATCATCACGCCGCGCGCCAGGACCGGGGGCTGCTTGTCGGCCCCGCCGCGCTTCCAGTGCCGGCTTCCTAGGTGCTCCTTGGTGTTGAAGTGGTTGAAGATCTGGCCGTGGTACCCGAAGTGGGCGAAGGTGTCGATGTGGGTGCCGCAGTGCGTGTACAGCGAGATGCAGTCGCCCGAGTAGCTGACCAGCTCGTTCTCCGCGACCGAAAGCGCCATCGGGTTGTCGATCATGTTTCCGGCCGGCGTGTGCGACATCCAGATCTGAAACCCGGGATCGCCGAGGTCGGTCCACACGGGCATGCCCACGAAGTAGTCGACCGCGAGATCAAAAGGCTTGCCGGCATCGGCGTCGCTCAGCGCCGCCCGCCTCGATTCGGCGGTCATGTGATTGAGCATCCCTATCTCGTCGGCCGCACCGAACGGGCTGGCCGACACCTCGTTGATCTTCGAGTGATAGGCCACGATGTTCTTGCGCTGGTCTTCGCTCAAAAGCACTGGGCCGCACATTTTCCTACAGACCTCCTGGAATAATCAGTCGGTGCGAATTCTCGATGCGCGCGCTCGCGCGGAAGAGCTCAAGGACCTCAACCTCTTCATCGCGATGACCGACGAGGACGGAGATGGCGAGGTGGTCGCGGTCAAAGACCTGGTCGACGTTCGTGGCACGCCCACGACCGGGGGCGGGCGGCTTCTGCCGACCGAACCGAAATCGGAGGACGCTCCACTCATTCGCAACCTTCGCAGTGCCGGCTGCGTGATGATCGGGAAGACGAACCTTCACGAATGGGCTTTCGGCTCCACCAACATGAATCGCCACTACGGCACGGTTCACAATCCCCGCGACCCGTCTCGAATCGCCGGCGGCTCGTCGGGCGGATCGGCGGCGGCGGTGGCCGCCGGAGCCTGCGATTGGGCGATCGGCAGCGACACCGGAGGATCGATCCGCATCCCGGCTGCGCTCTGCGGGATCGTCGGGTTCAAGCCGACCTTCGGGATCATTGACACCTCCGGTGTCGTGCGGCTGAGCTTTTCCCTCGACACGATCGGCTCTCTCGCACCCGACGTCGCCACCGCCACGCGCGCCGTCGCGATGATGGCCGGCATCGCCGGTTGGGACTCGATCGAGCCGATTCCGGCCGAACGCCTGCGCCTGGCGATCCCTGCGGGTTGGGTCAACGGACTCGACACGCAGGTCCAAAAAGCCTGGGACGCCGTCTCTGCAGACCTGCCTGAGATCGAGCTCCCCAGTCTCGACGCGATGCAAGAAGCGTGCCTCGACATCATGCTCAGCGAAGCCGTCGCGTTTCACAAGCCCTGGATGGACACGCAGCCCGACAAGTACGGTCCTGACGTGCTGGCGCGCCTCCGCACCGGTCTGTCGATCACCGGCAGCGACTACGTGCAAGCGCTTGCCGACCAGAAGCGGATGCGCGACGAGGTCGCAAGGGCGATGCGCGGATTTGACGCCATCTTGCTTCCCTCGACCGCCGCGGTCGCGCCCCTCATCGCGGCCGAGGTCGACACTCAGCCGCTCGTTCGCTTCACGCGCCCGTTCAACCTTACGGGCCAACCTGTCTTCAGCTTGCCGGCGCCAGTGGACGGCCTCCCCGCCGGCATCCAGGTGATCGGCCACGTGGGCCGCGACATCGAGCTCGCCGCAGTCGCAGCAGGGCTCGAGCGATCCTGGTCCAGAGGCTGAGCTCATCGATCATCGGCCAGCGATCGCGCGAACGCCTCGATCCTGTCCATACCCTCGGTGAGCGTCTCGAGCGAGCAAGCGTAAGAAAGCCGGACGTGGCGGTCTGATCCGAACGGCAGACCTGGGACCACCGCCACACGAGATTGCTCGAGCAGCGCCTCGGCAAACTTGATAGAACCATTGATCTCGATGCCGGCCACGTGCTTGCCGTATAGGTCGTCGACGCGCGGAAAGATGTAGAACGCGCCCTCCGGCATGCCGTCCAGGTGGACGCCAGGCATCTGCTCCAACCGGCCCGCGACGTAGCGGCGGCGCCGGTCGAACTGGACGCGCATCGCCTCCACCGGCGCCTGGTCCCCTTTCAATGCCGCGAGTGCGGCCTTCTGGGTGATCGATGACGCACCAGACGTGCACTGGCTCTGGAAGCTCGACATCGCCTCCGCGATCTCGGGGTTGGCCGCGGCATAGCCCATTCGCCACCCGGTCATCGCGTAGGCCTTGGAGAAGCCGTTGACGGTGACAGTGCGATCGAGGATCTCCGGACCGAGCGAGGCGATGCTGATGAACTCCGCTCCGTAGGTGAGCTTCTCGTAGATCTCGTCGCTGATCACGTACAGGTCGTTGCTCACCGCCAGGTCCGCGACCATCCTGAGCTCGGCATCGGAGTAAACGACCCCGGTCGGGTTGCTGGGGTTGTTCAGGACGATGACCTTGGTGCGCGGCGTGATCGCAGCCGCAAGCGCTTTGACGTCGAGGCGGTACTGGTTTGGCTGCATGTCGACCATGACCGGTACGCCGCCCGCGAGCTTCACCATCTCCGGATAGCTCACCCATGCCGGCGTGGGGATCACGACCTCGTCGCCTGGGTCCAGCAGCACCATCAGAGCGTTATAGATCGACTGTTTGGCCCCGTTGGAGACCACGACCTGGGCCGCTTTGTACTCGAGGCCGTTGTCGTCCTTGAGCTTTTTGGCAATCGCCTCTCGAAGCTCTGCGATGCCGGGCACCGGCGTGTAGCGCGTGAAGCCTTGCTGGATTGCCGCGATGCCCCCATCGCGGGCCGACGGCAGCGTGTCGAAGTCCGGCTCCCCCGCGGTCAGGTTGACGACATCAACACCCTGGGCCACCAGCGCCTTGGCGCGAGCGTCCACGGCAATGGTCGCCGACGGCTGTAAGGAGCGCGCCCTGAGCCCGAGCGGGGATCGCACCTAGTCTTTGATCAGGAGCGACCGGCCGCCATCGATGGTGATCAGCTGGCCGTTGACGAACCCCGCATCCTCAGAAGCCAGGAATCGATAGAGAGCTGCCACGTCCTCGGGCTTTCCACCCCGGCCGACAGGGTTGGCGCGGCCGGCCAGCGCCACGCCATCGACGCCGAGGGAGTTCACGGGATCCAGCGATTGCGGGCTCTCGATGACGCCCGGCGCCACCGCATTCACGGTCACACCGCGGCCGCCGACCTCGATCGCAAGGCTCTTGATCAGCCCCACGATGCCCGCCTTGGAGGCGGTGTAATGCACGTGCTCGGTCCACGACTGGGCAGTGCCCGCCACGGACGACGTGGCGAGCAGCCGGCCGTACCCCGCATCGAGCATGTGCGGCAGGGCGGCCCGAAAGCAGCGCCAGACGCCGAGCAGGTTCACGTCGACGACCTTGTTCCACGCCTCGTCGGTCAACTCGAGCGACGGAACGGTCCTGGCGATGCCCGCGTTCGCGACGAGGACGTCGATGCGGCCGTAGGCCTTGAAAGCCGCGGCCACGAAGGAATCGACCGACGCGGTGGCGGTCACGTCGAGTTCGCTCACGAGCGCGCGCCGCCCGGCGGCTTCGACGGCCTTCACGACGGGGCCGATGTCGTGAGGGTCGCTGGGCAGCC
>JBGOTG010000116.1:0-8257 GCA_041476405.1 Candidatus Dormibacteraceae bacterium | reverse complement strand
CCTGACGGTCTCGACCTCGACACGGTGATCGAGACGTTCGTCAACCGCCCCGAGGAGTTCATGGCCGGTCCCTATCTCGACGTGACGCCGGACCCGGCCAGACGGCCTTTCGAACTCGCGGAGTTCGTCGATGCGCACTTCCGATCGAACGCTCGGCCCGACGGCCACGGCTTCACAGCGCACAACCTCGAGGACGGGACCGCCTATTACATGCGCGACACGCCAGCCGTGCGGTTCATCACGCTCGACACCGTGTGCCCTGGCGGCGGCGCCGACGGATGCATCGATGGGGATCAGATGCACTGGCTCGAGCGCCGGCTCGAGGAGGTGCACTCGTCTTTCCGTTCGAGGGACGGCAGTCACGTGCGCACGCGGAACAGGGACCGGCTGGTGGTCATCCTCTCGCACCACGGGCTTGACACCCTTACCAACCGCAGGGCGCATCCACCTGCGCGCCGGTCCGGCCACGTCGACCCTGGTGACCTGCTCGACACACTGCTGAGGTTCGGCAACGTGGTGCTCTGGCTCAACGGGCACATCCACGCCAACCGGGTGCGTGCGCGTCCCGATCTCCGTGGGCAGGGAGGTGGCTTCTGGGAGGTCACCACCGCCTCAGTCGTGGACTGGCCATGCCAGGGCCGGATCGTGGAGCTCGTCCACGCAGGCGACGGCCTGCTGGCGATCGCGTGCACGATGGTCGACCACGAGGGCTCCGAGCTGGCGGACCTGCACCGCGAGCTGGCCGGCAACGCGCCCCTCGCCGGCTTTGACTCGGGCCGCGCAGGCACGCCGCTCGACAGGAACGTGATCCTGCCGGTTCGCGCGCCATTCTCGATCGCGCGCCTGGTATCGGATTGACCTTATAGTGCGACCGCGAGGAGGCAGGGTCGTATGAGGTGGGAGTGGTGACCATCGAGGGTGCCCAGGCGCGCCGGTTGGGCCGGATCGACCCGGCCGGCAGGCGGGCTCTGGTCGCATTCCTTCGCTCGCCCCGGTACGAGGTGCTCCCCACCGACGACGTGGAGGCGCGGGTCCTGGCCGCCGTCCCGCGCGAGGTGACGATGACGGTGACCGCATCGCCTCGAAGAGGCATCGGAGCCACTGTCGCGCTGGCAGGGCGGCTGGCGGGCCACGGCTACGCGGTGGTGCCGCACCTCTCCGCGAGGCTGATCAAGGATGAGCAGCACCTCAAGGAGGTGCTGGATTCGCTGGCCGCGATGGGCGTCAGGGAAGTGTTCGTGATCGCGGGTGACGCTCGCGAGCCGGCCGGGCGGTTCACGGACTCGGTCTCCCTTCTGGAGGCGATGCGTGAGCAGGAGCATCGCCCGAGCGACATCGGGGTCACCGGCTATCCCGAGCGCCACAGCTTCATCGACGACGACCTCACCATCCAGGCCATGTGGGACAAGCGGAAGCTCGCCACCTACATCGTCAGCAACCTCTGCTTCGACCCTCGCATCGTCAAGCGGTGGGTCGCACGGGTGCGCAAGCGCGGGGTGCAGCTGCCGATCCACGTCGGCATGGCCGGAGTGGCGGACCCGGCCAAGTTGCTGCGGGTCTCGAGCCGCATCGGCGTCGTCGACTCCGCCCGTTTCCTGAAGGGCCACTCGAACTGGTTCCTTCGCACCCTCCAGCCCGGCGGCTACAGCCCCGAGCGCTTCATCACCGGTTTGCTCCCGGACCTTGCGCAGTCAGAGCGCAATGTGGTGGGCCTGCACGTGTTCACGTTCAACGAGATCGAGCCGACGGAGCGCTGGCGCCAGGAGACCCTGGCGCTTCTGCTGGCCGCGGCCTGAGGAGGCGAGCCATGGCTGTCACTTTCCCGACCGACCTCGAGATCGCGCGCCGAGCTCGGCTTCTGCCGATGCCGGAGATCGCGGCCAAGATGGGCATCGGCCCCCATCTCCTCGAGCCTTATGGGTACGACGTGGCCAAGGTCCGGCTGGAGGCGCTCGATGAGCTCGCCGACCGGCCGAAAGAAAAGTACGTGGTCGTGTCGGCGATCACGCCGACGCCGCTTGGCGAAGGCAAGACCACGACCACCGTCGGTCTCGGCCAGGCCCTCTCAATCATCGGCAAGCGCGCCACGGTGGCCATCCGCCAGCCGTCGATGGGTCCGACCTTCGGCATCAAGGGCGGCGCCGCAGGAGGCGGTTACAGCCAGGTCGTGCCGATGGAGAGGTTGAACCTGCACCTGACCGGCGACATGCACGCCATCACCGCGGCGCACAACCTGCTCGCGGCGATGATCGACAACCAGATCCACCATCACGAGGCGCTCGTCGACCGCGACAGCGTCACGTGGCGACGCGTGCTCGACGTGAGCGACCGCGTGCTGCGCAACGTCATCGTCGGGCTCGGCACGCGCGAGGACGGCGTCATCCGGTCGACCGGCTTCGACATCACGGCCGCCTCGGAGGTCATGACGGTGCTGGCGCTCACCACCTCGCTGCGCGACATGCGCGAGAGGCTGGGCCGCATCGTGATCGGCAACACCACCGGCGGCAAGCCGATCACCGCTGAAGAGCTGCTCGCCGCCGGAGCAATGACGGTGATCCTGCGCGATGCGATCAAGCCCAACCTGATGCAGACGCTCGAGAACACCCCGGTCCTGGTGCACGCTGGCCCGTTCGGGAACATCGCCACAGGCAACTCGTCGGTGATCGCCGACCTGATCGGCATCCGCTGCGGCGACTTCCTCGTCACCGAGGCGGGCTTCGGCGCCGACATGGGCGCCGAGCGATTCTTCAACATCAAGTGCCGCGCCTCAGGTCTATCACCCGATGCGGCCGTCGTCGTTGCCACGGTCCGCGCGCTGAAGGTCCACTCGGGCCGCTTCCGGGTCGTGGCCGGCCGGCCGCTGCCGCCGGAGATGGTCAAGGAGAACCCCGACGACGTGTGGGCCGGGGCCGCCAACCTCCGCAAGCAGGTCGAGAACATCAAGATCCACGGAGTGACGCCGGTCGTGGCCATCAACGCCTTTCCCACGGACCACCCTTCCGAACAGGCCGCGGTCCGTGAGATCGCCGAGGAGCTCGGCGTCCGCTCAGCGGTGTGCAACAACTTCGCCGAGGGCGGGCGAGGTGCGACCGATCTCGCCGAGATGGTAGACGAAGCAGCATTGGAGCCGAGCACATTCCATTTCCTGTATCCCGCCGAGGCGACCCTCAGGGAGAAGATCGAGACGGTGGCGACCAAGGTTTACGGTGCCGACAGCGTCGAGTACTACCCGCCCGCAGCCGAGCAGCTCGACTCGTACGAGCGCAACGGCTTCGGAAAGCTGTGCGTCTGCATCGCCAAGACCCACCTTTCGATCTCATCTGACCCGAAGCTGAAAGGCGCGCCGACAGGCTGGAAGCTGCCTGTACGCGAGGTGCGCGCCTCGGTCGGCGCCGGGTTCGTCTATCCGATCTGTGGCGACATGCGGACGATGCCAGGACTGCCATCGAGCCCGAACGCGATCCGCATCGACATCGACGAGAAGGGGGAGATCGTCGGGCTCTCCTAGGAGCTTGACCGACCCCATCGGTCGTCGCGCGTTCCTCAAGGGGGCGGGGACTCTCGGCCTCGCCGGGCTTGTCGCGCCGCTCGCCGGGTGCGGGCCATCCGCTCCCATCGCAGCGCCAACCGCGTCTCCGGCGCCGAGCAGCGGACCGCGCACCACCCCGATCAAGCACGTGATAGTCGACGTGCAGGAGAACCGCTCGTTCGACCACTACTACGGGTTCGCGCCCTTCGTCGGGAAATATGGAGTCCCGGCCGGCTTCAGGCAGCCCGACGGGCAGGGCGGGTTTGTCAGGCCGCACCACCTCACAAGCATGTCCACCGCCGACATCAGCCACTCGTGGACCGACACCCACCTAGAGCACAACGGCGGCGCGATGGACGGCTTCCGAACCACCGATGGTGACCATGCGGTGGGCTATTACGAGGCGGCCGACCTGCCTTTCTATTACAGCCTGTTCGAGTCTTCCACTCTCTGCGTCAACTACTTCTGCTCGGTGCTGGGACCCACCTACCCGAACCGCTTTTATCTAGCCGCGGGGACCTCCGGAGGAATTACCAACAACAGCGTATTCGGATATGGGGTCTTCGACTACCCGATCATCCTCGACCTGCTCGAGGCTGCCCGCGTGAGCTGGAAGGTCTACAACATCGGTCTGGACAACGTGACCGACGGCGAGTCGGACAACGTCTTCGTCTTCTGGAAGAGATGGGCGCGCGACGCACGCGCCACGGCCGGCAAGGACGACTACCTGAAAGACCTGCAGGCAGGCCGCCTGCCTGAGGTCTCGTTCATCGTTCCAAGCTTCTCCAGGCGCCTTGACGAGCACCCGCCGGCGGACGTTTCAGTCGGCATGAACCTCCAGAAGGAGCTCATCACCGCATTGCAGGAATCGTCGGCCTGGGCCGGCGCGGCATACATCCACACCTACGACGAGGCAGGAGGCTTCTTCGACCACGTCCCGCCGCCAAAGCTGGATGCCTTCGGCCTCGGGATCCGCGTTCCAACGTGGGTGATCTCTCCGTTTGCCCGGCCGCGCCACCTCGAGCCTGCGCTGTACGAGCACGCCTCAATCCTCAAGTTCATCGAGGCCGTCTTCGGCCTGCCCACCCTCGCCTCGGTGAATCACAGGTTCGACTCAGCCACCCCTGGTGGCGCTGACTACGAAGCGTCGGGGGGTCAGGCGACGGGCCCGCCGGCGCCGCCTCGTGACGGTCTGGCCACGATCGGGAATCTCATGGAGTGCTTCAGCTTCAACCAGCCGCCTTGAGCCGGCTGCGAGCGATCGTCGGGCTTTTCCGGTAACGATTGGCGCCGGACGCGGTTCCATAAGAGTGATAGGCCGGGCGCTCGTACTTGGACTGATCATCGTGACAGCCGGCTGCGAGGGCGTGGCCGGCCCGCCTGCCGCCTCAACTGCACCCTCGCCTCGGTCCGGGCCATATGCCGTCATGGTCCACCGCGCCGGAGGCAGCGAACCGTATTACGTCCAGCTGGTCAACATGGGCGGCCACAGCGGCCCGTGGGTCCAGGCGACAACCCGCTCGGAGAAAATCTTCTACTTCTCTCGCTCGACAAAGTGCCCGAAGGGCGCGGTGTGCGGAGACGGCGAGACTGCCAATTCCCAATTGCCGGAAACGAGCATCTCTGCCACGCACGTGTACTTCCTTGACGGCGAAACCGTGATCAAGTCACTCGCGCCGGACGGCACCGTGGCGGTGGTTCAGAGCATCAGCGCGCCCGCCAACAGCGAGGTGGTGTTCGCGGTGAGCCCCGACGATCGGCGAGTCGCGGTCTCGGTCATAACCCTTGCCACCAGCCGGCTTCCACAATTCTCGTTCAGGGACCAGATGTATGTCGAGGATCTTGTTACGGGCTTGAATCGCGTCGACCTCTATTCTTCCTCGACTGTCTCCGAGTGGCCTTTGGGCTGGCACGCAGGTGAGGTCGTCGTGGCCCTCGGTTCCTCAGACCTCGGCACGTACGACAACGTCTACGGTGCGCTCGGATACCAGGTCGTCGATCCGGCCGATGGCCAGCCTGTCGCGTCTCTCGACTGTGCATTCGGCTTGCTCGTGGCGGCCGGTACCGCCTGTGCCACAGGTTGGTGCGACATCGTTCCGGGCCCGTGCCCCTCCGGCACCCTCGCGGCACAGGCATGGGACGGCACAAAACGGGCATTCGGCATTCCCAGCGGCCCATCCGCCAAGGTCGTCCGGTACGGCCTCACCGTCCACCTGTCCCCAGACGGAGCACGGATCGCCGCGGAGGTGGTCACGGACCAGGTGACCGGAGCGGGCTCGACGATCCTCTTCGGGAGCGGGAAGGCGACGGTGATTGCCGGGGATTTCGTTCCGCAAGGCTGGTTGGACGACACGCATCTCGTGCTGTCCAACGCCGATGTGGTGGAGCTGATGGACGTAAACACTGGAGCGTCAGCCATGACAACCGACCTGCAGAGGATCTTCGGAAACGGCGTGCCGCAACTGGCGGGTGTGATGCCGGCGAACCTCGGCTGAGCGGGTTTACGTCAGAGGTTCGTCCCCGCATCCTTGGCGCGCTTTCGCTCAACCGCCTCTGAAAGCAGGGTCGCCAGGTCGATGACCTGCATCTTCGCGCCCACCTCGCGGACGCCGTCGTCGAGCATCACGGTGCAGAACGGGCAGGCCACTGCGAGGGTGTCGGCGCCGGTCTGAGCGGCTTCTCTCACCCGCTCCTCGTTGATCGGGCGGCCTCGCTTCTCGTCCATGAACATCCGCGCGCCGCCCGCGCCGCAGCAGAAGGTGCGCTCGCGGTTGCGGGGCATCTCCACGGCGCGGCCGGCCGCCGCCACCAGCTCGCGCGGTTCGTTCCGAACGTCGTTGTGGCGCGCGAGGTAGCAGGAGTCGTGGTAGGTGATGGTGCGATCGCCGGCCAGCGGTTTCAGCTTGCCTTCGCGTACCAGCTCGGCCAGGAGCTCGGTGTGGTGGACGACTTCGTAGCGCCCACCGAAGTCGGCGTACTCGCTGCCGATGGTGTTGAAGCAATGCGGGCAGGTGGTCACGATCTTCGTGACCTTCGCCTCGTTCAATGTGGCCACGTTCTGGGTCGCCTGTTTCTGGAAGGTGTACTCGTCGCCCATGCGGCGCGCGGGATCGCCGGTGCAGGTCTCCCGAGGCCCCAGAATCGCGAAGTCGACTCCTGCCTCCTTGAGGAGCTTTGCGGTCGAGATCGCCGACTTCTTCGCCCGCTCGTCGAACGACGGCGCGCAGCCCACCCAGAAGAGGACGTCCGGCGCCGGTTCCCCAGGCTGGAGGACGCGCACGTCGAGTCCCTGCGCCCACTGCGCGCGGTCGCCCTGCGGCTTGCCCCAAGGGTTCGACCCGCGGTCGATGTCGCGGAGCATGCTGGCCGCTTCGTCGGGGAAGCGTGACTCGACCATGACGAGGTTGCGGCGCAGATCCACTATGTGATCGATGTGTTCGATGCCGACGGGGCACTCGCGAACGCATGCGCCGCACGTCACGCAGTCCCACACCACGTTGTCGGTGACGGCGTTCGGCACGAGTGGCTGAAGCTTGACGCCCTTCGACGCCAGCGCCTTCGGCCCATCGGCGAGCACCTGGTCGCGCAGCGCCATGATCAGAAGCTTCGGCGAGAGCTCCTTACCCGTGTTGTAGGCGGGGCACACGTCCTGGCAGCGCCCGCATTCGGTGCACGACATCGTGTCCACCATCTGCTTCCACGTCATGTCGGTGACCGTCGCGGAGCCGAAGCGCACCTCCTCCGCTGGTGCCTCGAAGTCCACAGGTTCGAGCCGTCCTCGCGATTTCGTTCGGCCGAAGAACACGTTGACCGCCGCCAGGAAGATGTGGAGGTGCTTGGAGTAGGGCAGGTAGACGAGGAAGGAAAGGATGAGCAGCACGTGCGCCCATACCGCAGCCCGCTCGAGGTTTGGCGTCAGCGCGCGGCCGTCGAGAGCGTGAGCGATGAGGCTGGAGATGGGCGCCCACGCGGCGGGATACTCGTTGAGGCCGAGCGCGATGCGGCTGGCGTGCCATAGGAAGAGCGTGACCACGATACTGGCGATCCACAGCAGAATGAGGTCCGCCTCACGAACGTGGCTGCCGGCGAACCGCAGCGGCCGCTGCACCTTTCGGATCACGAAAGCTGTGATCACTCCCGCGAAGACCAGGAACGCGAACACGTCGACGAGCAGCGCGTACCAGCCCTGCTCGCCCAGCCACGGCAGCGTCAAGTGCTCGTCGACGATCCCGACCATCGCGATGACGATCGTCGGCAGAAGGACGATGAAGCCCCAGAAGATCGCCGCGTGCATGAGTCCGGGCAGCAATCGCTGCAGGAGCTTGCTCTGCCCGATCACCACGACCGCCTCCGCGCGCACGCGTCCCCCGACGTCGTCGAAGCGCTTGGTCGGCTTGCCCATGCGGACCAGGCGATAGAGAAGGATGGCCCGGCGCGAGAACAGCGCGATCGTGGCGAGGAGCACCGCGGCGAGCGCCGCGGTGGCGGCGGGGTTCACTTGAGCTTTCGGATCTCGGCGGAGATGGCGGGGACGATCTCCCGCAGGTCGCCGAGGACCGCGTAGTCGGCGTTCTGCATGATCGGCGCCTCGGCGTCCGAGTTGATGGCGAGGATGCGCTTGGCGTTCCTGCACCCTGCCATGTGCTGGGTCGCGCCCGAGATGCCGCAGGCGATGTACAGGTCGGGCGCGATCTTGGTCCCGGTCTGACCCACCTGGTCCGCGTGCGG
>JBGOTG010000115.1:0-8275 GCA_041476405.1 Candidatus Dormibacteraceae bacterium | reverse complement strand
TACTCGTGCTCGATGTGGGCGTTCGATCCGGCCCTGTTCCGGCGCCTGCCGGCGAGCGTCGAGGTCGAGACGGCGAACGTCGACCGTGCCCTGGCCGAGCTTCTGGCGGCTTCCGATCAGCTCCGCCCAGGCTGCTCGCTCAAGGAGGCGGAGGACGTGATCGGCGCGCTCACGTCCTTTCCTGTGTTCGACCGCCTGCACAAGGACGGCCGCCGCGCCCCTAGCGCCGTGACCGACATCCTTGTGCGCCTGGCCGAGGGAATCCTCAGCTGACGGCTTCAGGTCGGGAGGGTTCCGGGCGTAGGATGACGCAATGCGCCATCGGACAGTAGACCTGGACGGGCCGGTGCACTACGTAGATTTCGGCGGCGACGGGCCGCCGCTGCTCATGATCCACGGACTCACCGGCAGCGCGCTGAACTGGATGGCTGTCGGCCCGGAGCTCGCGAAGGATCACCACGCCCTGGCCATCGACCTCGCCGGATTCGGCCACACCCCCCTCTTCCGCCGCTCGGCGGCGCTGGGCGCAAACGCCGACCTCGTTCACAGTTTCATCGAGAAGGTCATCGGCGAACCGACGATTCTGATCGGCAACTCGATGGGCGGTCACATCGCGATCCTCGAAGCGTGCGACCACCCTCGCTGGGTCACCGCCATGGCGCTCGTCGACCCCGCCATCCCCGGGGTTCAGATCCGCCGGCCGGACCCGGGAATGCTGGGCTTTGCCGCTGCTCTGTCGATCCCCGGCGGGCTGGGCGAGATGGTCGTCGACAGGCAGGCGCGCGAGCTCGGCGCCGAGCAGCTCACGAAACGGATCCTCTCGGTCGTGGTCGCCGATCCCGCCCGGATCGATGCGGACATGCTGGACGCGCACGTGAAGCTGACCCGGGAGCGCTCGAACCTCGGGCGGCAGAACAGCCGGGCGTTTCTGCAAGCGTCGCGTTCGCTCGGATTCCGGATGGCCGACCCGCGCTTCTGGAACAAGGTCAAGAAGGTCCAGGCCCCGACGCTGGTGATCCACGGCGAGCTGGACCGCCTCATCCCGGTCGCTGCCGCCCGCGATCTCGTCAAGCGCCGTCCCGACTGGACGCTCGTGGTGCTGGAAGGAGTGGGCCATGTCCCGATGATGGAGACCCCACAGCTCTTCCTGGACGTTGTGAATAAGTGGGTGGCCGAAATTGGAATCGCACCCGCCCACGCTGCAGCCACGTAACGGAGAAACACCCAGGACCTCACTTGGCAACGGTCTCAGAACCACATCAAGGCAGGCGGAGCAGGCTGGAGGAGATCGCCGCGTCGATCCTCCCCGATCTCCGCCATCTCGGACGGTGGGACCACATTCCTCCGATGTGGCTCGAAGGCCGCATCTACCTCGAGTACCTCCGGCTCATGCGCGACCCGATCTTCCGCGGCGTCGAGGTCCCGCCTGGCCTCGGCCGGCCGGTGCTGCTCATCCCAGGCTTCCTGGCCGGGGACTGGACGTTGCGGACCCCCTACCAGTGGCTGCGGCGGGTCGGGTACAAGCCGCGCATGGGGGGTGTCACCTTCAACGTCATGTACTCGGAGGTCATGCTGCGGCCTCTCATCGACGCGCTCCAGCAGCTCAAGCGGCGCACGGGGGCGCGGGTGGCGTTGGTCGGGCACAGCCGCGGCGGCGTCCTGGCCAAGGTGCTCTCCCATCGAAAGCCTGAGCTCGTCGAGCAGGTGATAACGCTCGGCTCGCCGCTGCGCGATCCCTTCGATGTCCACCCTTTGACGATGGCCGGAGTAAGGGCTGCGCACGTGTACAACGTGTTCCGCTACGGCCATCCCGCGTCGGTCGAGATGCGGTTCCTGCGCGACCTCGCCGCGCCGCCGCGCGTGCCGACGACCTCTCTCTACTCGCGCACTGACGGCGTCGTCAACTGGCGAGCCTGCCTGCGGCAGGATGTGAACGCGATCGAGGTCAACGGCAGCCACGTGGGCCTTGCCCTCAACCCCGAGGTCTACCGCATCCTGGCCCACCTCCTCCCCGCACCCTGGCGGATCAACTAGAGCCGCTCCGACCGGCGTAACATCGGCTGCTGGCGGGAGCTCGGCGGTCCGGGCTGAGAGGGCGCGACACGCGCCGACCGCATGAACCTGAACTGGGTAATGCCAGCGGAGGGATGCGCCATCAGCGACACGGCGGCGACGCACACGACGGCGGACGCATTCGGCGAGGTCGAGAGCCACGGCATCGACCCGATCCCCGCGGCCGACCGTCATGGGTTGCCCCGCGAGCTCGGGTTTCTGTGGGCCGGAGCGTTTGTCAACTACGCCAGCCTGTTCACAGCCAGCCTGCTGACCACGTACTACGGGCTTGGGGTCTGGGACGGCCTCATCGCCACCGCGCTGGGAACAGTCGCCGCAGCCGTCATCCTCGGCCTGCTCAGCAACACCGGGCCCAAGACCGGCCTGCCGCAGATCGTCTACACGCGACGGATCTTCGGCCTGCGCGGCTCTTATCTCGGCGCCGCGCTGACCCTGTTCCTCGCCATCGGGTGGTTCGCGGTCGACTGCGTGATCGCGGCCCAGGCAGGCGCGCAGCTGTTCGGTGGCGGAAACCGGCTCGTCACGTTCGGGCTCGTGATAGTCATCGCGGCGATCAGCGTCGTGGTCGCGGTGTTCGGTCACCAGACGATCAAGGTCCTCGAAACTTACGGCGCGATCGTGTTCGCGGCCCTTCTCGTCGCGCTGTTCCTCTTCCTCGCGCCTCAGTTCCACTGGAGCCAGGGGCCGACCGCATCGGGGGGCGATTACCCGGGAGCCTTCGTGCTCGGTTTGATGACCTGCTTTGCGCTGGTCGCCTCCTGGTACCCGTTCGCGAGCGACTACTCGCGCTACCTCCCGGCGTCCAGCTCGGTTCGAGCTGTGACCTTGTGGCCGGTGATCGGCGTGACGCTGCCCATGCTCCTGCTCGGCCTCTTCGGCCTGCTGCTGCCCACCATCGATTCACGCCTGGCCGCCGACCAGGGCGTGCTGGCGGTGATCAGCGCCCATGCACCCGCCTGGGTTGCGGTCCCCTTCTTCGTGTTCGTGGTGGTCGGGGAGATCTGGGCCAACTACCTTGACGTGTACACGGCCGGGCTGGTTTCGCTGGCGATGGGCATCCGGCTGCGACGCTGGCAGGCGGCGCTCGGATGCGGCGTGCTCGGCACAGTGCTGGCCGCCTACGCGGTGCTGGTCAGCGACTTCCACCTGGCGTATGAGGACTTCCTGATCCTCACGTACCTCTGGGCTCCTGCCTGGGGCGCGGTAGTGCTCCTGAGCTTCTTCTTCTTCGACGGGCGGCCGCGCGCCGCGATGGCGCTCGCTGCCTGGGCGGCCGGGACCGTCGTGAGCCTGGCTTTCGTCAACTACGGCAACCTGTTCAGCAATCTGGGCACGGCGCCGACGTTCTTCAACGACGGGCTGATCGGCGGCCTGCACGGCGCCGACCTCAGCGGGCTGGTCAGCGCCGCTGTGGCTGCCGCGGTCTACCTGGGCGCCCGGCGCTACAGGCCGTCGTGAAGTTGCCGGTGGCTCTGACCATCGCGGGGTCGGATTCGGGCGGTGGCGCGGGCATCCAGGCCGACCTCAAGACCTTCGCGGCGCTGGGCGTCCACGGCACCTCCGCGATCACGGCGATCACCGCTCAGAACACCGTTGCCGTCACCGAAATCTTCGAGCTGCCCGTTGCGATCATCATTGCGCAGATCGACGCAGTGGTTGGCGACCTGGGCGTGCAGGCGGCCAAGACGGGGATGCTGGCCTCGTCGGCGATCATCGAGGCAGTCGCCACCGCCGTCGAGGCTCACAGGATCAGGAACCTGGTCGTCGACCCCGTGATGGTCGCCAAAGGTGGCGCGAAGTTGCTGCGCGACGACGCCATCGACGCCCTGCGTGCGCGCCTGCTCCCGCTGGCCGCGGTCCTCACGCCCAACCTGCCAGAGGCGGAGGTGATCCTCGGCCGGCGCATCCGGACCATCGCGGAACGGCGGCAGGCGGCCCGCGACCTGGTCGCCCTCGGGCCGCGCGCCGCCGTCGTCAAGGGCGGCCATGCGGACGGCGACGTGACCGACGTCTATTGGGACGGCTCCGAGATGGTCGAGCTGCAGGGTACGCGGGTCTCGACAGAGAACACGCACGGGAGCGGGTGCGTCTTCTCGGCGGCCATCGCGGCCGGCCTCGCCAGGGGTCTCGAGCCGCTCGCGGCGGTCCGGCTGGCCAAGGAGTTCATCAGCGGCGCGATCGAGCTCTCGCTCGAGATCGGCTCCGGCCACGGGCCGGTAAATCCGATGTTCGGGATGGGGCGCGGGAAAGGGACCGGTTGAGGGGTCTCGGGTCCGCGTTAAGCTGATCGCCATGCCGAGATCGAAGAAGTCCAGCGCCGGCCGGCCGCCACCGGATCAGAACCCGCCCGACAGCGACGCGCACGACGCCGCCGAGAACGAGGGTATGGCCCACGTGGGCGCAGACGCGCTGGCGGGGAGCCCCGACGTTTTCGCTCCCAAGAAGGACGTGAGTCTGCCGCCGACCGAAGACCCGCCTCCACCGATCGAAGAACCGGCTCCGCCGGCAGAGGCGCCCGAGGCGGCTGCCGAGGCCCCGACGCCTGATGCCGATGCGGCCGCCGAACCTGCGACTGCTGCTCACGAAACGACGGATGCGCCGCCTGAGCCGCCCGTCGAGGCCTTCCAGCCCGTCGGGCCAATTGTTGCGCCGCCATCTCCGTTTGTACCGGCCCCTCCCGCTCCGGTGATGACGGCTCCACCGCCGCCTGCACACCACCGCGGCGGCGCCGGGGTCGCCGTCGGTGTCGTCCTGGTGGTGGTCGGAGCGTTCTACCTGTTTGTCCAGCTGTTCGCGATCGACCTGAGCTCGTACGGGTGGCCGCTGTTCGTGATCATCCCCGGGCTGACGCTGCTGATCGTCGGGTTCGTCAGCCTCGGCACGGGCGCCGCCATCCCCGGCGGCATCCTGACCATGGTCGGCATAGTGCTCGCTGTCCAGAACAGCACAGGCAGCTGGGCCAGCTGGGCGTACGCATGGGCGCTCGTAGCGCCCGGCGGGGTCGGCGTCGGCCTGTTTCTTCAGGGCCTTCGTGAGCGGGAGACCGGTCTCATCAAGCAGGGTCGCAACTTGATGTTCATCGCCGCAATGATCTTCCTGGTCGGGTTCGTGTTCTTCGAATCAGTCCTCGACATCAGCGGGATGAACGACCAGCCCGTGGTCAAGGCTGCGCTGCCGGCGCTGTTCATAGTGATCGGCGTCATCCTGCTCGGCCGGAGCATCAGGAACAGCCGCCGGGCCTAGAGGGCCTTGCGGCCGGGCCCACCCTGGGCGGGGAACGTCAGCGCTTCCCGGCCAGCTCCTCGAGTCGCTCGACCAGGCTGTCGCGGCTCATCTGATACTCGGTCCCGGACCTGTACTCCCGGAAACCCAGCTTCCTGTTGATGGCGAGCATGGGCCCATTCGAGCCGGCGTTATCGGTGACGATCCGCTCGACCTTCGGATAGACCTCGCGAACATGTAGCAGCATCGCCGCCTTCAGCCACTTGCCCAGACCGCGTCCACGCGCGTCGGTGCGCACCCCGGTGAAGCCCTGGTGGACCATCTTCGGCGTGTAGGGCGCGTACTGCAGGTCGGTGATCCCCGAGATGATGCCGTCCGGCTCTCGCGTGAGCATCGTGTGCTCGACCGTGCCCTCCATGTCCAACCGCCCGTACCACTCGGCGAGCTGAGCCGGCGTGACCACGATCTCGCCATGGTCCATCTGCTCCCACGGCATGGTGTTGAGCATCGTGCTGAGCTGCGGGCAGTACTCCTCCCACATCTCCTCCGGAAGGTGGCCGTCGTAGACCTCAAACCTTGAGGTCGGCGACGAGCGTGGACCGTCCTGCGCCCACGCCTTGACCATGTCCCAATCCACCGCCGACAGCTCGAGGCGGTTCTCCGCTCCGCTGAACTTCGCCTCTGCTCCCATCCATGTCATGAACGCGCGGCCCGATTCCTCCTCGGTGCCCATCGAGAGCGTCGTGCAGCCGTGCCGGTCCATCAGCTCGAGCGTCAGCGGGATCCATCCCTGTCCGATCCCGCGGCGCCTGTGCTCTGGGTGGACCGATGCCTCAGCCCACAGGATGTGCTTGTTGGTGTCGTGACCCGGGCTGCCCGGCATCGATGTGCTCGCGTAGAACCAGCTCAGCAGCACGCCGTCGCGAGCCATCTCATATCGGTAGCGGATGCGGAACGGGTCGGGCCGTTTCATTTCCTGCTCGACGAGGTCGTCTGGCTTCGCAGGATCTTCTGGGCGCGTCTCGGCATGCCGGAGCCGGCGAAACGCGTGGTAGCGCATCCAGAAGTCTTGCGGCGCAGTCGTCGGATCGACCGCCGCCGGCGCCAGGTTGCTGATCATGAGATGGAGAGGATAATCGCTGACCGATGACAGCAGAGAGGCGATTCAAGGTCGGCGTCACGATTCATCCTCAGCAGTGCACGATCCGTGAGCTGCGCGACGCGTGGCTGCGTGCGGACGCGCTGGGTGTGGACAGCATCTGGTTCTGGGACCACTTCTACCCCCTGTACGGCGACCCCGAGGGAAACCAGTTCGAGTGCTGGTCGCTGCTCGCCGCCGCCGCCATCGAGACGCGAGCGCCGCAGATCGGTCCGATGGTCACCTCGGTCGGCTACCGGAATCCCGACCTGATCGCATACATGGCAGGCACAATCGACCAGCTCTCGGGTGGCCGCTTCGTGCTCGGGATCGGAGCCGGATGGTTCGAGCGCGACTACGAGGAGTACGGCTTCGAATTCGGCGAGGCGAGGGACCGGCTGCGCACCCTGAAAGAGGCCCTGCCGCGCATCAAGGAGAGGATCGAAAAGCTGAAGCCGGGGCCGGCGGGACCGATGCCGATCCTGATCGGGGGTGGTGGCGAAAAGGTGACGCTCAGGCTGGTGGCCGAGCACGCCCAGATGTGGAACATGCTGGGCTCGCCGGAGGATTTCGCGCACAAGTCGAAGGTCCTCGACGAGTGGTGCCTCAAGGTCGGCCGGGACCCGAAAGAGATCGAAAGGACATCCAACGTGACGGTACGGTCGTCGAGGGAGATCCAGGAATGGCTGGACGCCGGCCTGCAGCATTTCGTGCTGCGCCTCGCCCACCCGTTCGACACCAGACAGCTGGCTCGAGTTCTGAAGGAATCGCGCGCCTGAGACGTCGCAGCGGCGGGTCTAGGGCCGCTGCTCCATGCGCTCCCCTGGTCGCGGGCGGCGGAAGGGAGGTGCTTCGGCGTCGACGGCCCGCCGCTGCCATTCGCGCATCGCGTTCAACAGCTGGTCGGTCGGAATGCCGAAGGCGTTGCGGATGGATCCGTCGTAGTAGCTGAGACCACTCAGACGCTGAAGCAGGTTCTTCCTCGAATGCACGAGCGCACGGTTCAGGCGGTAGAAGATCACGTTCGGCACCAGCTTCGGGTCCTGCCACTCGCCCTTCTCGGACATGCGCATGCCCTTGAAGGCGCCGATGCGCGCGCCGATGAGGTCGGTGACATGGATCCAGCGCACCGAGCGCTCTTCGCCGCGCGTGCCGATTCGGAAACCGTCCTCGGTGAGCGTCAGCGGCTCACCCATGCTCTGCATCGCCGTGAAGTAGAACGCGTTGAGGGCGACCATCACGATCACCGTCAGCGGCACCAGCATCGGATGTGTCGGGTTGGCGAACAGGCCCAGGAACAGGGCGAACGGAAATGCAATCCACCCGAGCATGCGAAGCTGTCTCATCGCTCGGGGAAGCGTTGGTGCGGCCAGAGTCAGCTCTGCACCCGGCCGCGGCTCCAACGAGATTCCATCGGGCTTGCGGTGGCGCCACGACTCACGGATCCGGATGGCGGTCGCCGTCGTCCCACCGACGCCGATGACGTAGAGCGTCAAGAAGGCCACGGTGACCAGCAGCATCAGCACGCTTTCGTCCATCGTCACCCGATTCTAAATGCCTCGCGAGCCACAAGGTGAGCGCCGTTGATTTGTATGTTGCGCACTACCGGATTGGGGCCGCGATGACTAGGATTCGAGGTACCACACCCTCTTCGCGGCGCGAGCCTCCTGTCGCTTGGCAGGGGGCTCGTGTCATTCACGGGCACGGGTGAGGCAGGCCTCCCCCGTGGGACCCCCTCCGAGTGACACGTTGCATGGAGGCGCTTGGACGAGGCACAGGTGACGGCCGGAGTGAATCCGGCCTTTCGCTCCACCTTGGGTTCTGGTCAATTTAGTGGACCTT
>JBGOTG010000114.1:0-8313 GCA_041476405.1 Candidatus Dormibacteraceae bacterium | reverse complement strand
CGACGTGCTGGTGAGCTATCTCCCGGTCGGTTCCGAAGAGGCGACCAAGTGGTACGTGGAGCAGGCTCTCGCGGCAGATGTGGCCGTCGTCAACTGCATTCCGGTCTTCATCGCCCGCGAGCCTTACTGGCAGAAGCGCTTCGAAGAGAAGGGCCTGCCGATCATCGGCGACGACATCAAGTCGCAGGTCGGGGCCACCATCATCCATCGCGTCCTGACGCGCCTCTTCCGCGATCGGGGCGTCAAGCTCGAGCGAACCTACCAGCTCAACTTCGGCGGCAACACCGACTTCCTGAACATGCTCGAGCGCGATCGCCTGATGTCGAAGAAGATCTCGAAGACGCGCTCGGTCACCTCCCAGATGGACTACGACATCGGCGCCGACAACGTTCACATCGGCCCCTCCGACTACGTGCCCTGGCTCCACGACCGCAAGTGGGCCTACATCAGGCTGGAGGGTCGCAGCTTCGGCGATGTCCCTCTCAACGTCGAGCTCAAGCTCGAGGTGCACGACTCGCCCAACTCCGCCGGCATCGTCATCGACGCCGTTCGCTGCTGCAAACTGGCCCTCGACAGGGGCATTGGAGGAGCGCTGGAAGGCCCCAGCTCCTACTTCATGAAGTCGCCGCCTGTGCAGTACAGCGACAACGAAGCCAAGCGCCTAGTGGAGGAGTTCATCGATGGTGGTAAAGCCGGGGCGAACGGTCGTGTCCGCCGCGTCGCGCGAGCGAAACCGGCGACCACCTCTGCTCGGCGCTAGCCGAGCTCGGTGGGACTTCGCGAGCTCTGCGGCGGCATCGACGGGCCGAAGCCAAGGAAGCGCCGAGCAGCGCAGCGAGCGCATCGCGTAGATGCGTGAGCGAGCAGCGGAGGAGTTGACGCTGGATAGGCGCCCGCATAGCGCCGGTCGGGCGTCTAGGCCGTCGCAGGGCCGCGACGTCTCGCTGGGCTCGGCTGCCTACAGGGCAGGGGGGCGGGTCGTCAGGGCGTTCCCGCCTGCGTTCCGCCATGCCGTCGCGAGCCCCGGAGGGGCCGCGTGGTACTGGCTCAACCGCTCGCAGCGGCGCGCGGCCCTTGACAACTACGCCGCCGCGCTTGGGCTGGCGCCGGCGGACCCGGAGGTCGCTCGGGTGGTCCGGCGGGCCTTTCAGAACTACGGCCGCATGCTCCTGGACTTCCTGCTCATGGGAAGCCTCACCAAGGAGGAGCTCATCCGACGTACCGATATCGATGGAATCGAGCATCTGGAGGCAGCGCTGGCAGGCGGTAAGGGCGTGCTCTTGGCGCTGCCCCACATGGGCTCCTGGGACAACACGGGCTCATATGGAGGCGCCCTCGGCTATCCGATCATGGCTGTGACCGGCCGCTTCCCGGGATCACTCAACGACGCGGTGGTGAAGACGCGTGAGCGTTACGGCCTCCGCGTGCTCGTCGTCGGCCGGCCCGCGGTGCGCGACATCATCCAGGCGCTGAATGCCAACGGAATGGTGGGACTCGTATGCGACCAGGAAGAAGGTCCTGGCGTCGACGTCCGGTTCTTCGGGCGTCGGGCGGTGGTCCCCGGCGGACCTGGCGCGCTGGCGCTCAAGACCGGAGCGGCCCTCATGCCCGCCTACCAGTACATGACCCCTTCGGGCCGGCACCACATCCACCTTGAGGCCGCGCTCTCGTCGGGCGATGGCGAAATCAAGGAGAGTCTGATGCAGCGAATCGTGCATCGCTTCGAGGCTTTCATCCGAGAACGCCCAGACCAGTGGTTTGCCTTCCGGCCTATGTTCAAACCCGAGCGAGGGTGAGTGTGGCGCTACCGCGCGTTCAAGACAGTGCAATCGATCGTGGAGCGACTCCCGCGAAAGGTGGCATATGCGCTCGCGGTGTTCGCGGCACGGTTCGCGTTCTGGTTCTCACCGCTGGCGCGTCCGCGGCTGCAGTACAACATCGGGGTAGCGCGTCCGGACCTGAACGAACGCGAGCTGCGTCGCACGACCTGGCTCAACTTCCGCAACCACGCGAAGGCCTACGCGGACCTGATGCTGCTGCCCCGCACGCAGATGTCGGTGATGCGCCCGCTGCTGCACGTGCAGGGTATGGAGAACCTCGAAGCCGCTCGCGCTCTCGGCAAGGGGGTGATGGCGGTCTCGTGCCACATGGGCTCGTACGAAGTGGTCTCCGCGATCTGGGCGGCGACCCTCTCACCGGTGAGCTTCTTCGCGGAGGAGCTGGAGCCGAGGGCCCTGTTCGAGTGGTACCGGGACACGCGCGCACGCCTGGGCATCAGCGTGCTGACCCTCTCGGTTCCCGGCATCCGCAAGGTCACCCAGGCCCTGCGCGAGAAGGAGATGGTGATCACCGCGATCGACCGCGACATCACCGGGACGGGTCATCCGATGCCGTTCTTCGGCCGGCTCGCACCGATTCCCACCGGCACGGCGGCCATCGCCCTGCGGTCGGGGACCCCGCTGCTCCCGGTCTGCGTCTACCGGCTGCCCGACGACAGCTACATGGCAGAAGCTGCTCCGCCCGTGGTGGCGAAGAGCACGGGCGACCGAAAGGCGGACGAGATTCGCGTGACCCACGAGCTCCTCGGTCACATCGAGGGTTTCATCCGGCGCCACCCGGAGCAATGGCACGTCCCGCACCGCATCTGGCCGGACTCACCGTAGTGACCGCCCGATGAGAGTCGGATTGGTATCTCCATACGACTTCGCGTCGCCTGGAGGCGTGAACGACCACGTTCGGCACCTTGCGCGCCAGCTCCGGCGACTTGGCCACGAGGCGCGCATCTTCGCGCCGTCCAGCCGGGCCGACGTGGATTTCGACACCGCGCGCTTCTACAGGATCGGAACCCCCATCGCGATCCCTGTCAACGATTCGGTGGCGCGGATCACGCTCAGCTTCCACCTCGCCGACCAGGTCGCCGCGATCATCCAGAAGGAGCGCTTCGACATCCTCCATTTCCACGAGCCTTTGATGCCCGCGCTGCCGATGACCATGCTCAAGATGTCCCCAACCGCGAACGTGGGCACGTTCCACGCCTTCGCCCGCTCCAACCTCGGTTACTACTACGGCCGCCGGTGGCTCGAGCCCTACCTCGCCCACCTGCATCGCGGGATCGCCGTCAGCGAGCCGGCGAGCGAATTCCTGCACCAGTACTTCCCGGACTTCCCCGTACGGGTGATCCCGAACGGCATCGACGTCAACGTCTTCAAGCCGGGGCTCACCCCGATCCGCCACCTGCGGGACGACAGCGTGAACATCCTTTTCGTCGGGCGACTGGAAAAGCGCAAGGGCCTGGGCGACCTGCTCCGAGCGTTCGAGTTCATGAAGTCCCGCGTGCCGAAGAGCCGCCTGATCGTGGTCGGCGACGGTCCGCTACGAGGCAAGGTGGAGTCGTACATCGCGCGCCACCGCCTGCCCGACGTCGTGCTGGCGGGCTACGTGCCGGACACCGTGCTGCCGCGCTACTACTGCAGCGCCGACATCTTCTGCGCGCCCGCGACCGGCGCGGAGAGCTTTGGGATCGTGCTCCTCGAAGCGATGGCGAGCGGGCTGCCCGTCGTCGCAACAGAGGTTGAGGGCTACATGTCAGTCCTGGAGCCGGGGCGGGACAGCCTGACCGTCCAGCCCAAGGGTTGGGCCGAGCTCGGAGCCGCGCTGACCATCCTGGCCAGGGACGCCGAGCTTCGGCGCCGGATGGGCGCTTATGGGCACGAGAAGGCGCGCCGCTACGCGTGGGAGGCTGTCGCTTCCCAGATCGTCGAGGTGTACGAGGAGGCACGCGGGGCGGCCGCAGTCCGAATCGAGGCGAACCCCGGCACGGTCGAGGAGATAAATGTTCACGACGCGGTTTGAGACGTGGATCCGCCGCAGGGCGGAGGCGTTGACGAAGGCGCTCGGCCGCATCCCGATCACGCCCAACCAGATCACGGTGGTGGGTGTCGCCCTGACTTTTGTCGCCGCGGTGCTGGCGGCGCTGGGCGACCTGCGCTTGGCCGGAGTGGTCCTTGCCTTCGCGGGCACATTCGACATACTCGATGGAGCGCTCGCCCGGTCGTCGGGTCGGGCCTATCCGTACGGCGCCTTCCTCGATTCCACGCTCGATCGATATTCGGAAGGGGCGATCTACATCGGACTGGCGGCGTATTTCGCCACGATGAGCGGCCCGCTGCAGCGCTGGCTCCTGCTGGCGACGGTGGCGGCCCTGGCGGGTTCGTTCCTGGTGAGCTATGTGCGGGCGCGCGCGCAGAGCCTGGGCTTCACGTGCGAGTCGGGCATTTTCGCGCGGCCCGAGCGTGTGGTGGCGACCGTGGTGGGCTTGATCTTCGGAGGCATCGTGCTGACCGTGGTCGTCTTCCTGCTGGCGATCCTGACCAACTTCACCGCTCTCCAGCGCATCCGAGAGGTCTGGCTCCAGGGTCGAGCCCAGCGCATGGCCATGGAGCGCGAAGCTGCCGCCGCCCCCAAGGGCGGCAATACGGTTACCCCGTGAGCGATCCCTTCGGCGGCATGGTGGGGCACACCCAGGCCTTCGACCAGCTGCGCTCGCAGCTCGGCTCTGGACGCCTGGCGCACGCCTACCTGTTCGTCGGCGAAGCCGGGCTCGGTAAGGCAACCGCCGCGCGCGCGCTGGCGGCCGCGCTGCTGCCCGAAGCCCCGCTCGGACGGCACCCCGACTACTGGGAGGACGATCGGATAAAGGCCCTCTCCATCAACGAGATCAGGCTCCTGCCTGACAAGCCGCCCGAGTTCCACGAGCTCTCCCTCCAGGCGTTCCTCAACCTCAAGCCCGCGGTCGGGACTCGCCGTGTCGCGCTCGTGGTCAACGTCGGGAGGCTGCGCGACCAGGACCAGGGCGTCCTGCTGAAGACGCTCGAGGAACCGCATCCCCACCGCGTGATCGTCCTGACGACCCCGAGCCTCAACCCCTTCGTGGTCCTTCCTACAGTCGTCTCGCGCTGCCAGCGCGTGTTCTTCCATCCGGTCCCGGCCCCCGAGATCGAGCAGTTGCTGCGCGCCAACGGCGTGGACGCGGAGCGCGCGGGATTGGTCGCCGGCCTGGCCCGCGGCCGGCCTGGCTGGGCCCTTCGCGTCGCCGGGGACGAGAACGTCATTCACCTCCATCGCGAGTGGACCCGCCGCCTCGAGGAGGTGTTCGGCGCGCCGGCGGACGTGCCGCTGCAGGTCGCTGCCGAGCTCGACGGAAGCCAGATGGCGTGGCGGCGCAGCGAAGGCGACGCCGAAGATCCTGCCCTGTTCGCCATCGCCAGCTGGCAGATCGAGCTCAGACGCCGGATGCTCGCGAGCCGCGGCGCCGAGCAGGGCCGGTGGGCGCGGCTGGTGGAGCTCTCCTACGACACGCTCGGTTATCTCGAGCAGAACGTCAGCCCCCGCCTCGCGCTCGAATGCTTCTTGCTCGAGGCAAGTCGGGAGTGAGCGCCAAAGCGTCGGCGATCATCTCCCGGCTGGCCTCGTAATGTCGGAAAGCTTCTTAAAGAGGGCCCTGCGGGGCTTCGAGCCGTACGTCCCGGGCGAGCAGCCCGCCGACGGCGAGGACTGGGTCAAGCTCAACACCAACGAGTCCCCGCTGCCCCCTTCGCCGAAGGTCGTGGAGGCGATCAAGGCCGCGGCCGGCGATTCGCTGCGCCTGTACCCGAGCCCGACGGCCGCGCCGGCTCGGGCGGCCATCGCGGCACACCTCGACCTGGAGCCGTCGCAGGTTGCGCTGGGCAACGGTGGCGACGAGCTGATCGAGATGTGCTTCCGGGCGTTCGCCGGCAAGGGCGACCATGTCGCGTATCCGACGCCGACGTACTCGCTGTTCGAGCCGCTGTGCCGGATCCACGAAGCTGTCGCAGTCCCACATCCGAGCGGCGAGGGCTGGACGTGGACTGAGGATCTCGCCGAGGATCACGCACCCCTGAAGTTCCTCGTCAACCCCAACTCGCCGACGGGCACGTGGTCCGCTGAGGCGGCAGTGGCGGATGTCGTTGCGAGGGCGCGGGGCGTCGTCGTGCTCGACGAGGCTTACGTGGACTTCGCCCCGCAATCGTGCATCACGCTGCTCGCGAAGCACGCGAACCTCCTCATCCTCCGCACCCTGTCCAAGTCCTACGCGCTGGCGGGGCTGCGGATCGGATTCGCCATCGGCGATCCGCGGTTGATCGCCGGCCTCGACGCTGTGAAGGACTCGTACAACATGGACCGCCTTGCGATCGTCGCCGCGGTGGCCGCGATCCAGGACGAGGACCACCACCGGAAGATCGTCGACCACGTGGTCGCCGAGCGCGCGTGGCTCGCCGATCGGCTGCGGGAGCTGCGGTTCGAGGTGGCGCCGTCGGCGGCCAACTTCGTCTTCGTCCAACCTCCTCCTGGCAGCGCGGCGGCGGCCGTGGCCGACGCGCTCCGCGAGCGCCAGATCCTCGTGCGCCATTACGATCGTGAGCCGATCGACGGCCGGCTTCGGATCACGATCGGCACCCGCGAGCAGCACGAACGACTGCTCACAACCCTCAAGGAGGTACTGAGTTGAAACCGGGGATGCCAACCGGATCTTTGGAGCCCATGCGGCCCGATCCGCGCGTTAGGGGGCCCGTCCCGTCGTCGCTGCCCCCGCTACCCACGACGCGGGGACCCCTTAAGGAGAGCGCTCCTAGCCAGGCCACCCCTGCCTTCGGCTCGGACCACCTGGATCTCCAAATCTATCGGCCGGCCCCCCGGTCTCAACTCAGTTGACCCCGACCCGCGACGAGGCCTGGGAGCTGATGACCACGATCACGCCTTCACTGCAGCTTCGGCGGCACATGCGAAGCGTCGAGATGGCCATGCGCTCATACGCGCGCCGTTTCGGCGAGGACGAAGAGCGCTGGGCGGTGCTGGGCGTGATCCACGACTGGGACTACGAGTCCGGCCCGACGCTCGACCTCCACCCGATGCGTGGAATCGGGATGCTGCGCGAGAAGGGTTGGCCCGAGGACGTCCTCGACGACATCGCCTCCCACGCACTGTATCTCGACGTTCCTCGCGACACTCCAATTCGCAAGACGCTCCACGCCGTCGACGAGATGTGCGGCTTCATCATCGCCTGCGCCCTGGTCAAGCCCGATAAATCGCTTGGCGCAGTGGAGCCGACCGGTGTGCGCAAGAAGATGAAGGACAAGGCATTCGCGCGGGCGGTCCACAGAGAGGAGCTGGTCAACGGTGCGGAGCTCCTCGGTATACCCTTCGACGAGCACGTGGAGATCGTCCGCGATGCCCTGAAGCCGATAGCGGAGGAGCTCGGACTGAATCCATGAGCACAGGCGGCAAGCCTCGCGTCCTCGTGATGCACCCGATCCTCGATCCGGGCCCTGCCATCCTGGCCGAGGCTTCGGAGGTGGTGACATATCCTGCGGGGCGCCCGCTCGACGAGGCGAGCATCCGGCAGGCGGCCGAAGGCTGTATGGGGATCGTGAGCCAGCTCATGGACCCGATCCGCGAGATCGTGCTGTCGACCCCCGGGCTGAAGATCGTGAGCAACGTCGCCGTCGGTTTCGACAACATCGACGTAGGCGCCGCGACCGCGCACAAGGTCATGATCACAAACACACCTGGCGTGCTCGACGACGCGACGTCGGATTTCGCGTTCACCCTGATGATGGCGACCGCGCGCAGGATCGTCGAGGCCGACTACTTCACCCGCTCGGGAAAGTTCAAGGGCTGGGCGATCGACATGATGCTCGGCGCCGACGTGTTCGGCGCCACGCTGGGACTGATCGGCATCGGCCGGATTGGTCGCGGCGTCGCGCATCGGGCGAAGGGCTTCAACATGCGAGTGCTGTACTACGACCCGCATCCGCTTGCGCCAGACGCCGAGCAGCAGCTGGGCGCGGCGCGGGTCGACCTGCCTCGGCTGCTGGCGGAGTCCGACTTCGTGTCGGTGCACGTGCCGCTCACCCCTGAGACCCAGCACATGCTCGGCGAAGCGCAGTTCGCTCAAATGAAGAAGACCGCGATCCTCATCAATACTTCGCGTGGACCGGTGATCGACGAGGCGGCCCTGGTCGAGGCGCTGAACGCCAAGAAGATCGCCGGTGCCGGGCTGGACGTCTACGAACGCGAACCCGGGGTGCACCCCGGCCTGATCAGCCTGCCTAACGTTGTGCTCGCCCCTCACATCGCCAGCGCCACCGTGCGCACGCGATCGGAGATGTCAGCGATGGCCGCCCGCAACATGGTCACCGCGGTCCGCGGCGGCCGGCCGCCGAACCTGCTCAACCCCGAGGTTAAGAGGTAGCTCCCACGGCTCCGTATCGACTGCTGGCCCTCGACCTCGAT
>JBGOTG010000113.1:0-8394 GCA_041476405.1 Candidatus Dormibacteraceae bacterium | reverse complement strand
CGACGCTACTCTACGGGCTCGGCCGTCTCACCCCCGAGCCGACCTACCCCGAGCTGCAGTTGAACTCGCCATGGAACACGCGCAAACATGCTGGTCTGCCGCCTGGTCCGATCAGCAATCCTGGGAAGGCCGCGCTGCTCGCGTGCATCAACCCGCCGCAGACGGCATACCTCTTCTATTTCACAGACCGTACCGGCATCACCCACTTCGAGACGAACCAGCAGGATTTCGAGCGGGACATCCAGAAGTACGGCGTGAGCGGCTCATAGTCTGCATATCTACCTACTCGGCCACGGCATCTCGTACTCGCGCAGTCCCGCCATGCAGAACGCCGCGTTTCGGGCAGCCGGACTCGACTGGACGTACGAGCTCCTCGACGTGCCGTCAGGTGAGCTGTCCGCGGCGGTCGAGCGCTTGAGAGGACCCGACGTGGCAGGGGCCAACGTCACCATCCCGCACAAGGCGGCAGTGATGGATCGCCTCGACGGGCTCGACGCCGACGCGGTGCGCGCGCACGCAGTCAACACCATCGCGCACGAGGGCGAGCGCCTGGTCGGCTCCAACACCGACGTCGCCGGGATCCGGTCCGCAATCTCAGAGGTGGGCCTGCTGCCCGGCGGCGCGGACGTCGTGATCCTTGGCGTCGGCGGTTCGGCCAGGGCCGCGGCGGTGGCCCTCGAGGGCGCCCACCTGACCTTCGTGTCCAGGCATCCCGAAGACGACGACCTTCCGGGCAGGGTCATCGCGTGGAGCGACCGGGCGCTTCCGCGGCTGGTGCGCTCGGCCGACCTGCTCTTGAACGCCACGCCTCTCGGACGGCGTGAGGAGATGCCGATCCGCCCGGCCGCGCTCCCGAAGGACGGCGCGGTGATCGACCTCGTATACGTGTCCGGCGGCACCCCTTTGGTGCGCAAGGCCCGGTCGCTGGGGCTGCGCACCGCCGACGGCTGGGGAGTGCTGCTGGCTCAGGGCGCTACGTCGTTCAAGGTCTGGACGGGCCGGGACGCGCCGCTCTCCGCAATGCGGGAGACTTTGGAGCCGTGACGGCGCTCCTCTTTGCGTTGGCGTGGGGAGTCGTCGGCGCGGCGGGCGGGTGGCTGGTCCGCTGGGGGTCGGTGCGGCTGGCGCGCCTGGAAGAGCTCGAGCCTGGCAACCGGACGTGGCAGATCTACGGGCCCCCGATCCTGGCCGCAGCGCTCTTTGCCGTCTTCGGCTTTCACCTTGGCCCCTCGCTGCACCTCTTCGAGCGGAGCGTTTTCGTGCTGGTCCTCGTCCAGGTGATCTTCTTCGACCTCGAGCACCGGCTGATCCTGGACCGCGTCATGTTCCCGTCCATGGTCCTCGCGCTCGGCTTGAGCCTGCTGAATCAGCCCTGGTGGGTCGGAATCGCGACAGGGCTGGGCGCGGGTCTGCTCTTCCTGCTGCTGGCGGTCATCGGCTGGGCGATCTTCAAAGGCGAGGCGCTCGGGCTGGGCGACGTAAAGCTCGCCACGTTCATGGGGCTGCTGCTGGGCCCGCTTTCAACCATCCAGGCGGTTTTCGACGGCGTCTTCATGGCCGGGCTGGTGTCGATTGTGTTCATCGTGTGGCGGCGCACTTTCAAAGGGACCATCGCGTACGGGCCCTACCTGGCCGCAGGCACGCTGATCGTGCTGTACCTGCTGCCCTGACAAGGCGCAAGCGGCGGGGCGTGATGCGACCGGCTGATTGCTGGACAATAGTGCCCGATGGCGAGTGAACTGCTGCCCGGAGAAAACCTGATCCTCAAGGACCACCAGCATTGGATCGTCCTCGTCAAATCGCTGGTCGTCCCTGTCATCCTGCTGATCGCCGCCGCGGTCGTCGATGCCACGGTGCCCCACAGTGGGATCACCCACTTCCGCACCATCGTCAGCCTGGCGGCGATAGCGATCGCCGGGCTGTGGCTGATCGTCGTCTGGATTCGCTGGAGGTCGACCGCTTACACCCTGACCGACCAGCGCATCAAGATCGAGAGCGGCGTGTTCGCGAGGCAGTCGAAGATGATCCCAATCGACAGGGTCCAGGACTGCACGACCAGGCAGTCGCTCGTCGGCCGGATGCTCGGCTACGGCCGAGTCGAGGTGGACGCTGCCGGCGCCCAGGGGGCTGAGGTGCTCAACCATCTTCCGAACCCCGGTGTTTTCCGGGACCAGGTGTTCGTTCAGTCGGAAAGGCGTCGCACCGGCGGCGGAGCCGCCGCCCAATCCAATCCGAGCGGCGTCTGAAGCCGGCGCTGGCGATCATCGGCTTCATGGGCTGCGGCAAGTCCGTGGTCGGCGTCCAGGTGGCACAGCGCGCGGCCGCGCCGTTCGTTGACCTGGATTTCGTAATCGAGAACGAGGCCGGGATGGCCATCTCTGAGATCTTCGCCACGCGGGGCGAGCACGCGTTTCGAGCCATGGAAGCTCGATTGCTGCCGACGGTGCTCGAGCGGGGGACGGTGGTCGCCCTGGGCGGGGGCGCGCCCGTCGACGATTCAAGCTGGCGGCTCATCCTCGAACGTTCCACCACCGTGTTCCTCGACTGCGGCTTCGAGACGATCTGGAGCAGGGTCAGCGCCGCCACGAACAGGCCGCTGGTCGCCACCAGGTCTCGCGCCGAGCTTGAGGCGTTGCTCGCGGAGCGCCGGCCGCGCTACTTGGAAGCTGTCCACCGCGTCAATGGGGACCGCCCGGCAGACGTCGTCGCGGAGGAGATCTTGCAGCTGTGGTCAGACTGATCGTCGAGGCGCCGGCGGGCAGCTACCCGGTGGTGATCGGGAGCAACATCCAGCGCGAGCTGCGGAGCGCGGTCGCCCGCCTGGACCCGACGTCAGCCGCGATAGTGACCGACCGGAACGTCCTGCCGTGGGCGAAGAAGGTGGCCAGGGCGGTCAAGCGTGCGGGGGTCAAGACCCCGATCCACGTGCTGCGTCCCGGCGAGCGGTCGAAGTCGATGGCCGCTTTCGGCGACGTGCTCGCGTTCCTGGAGCGCCAGAAGGTCGACCGCGGCGGGTGCGTGATCGCCGTGGGAGGCGGGACGGTGGGGGACGTGGGCGGTTTTGCGGGAGCGACCTGGCAGCGCGGGATCCGAGTGGTCCAGGTGCCTACGACCCTGCTGGCGATGGTGGATTCCAGCATCGGGGGCAAGACCGGCGTCAACGGGATGCGATCCAAGAATGCGATCGGCGCCTTCTGGCAGCCGGCCGCCGTCGTGGCCGACCTGGACTTCCTCGAAACGCTGCCGCCTGTCGACTACAGGGACGCGTTCGCCGAGGTTGTAAAGTACGCCGTTGCCATGGACCACGGCCTGTTCGAGCTGCTGCTGAAGACCCGGGAACGGCTCCTCGCAGGAGACCGTGCCGCTCTAGAGCGCGTGGTCTTCCAGTGTGTGATGGCAAAGGCGCTGATCGTCGCGAAGGACGAGCGCGAGCAGGGGCCGCGTGCGATCTTGAATTACGGCCACACGGCCGGCCACGCGCTCGAGGCGGCGAGCGGTTTCCGAATCTCTCATGGCCGCGCCGTCGCGTTTGGAATGAGGGTCGCGGCTCGGATCGCGCTGGCGATGGACCTGTGCGGCAAGCGGCTGGTCGAGTCCCAGGACGCGATCCTGACCGCCTACGGCTTGCCGGACAGGGCGCCCAGGGTCGACATCGCTAAGGTGCTGGCCGCGATCCCGCGCGACAAGAAGGCCCGCCGAGGAAAGGTCGCATGGGTGCTGCCCCGCCGGCTTGGACACGCAGAACCCGGGCACGCCGTGCCGTCGGCGATCGTCAGGCGCGTCCTGCGCAGAGCGCTCGCGTGAAACGGGTAGTCATCGTCAACGGGCCGAACCTGAACCTGCTCGGGAAGCGCGAGCCTCACATCTACGGCGCTCGCTCGTACGCCGACCTCGTCAAGACCGTGCGCGCAAAGGCGCGCGAGCTCGGAGTCGAGGTCAGCGTGTTCCAGAGCAACCACGAAGGAGAGCTGATCGACTTTCTCCAGAAGGAGGCGCCCGGATCGCTGGGCATCGTCATCAACCCAGGCGCCCTCTCGCACTACTCGCTTGCCCTTTTCGACTGCCTGCAGTCCCTCGCCGTGCCGGCTGTCGAGGTCCACCTCTCCAACATTCACGCGCGTGAGGAGTTCCGTTCGAAGAGCGTCACCGCTCGCGCGGCCAGGGGAGTCATCGCCGGGCTCGGCTTTTCCGGGTACCTCCTCGCGATGGAGTTCCTGACCGAGAGTTCGAATGGGCCCAAACCGCCCGCCACCTCGAGACACCGGTGATATCGACCGGTGATTTTCGCAACGGGACCATGTTCGAGATGGACGGTCAGCTTCTCAGCGTGGTCAGCGTCGAGCACATCAAGCTCGCTCGCGCCGGCGCGGTAATCAAAGCGAAGCTGCGCAACCTTCTGACCGGGTCGATCTTCGAGCACAGCTTTCGCAGCGGAGACAAGTTCAAGACAGTCCGCATCGACAAGAAAGAAGCCACCTACCTGTATGCCGACGGCAACCACCACTACTTCATGGACACCCAGACGTATGACCAGGTCCCGGTCGACGAGGAGATGATCGAGTCGGTGCTCCCGTTCCTCAAGGAGGGCAGCCCCGCCTATCTCTTGCGGTACGTGGACAAGCTCATCGGGGTGGAGCTGCCGATCAACGTGGAGCTCAGGGTGGTGAACACCGACCCCGGGTTCAAGGGCGACACGGTCTCGGGCGCGACCAAGCCCGCCACCTTGGAGACGGGCGCCAAGATCCAGGTTCCGCTGTTCATCCAGCCCGGCGACCTCATCAGGGTCGATACACGATCCCAGACGTACATGGAGCGCGCGTAGGCGAGTCTTCGAACCGCCGGTTTGCGAGCGGCCTGGCGGGCCTACGGGGGCAGGGCGTAGCATGCCGGGGATGGGACAGAACGGGGCGCACGGAGCGGTCCGAGTGGCCAACGAGGTCATCGCCAGCATCGCCGCCCTGGCGGCATGCGAGGTCGAAGGCGTCGCCGGAATGGACGAGACGGCGGCCCGCCACTTCGGCGACTGGGTGCGGCGGCAGACCGCGCATCGTGGGGTCCGCGTCCAGGTGGAGGCCGACCGCTCGATTCACCTCGAGGTATTCATCACCGTCGACTCGGAGGGCAAGCTCGCGGAGGTGGCGAGCGCCGTCCAGGCCAACGTCGTCGAGGCGACGGAGCGAATGCTCGGGCTGGAAGTGGGGGAGGTCAACGTCTTCGTCTCCAGCGTCGCGTTTGCCAGCTAGGGAGTGGGTAAACGACACCAGGCCAGGGAGCTGGCGCTCAAGGTCCTGTTTCAACTGGAGACTTCAGGCGACGATCCTGACGAGGTGCTGCGCTACCACGCCGCCGAGGGCGCAGCCACCAGCGACGTAAAGCACTTCGCGACGCAGCTCGTGCGCGGGGTGATCGCCAACCGCGAGAAGCTCGATGCCATCCTCAGCGAAACGTCCGAGAACTGGAAGCTTGAGCAGATGGCGAAGGTCGACCGCATCGTGCTGCGAATCGCTGTCTACGAGATCACCATCGACAGGCACGTGCCGACGAAGGCCGCCATCAACGAGTCCATCGAGCTGGCCAAGACCTTTTCGGGGGAGGAGGCCGGCCGGTTCGTCAACGGCATCCTGGGCCGCGTCGCGGCGACAGTGACATGACTTCTGCGGAATCGTCCGATGCGACCTTCGACGATGTGCTCGTCCGGTTGGAGAGCACGATCGCAAAGCTGGCGGACGGCACGGCCCCTCTGGAGGAGCTCGTCGCCGCCCATCAACGCGCGGCAGGCCTGCTCGCCGAAGCGGAAAAGCGCCTGGAGGCGCTGAAGGCGAACGCCGACCGCCTCGCGGCCTCTGTGCAATCGGCAAGTCCCACCCCGGCCGTGCTGCAAGCCCGCAAGGGATGAGATTCCTGGTCGCGCCGCTGGTCGCCTGGACTATCGCGCAGACCGCCAAGGTCATCCTTTACTCGGTGCGCGAGCGGCGCTTGAACCTCCGCGTGCTCGCGGTGACGGGCGGGATGCCGAGCAGTCACAGCGCCATCGTCATGGGCATGACCACGGCGGTCGGTAAATATGCGGGGATAACTTCCGCCCCGTTCGCGATCGCGCTTATCTTCTCGTTCGTGGTCATGTACGACGCCGCAGGCCTGCGACGCGCAGCCGGCCGCCAGGCCGCCATCCTGAACCGGCTCGTCGAAGATCTCGTCCATATGCGCGGCGTGCAAGAGGCGAAGCTGCGGGAGCTCCTGGGTCACACGCCGGTGGAGGTGCTGGTCGGCGCGGTGCTGGGCATCGCCGCGGGGCTCATCCTCTAACCGTGCCGCGCCTCGACGTGCTGGTGGCGAGAAACGGGCTGGCGGAGTCTCGAGAGAGGGCGCAGGCGCTGATCATGGCCGGCAAGGTGAGGGTGGCCGGGGAAACCGTGCGGCACCCTGACCGGGCGGTCAGCGAGGACGCCCCGATCTCGGTCGAGGCCGGCCCCGAATACGCAAGCCGTGGCGCCCTGAAGCTAGGTCCGGCGCTGACGACCTTCGGGGTCGACCCTGATGGTCTCGTCTGCGCCGACATCGGGGCCTCGACGGGCGGCTTCACCGACGTGCTGCTGAGACGCGGCGCGGCCAGGGTCTACGCGATCGACGTGGGGCGCGGCCTGCTGCACTGGCGGTTGCGGCAGGACCCTCGCGTGGTGGTCATCGAGCGTGTCAACGCCAGGGAGCTGGAAGCCTTCCCCGAACACGTCAGCCTCATCGTCATCGACGTCTCGTTCATCGGGCTGGAGAAGGTGCTTCCAGCCATGCGTCGGACAGCGCCCGGTGCCGATGTCGTCGCCCTTTTCAAGCCCCAGTTCCAGGTCGGCCGCTCCGAGGTGGGGAAAGGAGGCATCGTTCGCGACCAGGCCGCGATCGACGCCGCGCTTCAGCGCCTGTGCGAGTGGTGCGCAGCCAACGGGTACCTGGTGCAGGCGGTGGCACCCTCTGAGCTGCCGGGCGCCGACGGCAACCGCGAGATCTTCCTGCACCTGGCGCCGGCATGAAGTCAAAGGGCGCCCTCCAGACCGCGACGCCTCCGCACAGGGTCTGCATCCTGCACGGACCCCGGGCGGAGAGGGCGGTGGTCGACGCCACGATCAAGGCGCTCGCGGCGCTCAAGATGGACTCCTGGGAGGCCGATCGCGACGGGCCGGTCAGCGCGCTGGCCGGACGGCTCAAGGGCACGACCCTGGTGGTGACACTCGGCGGCGACGGCACCTTCCTGGCGGGCGCCAGGCTGGCCGCTCCGCGCGGCATCCCGTTGCTCGGCGTCAACCTGGGTCGCCTGGGCTTCCTGACCGAGCTCGAGGCGGAGCAGGTCGAGGACGGCCTGAAGCGCTTGATCAGCGGGGACTACAGGCTCGAGGAGCGAACCATCCTGCAGGTCACCCTACGTCGCGGAGTCAGGAACATCGTGCGGTCGATCGGCCTCAACGAGGTCGTGGTGAATCGATCCGGTGACGCCCGCATGCTCCGGGTGGAGATCGATGTCGCCGGCCAGGCGGTCGGCGTGATCGACGCGGACGGGATCATGGTGGCGACCGCCACCGGCTCGACTGCGTACGCGCTGGCCAGCGGCGGGCCCATCCTCGAGCCGAGCCTGAGGGACCTCGTGCTGGTGCCGATGAACCCATTCGCGCTCACGGTGCGGCCCATCGTGTTCCCGCCGGGCCAGGACATCAGCCTGGCAGTGGTGCGCGGACCCGCGGAGATGCGCGTCGACGGGGCGCGGCGCAGCCGATCAGTCGACACCGGCGACACGATCCGATGCGGTGCGCACCCGCGCCGCCTCAAAGTCGTTCGGTTCAGCCCCCCCGAAAGGTTCTACCGCCGGCTCGGCGAAAAGCTTGGATGGGGCCGTCCGCTCGTCCCCATGAAATGATGCTTCGGGAGCTCAGGGTCCGGGACCTGGCTCTCGTCGCCGAATCTCGCGTTCGATTCGGCGCCGGGCTGAACCTGCTCACAGGAGAGACAGGCAGCGGCAAGTCGCTCATCGTCGACGCGCTGGGGTTGACACTTGGGAGCCGGGGCGGGCCCGACCAGGTACGGCACGGGGCCGCGAAAGCCACCGTCGAGGGAGTCTTCGAGTCGGGAGGAACCTCGCTCGTGCTCCGGAGGGAGCTCGGCAAGCGGGGCTCCGCTCACATAGATGGGCGCCCGGCCAACCCTGGCCAGCTACGCGAGCTCGGCCGTGGCCTGGTCGCCCTGCACGGCCAGCACGAGCACCAGGCCCTGCTCGACACGGATACGCAGACCGAGCTGCTGGATGGCTACGCAGGGGCGCTCGAGCTGAGAGCCGGGGTCGCGACCGCGCACGCTGCCTGGACGGCGGCGGTCGGCGCGCTGGCGGACCTGGAGAGGCTCCGATCGAGT
>JBGOTG010000112.1:0-8443 GCA_041476405.1 Candidatus Dormibacteraceae bacterium | reverse complement strand
TGGGGGCGGGACTCGGATTGATTGGTGGTTTCGCGCTCGGCTATTTCCTCGTCGGTGGTCTCGGCCACCCTCACCCCGGCTGGGTGATCATCGGGCTGACGGCGCTGGAGGGCCTGATATTCGGGTACCTCGGCACGCCCTACGTGCTGGGCGGCTGGCGCACTTTCAACTTCCGGCTCACCAGCACTCCACTGCCTGACCTCTTGAGCGGCCTGCTGGGGGTGGTGGTCGGACTCGTCATCGCCGCTCTGATCGGCGTCTTCGTGCGCGACCTGCCGAACGGCGTCGTGCTCTCTGCGGTGCTCGCCCTCCTGCTGGCCGCCCAGGGCGCTTCGGTCGGCCTGACCCGCCGCGCCGAGCTGGCGGCGCTCTTCTTCGGCGGCGGCCGCGAAGACAAGAGCCACCGCCTGTCCGGTGTTCTCCTGGACACCTCGGTCATCATCGACGGTCGCATCCTCGACATCGCCAAGACCGGCTTCGTCGACATGCCGCTCATCATCCTCAGCTCGGTGCTGCGAGAGCTCCAGCAAGTCGCCGACTCGGCCGACGCCACCCGTCGCCGGCGGGGGAGGCGAGGGCTCGACGTCCTGACCGAGATGCAGAAGGACCCCGCCATCCAGCTTCAGGTGGTCGATGACGAAGTCTCACCGAGCGTGGAGATCGACGCCCATCTCGTGCGGAGCGCAAAACGTAAGAGTTGGGGAATCATGACCAACGACTTCAACCTGAACCGGATCGCGCGACTCGAAGGCGTCACGGTGCTGAACCTCAACGAGCTTGCCCACGCGATGCGGCCGGTGGCCATCCCCGGCGAGGAGATAGTGGTCATGGTGGCGCGTGAGGGCAAGGAGCCGGGGCAGGGGGTGGGCAGCCTCGACGACGGCACGATGGTGGTCATCCAGAACGGAAGGCGCCTGCTCAACCAGACCATCACCGCGGTCGTCACGTCGGTGATCCAGACCTCCGCGGGCAGGATGATCTTCGCTGAGCCGGCAGCGGTGGACGGCCGCCGCAGCGGCCCGCGCGGCAAGGTTGAGAGTGGCTAAGCCTGTGTCGGTCGGGGCGATAGTGGCCGCGGCCGGCTCGGGCTCACGGCTGGGCCGCGGGAGCAAGGCGCTGGTGCGCCTCAACGGCCGCACCACCCTCGCGCGGGTGCTGGAGCTCTTCCTCGCGCTCGACGAGATCGACAGGATCGTGGTCGTCGGCCCTCCCAGCCGCCTCGAGAACGCCGAGCGAGAGGTCGCGGCGCTGCATCCCCGCAAGCAGGTCAAGGTGATGGCCGGCGGCGAGAGCCGGCAGGCTTCGGTGCGCGCCGGCCTGTCAGCCCTGGGCGAGTGCGACTTCGTGCTGGTACATGACGCCGCCCGCCCGCTGGTGACGGCGACCCTGGTGCGACGAGTGCTGGCGGCGGCGGTGGAATCCGGAGCCGCGTTTCCCGCCATCTCGCCCCGCGACGCCGTCAAACGGGTCGAAGGCAACCGGCTGGTGGAGAGCCTCGATCGCACGCGCATAGTGCTCGCCCAGACCCCTCAGGCTTTCGCTTACGAGCTACTCGCGCGCGCGCATCGCGAGGCGGCTGACGCGGGCCTCGTCGGCGACGACGACGCACAGCTGGTCGCGGCGACGGGGCACGCGGTCACCGTCGTCGAAGGCGAGCCCGCCAATATCAAGCTGACCACGCCAGAGGACCTCGAGGTGGTGGAGGCGCTCATCAAAGAGCACGAAGCCGCCACGACGTGAGGGTCGGCACCGGCTACGACGTTCATCCCCTCCGTCGCGGACGCGCCCTGGTGATCGGTGGAGTGCGAATCGACCATCCCTTCGGGCTCGACGGCCATTCCGATGCCGACGTCCTGACGCACGCGGTCATCGACGCGGTGCTCGGCGCTGCGGGGCTCGGCGACATCGGGCAGCATTTTCCTGCGAACGACCCGAGGTACGAGGGGGCGTCAAGCCTGGACCTGCTGGCGAATGCCGCGCGTGCGGTCGGGGAGGCCGGATACCGAATCGTCAACGTCGACAGCACGGTGATCGCCGAGGAGCCGAGCCTGCAACCTCACTTTGCGGCCATGCGCGGCCACCTCGCGAAGAGCCTCGACATCGACCCCGCGGCAGTCAGCGTGAAGGCCACGTCACCGGAGGGTTTGGGCGCCCTGGGCCAAAAGGCAGGCATCGCGGCCCAGGCGGTCGCCCTGATCGAGGCCACCGGCTGAAGCTACCCTAGGTCGGTGGCTCTCAAGCTCCACAACACGCTCACCGGGACGAAAGACGTCTTCGAACCGATCGAGCAGGGACACGCGGGCATGTACACGTGCGGGCCGACGGTGTGGAACTTCGCGCATGTCGGAAACCTGCGTGCATTCCTTTTCTATGACATGCTCCGCCGCCACCTGCAGGTCGCCGGCTATCGCGTGACGCAGGTGATGAATCTCACCGACATCGACGACAGGATCCTCGACCAGGCGATGCACGCGGATAAGACGATCGCCGAGTACGTCAAGCCCTATGGGGACGCGTTCTTCGAGGACATGGCCACTCTGCGCGCGCAGCCCGCGGAGCAGTATCCGAGGGCGACCGAGCACATCCCGGACATGGTCGCCATGATCAGCGCTCTGCTCGAGAACGATCACGCCTATGTCGCGGACGGAGACGTCTACTTCCGAATCGCCAGCTTCCCGGCGTACGGCGCGCTCTCGCACCTCGACCGCGGCGGTCTCCGTGCGGGCGTGCGTGTGGCAGCGGACAAATATGACAAGGAGTCGGTGAGCGATTTCGCACTCTGGAAGAAAGCCCAGCCGGGCGACGATGGCCTTGGGGCTGCGTGGGATGCGCCGTTCGGGCGCGGCAGGCCTGGCTGGCACATCGAATGCTCCGCCATGAGCAAGCGATATCTCGGGGACACCTTCGACCTCCATTGCGGCGGCATCGACCTGATGTTTCCGCACCACGAGAACGAGATCGCCCAGTCCGAGGCTGCGAACGGCAAGCCGTTTGCGCGGGTGTGGCTGCACTCGGAGCATCTCGCCGAGGCAAGCGGGGAAAAGATGTCGAAGAGCGCGGGAGGCTTCACGACGCTGCGGGACCTGATCGCGATGGGGCACGATCCGCTCGCTGTGCGCTTCTTCCTCATTGCCAACGCGCACTACCGCTCGCGCATCCGCTTGAGCAGCGAGGCTCTTCGCGCGGCCGCGGAGCAGGTCCGGCGGCTCAGGGACTTCGCAGACAGAGTCCGCCGCTCAATCCCAGCGGATGCGGACGACGATGTTCTGCTGAGGCGGATCGCCGAGGTCCGCGCGGGCTATCGCGAGGCGCTGGACGACGACCTCAACCTGCCACAGGGCGTGGGGCTGGCCTTCGAGCTCGTTCGGGAGGCCAACGCGGCGCTTGACGACGGCCGGGTGGGCGAACGGGGACGCACCGAGCTTCTCGCCATGATCAACGACGTCGACGCGCACCTCGACGTGCTCCGTGACGATGAGCCCGGCATCGCCGCCGAGGTCGAACGGCTCATCGCCGAGCGCGAGGCGGCGCGCGCCGCACGCGACTTCGGTCGCGCCGACAAGATCCGAGAGGAGCTCCGCGTGCGCGGCATCGCCCTCGAGGACTCAAAGGAGGGAGTGCGTTGGAAGCGCGTCCAGGCCGCGGCAGAGTGAAGAGGTCCGGCGAAAAGCCGGACCGGCGGGGAGGACCGGCTACGCCTCGGGGTGGCCAGGTGGTGCCGCGGCCACGGCCGTCCAGGCCCATCCGGCCGGCCAGACCCGGGGAGGTTCAGGTCTCCCTGATCCACGGGCGCAATGCCGTCCTCGAGGCTGCGCGTGCCGGGCGCGTGATCAAGGTGTTCCAGTCGTCAGGTCTGGGGCACGACCCGCGGTTGGAAGAGCTGGCGCGGCTGGCTCGAATCGAGGTCGTGGCGCCCGAGCGCCTCGACGTCATGGCGCCGGGCGTCCATCAGGGCGTGGCCGCCGAGTTGAAGCCGCGGCGGGCATGGACGCTGAAGGAGCTGCTCGCCACCAACCCGACGCTCCTGGTCGCCCTCGATTCGATCATGGACCCGCAGAACCTGGGGGCGATCCTGCGCAGCGCGGAGGTCGCCGGCAGTGACGGCGCCATCCTCCCCGAGCACCGCAGCGCGCCTCTGTCGCCAGCTGCGGTCAAGGCCGGCTCGGGCGCCAGCGAGCTCCTCCGCATCGCACACGTTTCCGGAATGCCTTCAGCGATCGCCGAGGTCAAGCGCTCCGGCGTCTGGTGCGTCGCGCTCGACCCGCGGGGCGAGGTGCCGGCGTGGGAGTTCGACTTCACCCAGCGCGTCTGCCTGGTCGTCGGAAGCGAGGGCGAGGGCGTCCACAGGCTCGTGCGCGAGCGCTGCGACGTGCGGGTTCGGCTGCCGGTCAAGGGCCACATCGCCAGCTTCAACGCATCGGCCGCAGCAGCGGCGCTCCTTTATGAGGTCATGCGCCAGAGGTCAACGTCTGAGTGACCTCGCGCAGTTCTCGTGGGCTAGCGTTGCAAGGTTGGCCGGGGTCTCCCCGGCCATGACTTTGTCTCGACCCACTCCAGAGCGTTGCGAGGAGAATCCTTCTAAAACAAAGGCCATCCATATACCGGAAAGAGAGCAGCGCCTGCGGCGGAGCCGCACGCGCGATGAGAGGGAACCATCTGGGTTCCCTCTCATACTTTTCTGATGACTGATGCGACGGCGGACCTGGACAAGGCCGCTGCGGACATACCGCTGACGCGATCCGCGCGCGACGTGCTCGAACGAGCGGCGGCCATCGCCTCCGCGCGTGGCGCTCAGCAGGCCGACCCCGTCGACGTGCTCAGGGCGACGCTCGAGAGCCGCGGCAACCTAGCGGCTCAGGCGATCCGCGCGCTGGGTGGTGACCCCGACCAGATCGAGGCGCTCCTTGCGCCGCCGGACGCGGCGCCAGGCCTGCCGATCCGCCAGCTCCTGGTCAATGCGAACCGCGAGGCGGGGGTCCTCGGCCATTACCAGGTCGACCCGATCCACCTGCTGCTCGCGATGCTGTACAGCGACTCGCCTGTGACCTCGGCCGCCCTGCAGAAGGCGGGCCTCACCCTGTACGACCTGCGCCGGCACCTGCAGACCGCGGTCAAGCCCTCGTTCGCGGGTGATCCGCGATCCGCGCCAAGGCCCGACGCAGCCCTGCGCCGCAAACCGCTCCCCTCCTTGCGGGGCGTGCTGACCCTCAGCCCGGTCTTCCTCGGGCTGCTCGCGATCACAGGGGGAGCGGGCGCCCTGCTGTGGTTCGACGTCGTACCGAGCATGGATCCGGTCCTCACCATCGTGTTCGTCACGGCAGGGTGGATAGCCTCGGTGTGCGTGCACGAGTTCGGCCATGCCCTGGTGGCTTACCTGGGAGGCGATCGCATGGTCGTCGCGCATGGCTACCTCTCGCTGAACCCGCTGCGCTACACGAACATCCTCCTCAGCGTGGTGATGCCGGTCGCGTTCCTGCTGCTCGGCGGCATCGGGTTGCCCGGAGCGGCGGTCTACATCAATCACTCGGCGATTCGGAGCCGGGTCTGGGACTCCGCGGTTTCGCTGGCCGGCCCGGCCGGCACGTTGCTGTGCGGGCTGCTGATCGCGATTCCGTTCCTGACCCCGGACCACCTCGGGTGGATGGCCGCCCACCTCAGCTTCTTCGCGGCGCTCGCCTTTCTCGGGTTCATCGAGGCGATCGCGTTGGTGCTGAACCTTCTGCCGATTCCGGGCCTCGACGGTTTCGGCATCATCCGGCCCTGGCTTCCGTATTCGATCCAGGACCTCGCCCTCAGGTTCGGCCAGGTCGCGATCATCGGCATCTTCATCGTGCTGTGGTTCGTGCCGCCGGTCTCGAATGCGTTTTTTCAGTCGATCTTCCACCTGACAAGCCTGGTGGGAATCGATCCCGTGCTCAGCCTGCTCGGCCGCGCCCAGATGCGCCTGTTCTGATGGAGAGGGTCGTCGTGGACGGCTACAACGTCATCCACGCCTGGGTGCCGCTCAAGCGGTTGCTCGACGTTTCTCTCGAGGCTGCGCGGGACAAGCTCGTCGAGCGCCTCGCCGTCTACGCAATGGTGACCGGGTCGGAAGTGACAGTTGTTTTCGACGCTCACCACTCCGGGGCCCGCAACAATTCCGAGGAGGTCGTGGAGGGCGTCCGAGTGGTCTTCACCCGCAAAGGTCACTCAGCCGACCATGTGATCGAGCGGCTCGCGTATGCGGCAGGTGAGGCCGGCGACGTGATCACAGTCGCCACGTCGGATCGCATGCAGCGCGACCTGGTCCGCGGCATGGGCGGGGCGGTCATCGACGCGCGCGAGCTCGAGCGGAGGGTCGTCGACGCCGAAGAGGAGATGGGCCGGCGCGTGGACAGATACGCCAGGTGAGGAATGTGAACCGATGATCCGGCGAACGCGAATCGTGTGCACGATCGGCCCTTCGAGCGCATCGCCCAACGTGTTGCGGAGCCTCCTCAAGGCCGGCATGGACGTCGCGCGCCTCAACTTCTCACACGGCGACCACGCCACCCATCGCCAGGCGGCGCTCGACGTGCGCGCAGCCGCTGAGGATGCGGGCCGCCCGGTGGCACTCCTCGGCGACCTCCAGGGTCCGAAGATCCGAACCGGTGAGCTGGACACCGCCTTCCAGCGCCTGGTTCGCGGCCGCCGAGTCTTCTTGATCGCTGGGTCGCGGCAGGGTGAGAACGAGATCGAGGTCAGCCATCCGGAGCTGGTGGACGCCCTGCGGATAGGAGACCGCGTCCTGCTGGACGACGGGCGCATCGAGCTCGTGGTCCGCGGCGTGGCGCCCGGACGGGCAGAGTGCTCGATCGTACGCGGCGGCCTCCTGGGCGAGCGCAAGGGCGTGAGCGTCCCGGGCCGGCCGCTGCCGATGCCCGCCCTCACAGAGAAGGACATGCAGGACTTGAAGCTCGCCGTCGAGCTGGACGTGGACTACATCGCCCTCTCCTTCGTCCGCCATCCCGAGGACGTTCTCGCGTGCCGCAGCCACATCACCGCTCTCGGCAGTCGCGCGCAGGTGATCGCGAAGCTCGAGAAGCTGGAGGCGATCCGCAACCTCAGCAGGATCCTCGAGGTCGCGGACGCGGTCATGGTCGCGCGCGGGGACCTCGGCGTGGAGCTCAAGCTGGGCGAGCTTCCCGCCGTGCAGAAGGACGTCATCGACCGGGCGAACCGCGCCGGCGTGCCGGTCATCACGGCCACCGAGATGCTCGAGTCGATGGTGACCGCGACCCGGCCGACCCGTGCCGAGGCCTCTGACGTCGCCAACGCGATCTGGGACGGCACCGACGCCGTCATGCTGTCGCAGGAGACCTCGGTCGGCGCGCATCCTGTCGAGGCGGTGCGCGCAATGTCGCGAATCTGCCTGTCCGCCCAGAAGCACCCCGCCTTTCAGCGCCAGCGCCAGATCTGGCGCGAGCCTGGCCAGGTGGGGAGCGCCATCGCCCACGCCGCCGCAACCAGCGCAGACGAGCTCGGCGCTCGCGTCATCATCGCCTTCACCGAATCGGGCACCACCGCGCTGCGGTGCAGCAAAGCACGCCCGAATGTGCCGGTGATCGCCGCCAGCCCGCACCCCGACGTCCTTCGGAGGACGGCCCTCTACTCCGGCGTGATCCCGCTGCTCGTGAGCCCCGGACGCGATACAGACCAGATGGTCGCGAACGCAACAGGCGCCGCGCTGCGCAGCGGATTGGTCCGCCAGGGCGACCGGGTCGTGGTGGTCGCAGGCGTGCCCGTCGGCCGGCCGGGCCAGACCAACCTGCTGAAGGTCGAGGTGGTGTGACATTCCGCTAGCTGGGAACTTGCCTCCTCCACTTCGGAGCAGCTGAAGCCCTTTTCCCGCAGCGCCAGTATCCCGGACGGTTCCTGGATGATGGCCGAAACCGTCTGACCGCCGGTCCTCTCGAACCCGGGGGCTAGAGTGTCAGGTTGATGGGACAGTCCTCGCACGGGCTGCTGGGCAGGATCCAGAGGGCTAACGACAACGCCTCGCGGAGGTTCGGACCGAACACGGCCGAGGTGGAGGCGTTCATCCAGGCCGCCGCCCACCTGACGCCCTGGCAGTGGAGGCAGGCTCTCGCCGCTCGGCGGCTGGTGGCCACCGTGACCAAGGAGCGCATCGACCAGGCCGGGGAGTCGATGCGGTCGATCCAGGCGGCGATCCGCAGCACCGAGGGCCGCATGGCCGAACCGATGGCCCAGGCCGGCGAGGCCCTGCTCGAAGCCTTGGCGAGGAAGAGCGACGAAAAGGTGGTCGCGGCGTGGCAGGCGGCATCGGCCCTGGTCTTGCGCCACCAGCTTTCAGCGCTCAAGTTTGCCGCTCATTACGCGCCGTTCGGGAGCCTCGTCCCGCTGTCAGGCCCTGCCATGGACGCGCCGACCCAGCGGTACCTGGCCGCCATCGAAAGCCTGTCGG
>JBGOTG010000111.1:0-8460 GCA_041476405.1 Candidatus Dormibacteraceae bacterium | reverse complement strand
GAGGACTTCTACCAGGAGTTCAAGCAGGTCGGCGAGCTGCTGGGAATTCCGAAAGACAGGCTTCCCACCACTCTGCGCGACTTCGACTCATACCTCGAGGCCATGATGGAGAGCGGCCCCGTGCACGTCGATCAACGCGCGAGAGACCTGGGCCGCTTGGTGCTGCGGCCGCGGCTTCGCCTTCTGCCCGGCCCAGCGATGATCCCCTTCGAAGTGGTGACTGCCGGTCTCTTGCCGCCGACTCTCCGCACTCAATACGGCCTTGCGTGGGGAACTGGGCAGCAGCGAGCGTTCAGGCTTGCCGTCCGCACGGTGCCGCGTCTCGTGGCGCTCACCCCTCCGCTGTTACGCGTGTGGCCGCTGCCGGGCCACAACGTCAAGCTCGCTATCTAGCTCCGCAAGGTTGGCCGGGGTCTCCCCGGCCATGACTTTGTCATCTAGCCGCTAGGGCGTCGCGTGGAGTAACCAGTCCGCAAATAATCCGATCCTTATCGGAGGGAGAGCAGCCGCGCGCGAAGGGCCCGGCGATGAGGGGAACCCTCCTGGGTTCCCTCTCATAAGGCGGGTCAGCGACCCGCCGCCTTGACATAAACGAGGCCGAGCGCTTTCGGGCCGGTGTGGGTGCCGAGCACGCTGCCGATCTGCCCGACCGGGATGTCGAAATCCGGAAGCTCCTTACGCAGACCCGCGGCGATCTCCTCGGCTTCGTCGGCAGCCTGGGCGTGGACCACAGCTACGTGCTCAACGGGCAGATCGGTGCGGAAGAACTCGACCATCCGAGGGATCGCACGCGACCTGGTACGTACGCGCTCGACAGGCTTGATCTGGCGATCGGCCACCAGGAGGAGCGGCTTCACGTTGAGCATCGTCCCAACCACGGCGGCAGCCCGGCTCATCCGCCCCCCCATCTCGAGGAATTTGAGCGTGTCCAGCAATGCCAACACGCGGCACCTGGGCACCCGTTCCTCGACGGCAGCTGTCGCTTCGTCGAGGCTGTCGCACAGCGCGGCGGTCCGGCACAGAAACGCCATGGGCATGGTGACGGTCTCGCTGTCGATGACCTTGACCGTGAATCCTTCTACCGATTGGGCGCCAACCCGCGCCGCTTCCGCGGTCGCCGAAAGCTGGGCGCCGATGTGGATCGAGATGCAGGCCTCGTAGTCCTTCGCCAGTCGCGCGTACAACTCCGCGAACTCACCGGGCGACGGGGCCGACGTTGTCGGCAGCTTGGTCGCCACCGCGAGCTTGCGAAAGAACTCTTCGTTGGTTATGTCCACACCGTCACGGAAGGTCTCATTCCCGAACAGGACCTTGAGGGGGACCACCTCGATCTCATAGCGATCGCGCCATTCGGTGGGGAGATCGGCGGTGGAGTCGGTGACCACCGCGAACCGCCGCTTCACAGCCAGGACCTCATTGGGTTGCGGTTACTCGACCGAGAGGATGAACGGGTAGTGCTGCTGGCCGCCCTGCTGGACTTCGACCTCGAGCTTTGGAAAGCTGGACTGGATCGCGGATTGAAGGCTCGCCACCTCGTCCTCGGTCGCGTCCTCGCCGCGGTAGACGGTGACAAGCTCGAATGAGTCCGGTCCGAGCTTGCCGAGAGCTTTGTTCACGACCTCGGCGTAGTCGGCGCCCGCGAACTCGAGCTTCTCGTTGATGAGGCCGATCACGTCGCCTTTCTTGACCTTGAGACCGTTGGATCGCGTGTCGCGCACGGCGTGAGTGACCTCAATCGTCTGCACGCGCTCGGCCTCGGACTTCATCGCCGCGGCGTTCTCGGCGCCGGAACGGTCGGCTCGGAAGGCGACGACGGCGGCCACGCCCTCGGGGACGCTCTTCGTCTCGATCACATGGACCTTCTTCTTGGTGAGCCCGGTCACCTGCTTGGCGGCGAGTATCACGTTGCGATTGTTGGGAAGAAGGATCACCTCGTGGTAGGGCACCGATTCGATGGCAACCAGCATGTCCTGCGTGCTGGGGTTCATGGTCTGACCGCCTTCGACGATCGAGTCCACGCCAAGGCCGCGGAAGATCTCCACGAGCCCGCGGCCGGCCACGACCGCCACAAGTCCCACCCCGTTCGGCCGAGGGGGCCTGGTGGCTGCAGCCTCGGTCTCGAGGATGCGCTTGTGCTGGGTGGACATGTCGCCGACGTTGAGCTTCAGAACCTTGCCGTACCCGCCCGCAAGAGTGATCACGCGGGTCGGGTCATCGGTGTGAACGTGCACCTTCACGAGCTCCGGCTCGCCGACGACCAACACCGAGTTGCCCAGCGCCTCGATCTGATTGCGGATCACGTCGATGTCGAGGCCGCTGCCCTCGATCAAGAACTCGGTGCAGTATCCCCAGCCTCCTTCTGGCAGGTCGAGCGCCACCTGGGCGGGCTGCAGTTTCGGAGCCGGGTGTGAAGAGACGGCGAATGCGGATTCCTCGACCGTCTTCAGCATCCCTTCCAGGATGATCTGGAGGCCGAAGCCGCCCGCATCGACCACGCCCGCGTCGCGCAAGATCTGCAGCTGGCTCGGCGTCTTCAACACGGCGTCCCGCGCGCCCGCCGCGGCGGCCGCGATGCCGCCGGGCACTGACGCGTCGGGGCCCGCGGCGGCGGCGGTGGCGGCACGGCCCGCCTCACGCGCGACAGTGAGGATGGTGCCCTCGGTCGGCTTGTTGACGGCGCGATAAGCCGCGTTCGCCGCCTCCTCGAACGCTGCAGCCAGCTCTCGCGGGGTGAGGGAGCTCTTGCCTTCGACGGCGCGCGCGAACCCGCGGAAGATCTGAGAGAGGATCACCCCCGAGTTGCCCCTGGCGCCCATGAGGCTGCCGTGCGAAGCGAGCTTGGCGATCTTGCTGACCTCCGCCGCGTTCGATTCCTTGATGTCCTCGACCGCCGACTGCAGGGTCAGGAGCATGTTCGTGCCTGTGTCGCCGTCGGGGACCGGGAACACGTTGAGGCGATTGGCCTCCTCGTGGTTGGCTGCGAGCCAGCTCAAGCTGCCCAGCAGGGCCTGCTTGAACAGAGGTCCATCCACCCCGATGGGCCCGTTAGAAGCCATGGCTCAGCGCCGTTCTTCCCTTACGCCCTGCACGTTCACATTGACCTCCACCACCGGCACGTTGACCGAGCGTTCCACCGCGAACTTGACGGCCTCCTGCAGGTTGTGAGCGACCTCCGAGATCCGGATGCCGTATTGCACGATCACGAAGACGTCGATCGCCAGGCCGCCCTCGACCTCGACGACCTCCACCCCCCGATCCACGTTGCCGCGGTGGAGCAGCTCGGCCATACCGTCGCGGAGGCCACGGGCGGCCATGCCCGCGATGCCGTAGCAGCCGAGCGCCGCGTGGCCGGCGATGGCGGCGACAGCCGAGGGGAACACCTCGACTCGGCCCCACTGCCGGGCCTGACCGAGCGCGGTCGTCGATTTCGAGGCCATGGACTGCCCATGGTACAATTCGGTCGCCCTGTCGGGGATCGCACAGCCCTGGGCGTCTCTTGTTCCAACCAATCCCAATCGGAAGGTGGCTCATGGCCAAGCGTTGCGCGATATGCGGCAAGGAGCCGCAGTACGGACACCACGTCAGTCACGCCAAGAACCGGGTCAACCGGCGGTTCTTGCCCAACCTGCAGATGGGCCGCGTGACAGTCGCCGGCCACTCCGTCCGGGCTCGAGTCTGCACGCGCTGTCTTCGCACCCTCTCGGCGTAGGGGATCGCTGAGCGAGAGCACCTATCTAGCGCTCGGCGTCGCGGCTTTCCTGCTCGCTCTCGGCCTCGAATACGGCTTCTATCACGTCATGCTGCGCGCTCCGCTGCGCACGCGTGTCATCGCAAGGATCCGTCCGGCCATCAACCGATGGCTGATCGTCACGATTGCGTGGCAGGTGCTGCTCATTGCCGGATGCGTCCTGTACCTGGTCCTTCTAGGCTCCCGGCACGGTCGGAGCTCGGCGTGGATAGCACCTCCCGTCGGAGCCGCCTTCGGCCTCGCCGTGCCCCTCAACTTCATCGCGATGGGAATCGTTCGCGGCGTTCGCAAGGCCACCGAATAGCAGCAGGCCTCAGGCGCGCCAGCGGCGACCTGGATGGAACTTACTGAATTCCGAAGTCGATCCCGTGCACCTGGCTGAGGCGGCGGAGGTCCTTTCGTAAAGTCGCCCATACGCGCTCCTGGGCCTCGTCAGCGGGGACCACCGTGGCTGGGTCGTTGATGTCGGCGGCGAGATCCGGGCGTTCGACCATCTCCGCGAAGAACAGGGTCCAGGCGCGCGGCACCACCTCGTAGATCGCATAGCCTCCTCCACCCAACGCCAGCCAACGGCCGTCGCATAGCTCGTGGGCGAGCTCATGGAACACGCTGCCGACCCGCGGCCAGATGCGGGTGGTGCACGCGATGTGGGCGAGCGGGTCGAGGTAGTGGGTGTCGCACCCGTCCTGTGTCACCAGGACTGTCGGCTTGAATCTGCGCAGGAGCTCCGGAACGACCTTCTCGAAACCCTCCAGCCATGGGTCGTCCCACGTGAACGGCGCGAACGGCAGGTTGGCCGCCGACCCGCGGCCGGGGCCGACTCCGGAATCCTCGGGAAACCCGGTGCCGGGAAACAGGTAGCGGCCGCTCTCGTGGAGGCTGATCGTCAGCACGTCGGGGTCGTCGTAAAAGATGCCCTCGACGCCGTCGCCGTGGTGGACGTCCACATCGATGTAGGCGACCCGATGCCCTTGATCCTTCAGCCAGCGGCAGGCGATCGCCGGGTCGTCGTACGTGCAGAAACCTGATGCACGGTCGCGATGTGCATGGTGCAGGCCTCCGGCCGGGCTGAAGGCATGGAGAGCCGCTCCGCTCTCGATCGCCTCCGCCGCGACCATGCTCGCGCCGACGACCAGCGAAGTTCCCTCGTGCAGCTCGTCGGAGATCGGGTTGTCGGCCGAACCGAACCCCGCTGCTTCAATGCGCTCCGGCGAAAGCCGCCCGCGCTGCCCCGGGTTGCTCAGCTTGCGTACCAGGTCCACGTATTCCGGCGAGTGGACCAGCTCGAGCTCCTTGATGGTCGCGAGTCGCGGAGGCATGAGGTGGCAGTGGTCGATCAGGCCGGTCGAGCGGATCAGGTCCATGGCGAGCTTCACCCGGATCGGCTGCAGCGGATGCTGATCCGAGAGGTGGTGCTTCATCAGCTCATCCCCATAGACGAGCGCAACCTGGCCGGGCACGGGCGCTTACGCTAGCAGGGCGGTGAACGGGGTCGGAGACAGCCTTTTCGAATCCGTACCCAACTTTTCCGAGGGCCGGAACCTTGAAACGGTCGCCGCCATCGCCGGCGCGGCGAGCCCGGCTCACGTCCTCGACGTGGACGCAGACCCAGACCACAACCGTGTGGTCATCTCGCTGGCCGGGCTTGGCCCGAATCTCATCGATGCCCTCGTGGCTTCGGCGAGGGTGGCGATCGAGCGGATCGACGTCAGGCGGCACCAGGGCGTCCACCCTCGCGTCGGCGCAGCCGACGTCCTCCCCATCGTGCCGCTCGATGAGACCCCCCTGGCTCGGTGCCGGGAGCTCGCGCACGCGCTGGGCGAGCGGCTCTGGAGCGAGCTTGGCGTTCCGGTCTACTTCTACGGCGAGGGCCAGAGCCTGGCCGACATACGCGCCGGCCGTGGGCGTCTCGGCCTCGGCGGCCCGAGCCTCCACCCCACTGCGGGCGCCGCCTGCGTTGGGGCGCGGCCCAAGCTGGTCGCCTTCAACGTGCTTCTGGACGGCCTGGACATGCACGCTGCCCGCACTCTGGCGCGTTCCCTGCGGGAATCAAAGGGCGGACTGCGCGGCGTCCAGGCACTCGCCTTCGAGCTGCCGGGGGGGCGGGTGCAGCTTTCGATGAACCTGTTTCGCATCGACGAGACCTCGCCGGCTGAAGTGATCGCCGAGCTGGGACGGCGCGGCGTGCCCGCCGTCCGCCAGCAGGTCATCGGCCTCTGCCCGGCTTCGGTCGCCAACCAGGCGGCGGCCGGCAGGCTCCTCGAGGCCCGCCTGGCCGCGGCGGCCGCACGCGCCGGTGCGGAGCGATCCTCGGAGTGTGGAGACGAGGAGCACGTTGCACTGGCCCGCCGGTTGAGGCGAGAGGCGGACGGGCTCTCCGCCCTCGGCGCCGACCAGGAGGAGATCCTCGGGGGCGCCGAACGGGCCGCCGCCCTGGTGCCTGTGCTGGAGGCGGCCGGCGTCCTCGACGTAGAGCTTCAGGCGATGCTCGGCGTGGCCGCTGACGGCCTGCGCCAGGCGATCACGTCAGAGACGCGTTCAGCCCACCCCGCTCGACTCGCGGCTGTCGACCGCAGGCTCGGCTCTTCGAAACGCGCATGAGCCGCGACCGCTCAGGATGGCTGGGTGCGAGTGTCGACGGTGACCGTGCAGGCTCCACCGTTGACCGCGATGGTATAGGCGTCGGCCGCGCCCTCGTAACCTCCCGACTGCCAGTTCTTGCTGCCGATCCCACGGGCCTGCTGCCCGTCACCGGTCAGGCTGACAGCGCCACCCGACACCTGGACCGAGACCTCGGCTCCGGTTGGGCGGTGCACAAGCACGGTGAGGGCGCCGCCGTTGATGCTGATAGGCACCATCCCAGTCGGGGGTCCCAGTGTGATGTCCTCGCGGCTGGCGCCGGTGTCGAGCTCCATCGAGCTGACATTGATCGTCGAGAGCTTGAAGGTATCGTCCACCGCCCCGCTGTTGACGTTGATGCTCCATGGCACCGACGGATTTATCTGCAGGTCGAGGATGAAACGCCGGTTCCCGAAGAGCAGGAAGCCACCCTGCTGCGAGATGTGCAGCTCGCCACTCGAAGAGTCGAGGGTCACCGACGGCTTCGGGCCGGAATACTCGATGTGTGCCCGATACAGGTCCGAACCGAGCGAGGTGTTGCCCTCGACAGTCATCGTCGCGCCTCCGACGTCCATCTGCAACCTTGCGGCGGGCAGGTTGCCGACGGCGCCGGACGTATCGAACGTCTGAGTCCCGGCGGGGATCGACGGGCCGAACGACACATACGCGACCACACCGCCGGCGGCGATGAGCAAGATCAGGGCGGCTGCGACATCCACGGCGGGGCCCTTGAGGGCGCGCCTGGTGATGAGCTCCAGGCCAATCACGATGAGGATCAGCGGCCAGAGGTCACCGAGCCGGTAGAGGCGGTCGGCCGAGATCACGTTCATATCGACCAGCAACGCGAAGATGCCGATCATGATCAGGACGACAGGCCAGAAGAAGCTGCGGTAGCGCGGATGCATCGCCACTGGAGGCGTCAGGCCCGAGCCCGGCGAAGGATGAGCCAGGCCCCGAGGACGATCAGGAGGACCGGCCACACGATGTCGGCGTTGAGCCAGTCGATCAGGTTGAGGTTGCGCAGCAGGAAGTAGATTCCAAGGACTACCAGCACCGCCGGCCAGAAGTTTTCACGGCGCCAGACGTTCATAGCCTGGATTCTAATCCGAGCTCAGATCGGCGCCACCACTTCGAACAACCCGGGCCGCTCCTTGCGCGCCGCCTCGACGAGGTCCGGGCCGGCTACAGTGGCCTGGACCGGGCGCCCCTCGGCGAGGTACGTCTGCGCCACCCTGCGGAGGTCGGCCGCTTTCACTTCAAGGAGGCGCTTCTTGAACTTCTCGCGCTCCGCACGATTGAATCCGGTCAACCTGTTGATCGCTTCCCGACGACCCCTGATGTCGGGTGACTCGAGGGGATCGACGTCGCCGCATGCGCCGAGGATCGCCTCCTTCAACGCATCGGCCTCGATCTGGCCGTCGGTCACCCACCTCACCGCCTCGTCGAATGTGTCATACGTCCGGACGATGTTCGGATCCCGATACGAGCCGAGATAGAAGGAGCCGCCTCCCGTGTTCGCCTGCGAGAACGCGCCGTAAGCGCCGCCCTTCTCGCGCAGTTCCCGGTGGAGGAACGTGTCGCGAAGGTAATTGGCCAGCACGAGCAGGACCGGCGAGTCGGGGTTCGTATAGCGAACGGTCTTGAAGGAGCGCACGTTGAAAGCAACGGGCAATGGAGTAGTTCGCGCTTCGCGGACGGGGTCGAGTGGTGGGGGCTTGGCGGCATGACCCTTCTCGGCCCCTTGAGGGAGCGCCCGCAGGAAGCCGGCAAGAAGATCTTTCAAGGGCTCGACCATCGACTCCTCGGACGTCACGACGATTGCCAGAGACTTTTTCTTGAAGAGCTTGGTCCGAATGGCGTCGAGCTTCGAGACCACGTCACCGAGCTCGCGCTCTCCGAGCTTGGCGAGGTCGCGCATGACGTGCAGCATGCCGATCCCCTGGAGCCTGTCGTTGATGGCGCCCTCCGAGCTGAGCTTGGACTGGGCCAGCAGGTTGGCGAACTGGAACCCAAGGCTCGCGATCGAGCTCTCGAGGCGCGTCGCGGTCTCGGCAATGATCTCCTTCAAACGGCCCGGTTCGATCTCGAGACGG
>JBGOTG010000110.1:0-8498 GCA_041476405.1 Candidatus Dormibacteraceae bacterium | reverse complement strand
CGCCTCCAGATGCAGCCTTAAGCGTCACTTCTGCCAGGCGTCGAGCAGCTTCTGCAGCTGCTGGGCGTTCTTGACCGAGTAGTTGGAGTAGTTGTTGTTCATGAGCGCGTGGACCTCCATGGCCGACCGCTCCATCTCCTTGATCCGGGGCACCCACTCCGCCAGCTCTTCGTCCTTGTAGTCATGGCGAAAGCGAAGGTTCGGCGGCGCCCCTTTCAGGTCCCAGGTCTCGTGGTTGCGGCCGTGAAAGCGGACCACGGCCAGCTTGCTGGACGTCACCTCGAAGACGGGCGGCATGCTCGTCTTGTGACCCGGCGGCACGTCGACGGCGACAAACGGGATGTCGCGCGAGCGGAGAAAGGCCAGCGTCCCATCGAGGTGTCGCGCGTCCAGCCACTCGGGCTTGCGAAACTCGACCGCGACCTGGAATCCGAACATGCGCTCCTGGCATTGCTCGATGTAGGCGAGTGAGCGCGAGGAAGGCAGGAACCAGGGCGGAAACTGAAAGAAGACCGCGCCGAGCTTTCCCGCCACGCGCAGCGGCTCGAGCGCTGTCCGGAATCGCTCCCACGACTCGTCCACCAGCTCGTCGGGCATCTGCTCGAGGTAGATGTTCTTTTCGCGGAGCTTCTCGGGCAGCTGGTCCCGGATGTCTGGTGGCAGCGCCATCGGCTTGGTGGGATGGTTGGTGAACAGGGAGAAGGACTTGACGTCGAAGGTGAAGCCGGCAGGCGTTCGCGCCACCCAGAGCTCGGAGTTCTCCGGTTTCGGCATTCCGTAATAGGTCGAGTCGACCTCGACCAGGGAGAACTGGCTGGCGTAGAAGTTGAGCCGCTCCTCGGAGGTCTTGACCTTGAGCGGGTAGAAGAGCTTGGAGTCGATCAGAGACTTGTCGATCCAGCCGGCGATACCGACCTTGACGGTCATGGATTCGATCGTAATCACAACCCGGGAAGCCGAGCGTTATGATCCGGGCGCCCGTGGGCCGCTACATCCGCTACTGGTACACCTACCGCACCGCGGTGGCGGTCGTGATCGCGGTCCTGCTGAGCGGCGGCATCTTCTGGCTCTACACGCAGCAGCTTGCCTGCGACACCCACGCCGGCTGCGTGATCAACATCTCGGTCCATCCCGAGGACCGCCTCGTCGCTCAGTCCAACCCCGACCCGAACGTGGTCATCGTGGGGGTCGACAACGCCAGCGTGGACAAGATCGGGGTGTATCCGGTGCCGCGTGATCGCTACGCCCAGGCGCTGCGCAACCTCGAAGCGGCGGGGGCGGCCGTCGTCGCATTCGACGTCGGTTTCCCGGACCCGCGCGAGACCAAGACCGACGACGACTTCGCCAAGGCGCTTGCCACGAGCACCATCCCGGTCGTCCTTTCCTACGGCGGCGACAACACACGCACCGCCGACGGCAAGCTTGTGCAGACCGGCATCGACCAGGTCCCGCTTAAGAAGTTCCGCTGCACGGACACGAACCCGGATCAGAAGGTCGCGTGCCAGGACCCAGATCCCAATGTGACGCTTGCCTCAACCGACGTGGTGGCCGACTCGGACGGCGTGGTGCGCCGGATTCCGATGTTCGTTCAGCCCGTCTGCATCACCGACGGACGGTGCGACACGCCGATCATCAACCCACTGGGCTTCACGGCGTATCGCGCCTTCGTGCTCGGCAAAGACTTCAAGAGCGGGGCCGCGCTCCAGGAATCAGGACGCACCGCGACGTTCGGCACCACCTGGACCGACCCTCTCGAGCTCGACGCAACCGGATCGGCGCTGATCAACTACTTCGGCCCTCCGGGCAACTACCGCGATCGCGGCCAGTACCTCTCGTTTGGCGACGTCTGGGACGGCTCGTTCTCCCATGACGCTGTCAACGGCAAGATCGTGCTCGTCGGCTACTACTACCTCACCGGTGTCCACGACGAATTTCTGACTCCGACGAGCGCCGCCGCCAGTGGCACCCAGATGCCCGGCGTCGAGATGCATGCCAACGTCATCCAGATGCTGCTCGGCGTGCCTCCGAAGTTCCTCGTTCGCGAATCCCCGCTGGTTATCTTCCTGACGATTCTGGTCATCGCGCTTTTGATGGCGGTGGCGGTGTCGCGCGTGAGGGTGCTTCGGGGCCTGCTCGCGACGTTGGTGGTCCTGATCGTGTTCACCGTCGGCATCACGATCCTTGCCAACAACAGCGGCATCGTGCCCGACCTTTTCCATCCGTGGCTCGCGATCGGGCTCACCTACTCAGGCGTCACGGCCTATCGCTTCCTCTATGAGGATCGCGAGAAGCGCAAGGTCACCCGCATCTTCGGGCACTACCTCAAGCCCGAGATCGTCGCTCAGCTGGCCAGGACTCGCGGCGGCGTGGACGACATCCTGCGCGGCGGCGAGCGACGCGACATGACCTTGCTGTTCGTCGACATCCGGGGCTTTACGTCGATGTCGGAGTCGATGGCGGCAAACGACGTGACCGAGGTGGTCCAGATGTATCTCGACCACCTGAGCGGGATCATCTTCACGTGGGACGGCACGGTCGACAAATACGTCGGCGATGAGATCGTCGCGTTCTGGAATGCACCTCGCATGCAGGAAAACCACGCGCTGCTTGCCTTGCGCTGCGCGTACGACCTGGTCAATCGCGCGCCCGAGCTGGAGCAGCGACTGCTGGCGAAGGGGTTGCCACCCATCCGGTGGGGCATCGGCATCAACACGGGGTCCGCGGTGGTCGGCAACATGGGCTCGCGAAGCCGCCTCCAGTACACGGCCCTCGGAGACACGGTCAACACCGCCGCCCGCTTCTGCGCCCACGCCCCCGCGTTTCACGTCCTGATCGGCCAGATGACATATGACATGTGCAAGGACTACGTCGCCGTCGACCTGGTGCCAGGCGTTCAGCTGAAGGGCAAATCGGCCGAGACGTTCAGCATCTACCAGGTGACGGCGATCCGCGAGACACCGGCCTCGCCGTGGGTCCAGTTCCCCACAGAGATGGCGATCCAGGCTCACCACGCGCTCACCCTCCAGTACAAGGGGCAGACCGTGATCGCCGCCGGCGAGTCCGGCCCGCACGACATCCTCGTCGGCGAAGCCGCCGAGCAGGCCCTTGCGGGAAAGAGCCCCCTCGCTTAGCTAGTGGACTGAGGCACCCGCCAGGAGCGCCAGCGCCGCGGTCATGGAGATAATGCCGATGAGCACGCCAAGGCAACCGGTCGACTGCTTGGCCACCGGCTTGACGGGCGGGGTCGGGTTGTAGGCGACCTGCACTGGAACAGCGGTGGCGGGCTGCTGGATGGCCGTTCCGACCGGGGTCGTAGGCGCGACCGCGGCGATAGCTGGGCCCGACACCATCTTTGAGAGGTCCGCCCCAGGCTCGAGGCTTCGAATCCACCCGGGGCAGATGCGGTCGGCAACGGCCGAGATCGCGTCATCGAACTCCTGGCCCGTCTGAAACCTGTCCTCGGGTCGTTTGGAGAGGGACTTCAGGATCACGTCTTCGAGCGCGATGTCGAGCCCTGGCCGGAGCACCGATGGTGGTTTGGGCGGCGCCTGGACGTGCTTGGCCATCAGCGTGAACGGCCCGTCGGCCTCGCTGGCCGTGAACGGCGGCTGGCCGGCGACCAGCTCGTAGAGCATGATGCCCGCCGAGTAGAGGTCGCTGCGCCCATCCACCTTGCTCGAAGCCACCTGCTCAGGCGACATGTACTGCGGGGTGCCGACCGTCGTCCCGGTCTTGGTCGCCGTCCCCCCGACGCCTGAATCGTCCGTCAGGCGGGCGATGCCAAAGTCGGCCACCTTGACCATGCCCTCATCGGACAGCAAGACGTTCTCTGGCTTCATGTCGCGGTGCACGATCGCGTGCCTGTGCGCATAGTCCAGCGCCTGCAGAACCCCGTGCATGACCGCAAAGACCTGGGGCAGGGGGACCGGACCGCCGTTCAACGAATCCCGCAGCGACTTGCCGCGGACGAACTCGAGCACGATGTAGTTGGCGTCACCGATCAACTCGAGGTCGTGCACCTGCACGAGATTCGGATGGCTCGTCCTCGCCATCACCTGGGCCTCCTGCAGGAAGCGCTTAAGGGCGACCGGGTCGGCCGCAGCCGACTGGATGAGCTCCTTGATCGCGACCTCGCGGCCAAGGCCGGGCTGCTCGGCGAGGTAGACCGCGCCCATGCCGCCGCGGCCCAACTCGCCTTTCACACGGTATTTGCCGATGTAGCGCTCGCCCGCCGTCACCGGCAGGGTGGTCATCGCCGGAATCGGCGGTGGAGGCGTCGACGGGGGAGGTACGGGGATCAGACGCATCGTGGCCGCGACGTCCGAGACGTAAGGCGCGGGCGCGGGCGTTCCAGCCGTGTCCTCGGCGGCGTTTTCCCCATGTGTCGGAGCCCACTCGGGGATGGCCGGCTGTTGCGAGCTTGGCGGCGTTCCGGGTGTCTGACCGGAATCGGTCATCTCGTGGCGAGCCTATCAGAGTGCATTACGGATCAGATCGAGTTCGGATCAACCGTGGCCAGGGTATGGCGTTTTCACGGCATTCAACCCATAATCTGGCCCGGACACGCCAGCCAAACAGGAGGGAGAACTACATGTCGCAGATGCCACCGCCGCCCCCGTCGCAACCGGCTCCAATGGGAGGGGCGGGTGCTGTGGGCAGCAACAAGAAGACTTACACAATCCTGGCCTACCTCTTGGGCTGGATCACGGGCCTGATTTTCCTGTTCGTCGGCAAGGACGATCCCGATGTCAAGTGGAACGCGGCCAACTCGGTCGTCTTTTTCGGAGGCCTGTCGATAATCAGCTTCGTGATCGGGCTGATTCCGGTCATCGGCCTGCTCTCGTTCGTGCTTTTCCTCGTGGGCTTCATCTACTGGATCGTGTTTCTGGTCCAGGCCGTCCAGGGCAATGGGGAGCGCATCTCCGCTCCCGGCCTCGGCCCCTACATCAACAGGTACGTCGACCAGCTGGCGAACTCGGTCAAGTAATTCGCGTGAAAGGCCCTGCTTAAGAGCAGGGCCTTTTTCATTCCCCTGAGGGTTCGGACATCTGCGTGAGCGCACGCTCGATTCCGGCGCGGAGCTTGTCGCGTTCCTCGCGCATCTGGCCGGCTTCCGCACGGGCGGAGGCGAGCTGGTATCGCAGGCGCTCGATCTCTGCCTGCAGCTCGCGCACCCTGGGGTCGGGCCCGCCGGCGCTTGTCTGAACCTCGGCCATCTCGAGGCGTAATCGCTCGACGGACACCTTCAGCTCGCGCCGTTCGGCGAGCAGCTGCTGGACCAGCGACTCAGACGGCTTGGTCGGCTCTTTCGACATAACGACACAGCCCCGGCTGAAACTCGCGCAGTCGTAGGTGCTCCATCTCGCCGCGCAGGTATCGCGCTTTCACCTCGAGGCCGTGGATGCCCTTGACGTCCTCGAACGGAAATCGGTAGAGCTTGCCCGAGTCGACGAGGAGGCAGAGGGCCAGCCGCTCGCCGTCCTTCTCGATTACGTGCTTGTAGCACGGCACCGTCCGGCGCGCGACTTCCATGGTGGTGAAGCCGCCGACTCTACCGAGCAGGACGTCGATCGGGCTTCGCATGCTCGAATCCTAATTCAGAAGCGGGAGCTGTTCGGGCTCGGGAGGCGGTTTCAGGATGACCCGGCGCCGGTCGGTGACACCGTGGACGGCACGGAGTCGCTTCACTGCGTTCATCGCCGGTGCACCGAAGGCCGGCGGCAGGTAGACGCGGGACCGATATGCGGCTTCGTAGCGCGGCACGAGCTCCGGCCAGTGCTTCGCAAGCACGGTCATGAAGTGTTGACGGGTTCCGTCCTTCAAGTGAAGCATGCCCGCCCACAACCCTGTTGCACCGGCCGCCCGCGCCGCTTTCACCACCGCCTCGATGCGATCAGGTGTGTCCGAGAGACCGGGCAGGATCGGCGCCATCCCGACACCGACATCGATGCCGGCGACGACGAGCTTCTCGATGGCACGAAGCCTCTGTCTCGGATGCGCCGTCCCCGGCTCGGTGCGACGCCAGATGTCATCGTCCACGGTTGGGATGCTGAACGTTAGGTGCAGGTCCGCCCGACGAGCGAGCGCGGTCAGGACATCGATGTCGCGCACGATCATCGGGCCCCTAGTGATCATCGCGGCGGGGTTGGAGAAATCGTGCAGGGCCTGAAGACACTGACGTGTCAGCCGGTATCGGCCTTCCGCCGGCTGGTAGGGGTCGGTGGCGGCGCCGACGACGACGGTCTCCTTCCGCCACGACTTTCGTGAGAGCTCGCTTCGCAGTACACCGGCGATGTTGACCTTGACCCGCACGGTCCGGCCGTAGCGATCGTCGGCGGGCCGGTCGGCCCGGAGCTCGAACGCGCGGACATAGCAGAAGGCGCAGCGGTGCTCGCAACCCGTGTACGGGTTCAGCGACCAGCCGAACCCCATGCCCTTGACCGGGTTGAGGGCGGACTTGCACTCCACTTCGAGGTATTCGACGTTCGCAAGCCGGGCCTCGAGGCTGTCCACCCGCGCATGGTAGAACAAATGTTCGTTCTGGAAGCAGCTTCACCGGCTGCTGGCTACCTTGTCGGGCTCGCCACTCGGTCCACGGACTATCCCGAGCCTCGAGATGAGTTGCGCTCGCGTCGTGCTGCTCCATGCGCATGCTGCCGCGGCTGCCGCAAAATCTGTATCTCGCTGGCACATTCATCCCGGTGTACATCCCGCGCTCGACGAATCTTGTGCGGAGGGACGGTCGACCAGTACCCGTCCTCGTGAAATTAGCGCGACTTGTGAGAAGCTCAGCACCCGGCCCTACGACTGGCTTCGATGCTTCTTGACCTCGGCTTCCGCCATCTCGTGGTCTGCGTATGGGCCGTCCAGACGCACGCCTCTGGCAATCCCGGCCTCGTCGATGTCGGCAGTCAGCACATACCAGCGCTTGCCCAGATGCAACACCCCGTGATGGCGCTGTGCCGTCCAACTCTTGGGTGTAATGCCAACCCTTTCTGTCTCGGACATATCCAGCGCTCCCTAGTCGAACTCCCTATCCGGCGGCGCCGCGTCGAGCCCGGTTAACCTCTCCCAAAGCGGTCTCCGTAGCAGGGGCGATCTCCCCTCTACAGTACAGCGGGCCGGCGGCTGTAAGCGCAGCTGGGTCTTGGCTGATGTATGCACTTTTGGCGAATAGAGGGCACCGATTATCGGCTTGATTTCGATCACCCGGCGGGGACGAGCCAGCTTCCGATCATGAAACCGATCACGGTGGCGATCGGCAGCGCAAACAACGTGAGCACGCTTGGAAGCCGCGCCCCGATGGCGCCGGGAGCGGGCAGGAAGGCGGCGATTACGGGCGCCAAAGGCATCCACACCAGTACCCCGACGGCGAGGAGGTTGTAAACGGTGACGGCGCGCACGGTCAGCGCGAGGAGTCCCAGCGGAAGCGATACCAGGCCCAGCGTCAGGACGATCCCCGCCACGAGCGGCTCACGAGGGTGTCGCCGCATCCGAAGGACGATCAGGGCCAGTTCGCCCGCCACCACCGCGGGCATCAGTCCGAACGGCACGATGAGCGCGCCGTTGCCTTTGAGCGACCAGCCGGGATCCGGCCACGTCCGAGGCCGAGACCGCCGCCGTGATGAGGGCGAAGACCGCGCCCTGCACAACCCCACCGGCGGTCGCCAGCAAGAGGATCGAGTACACGGACGGTCGCGATACCGAGGCACCATCGCTCGCCACAAAACCATCTTGCACCCGGGCCTCACTTGAAGGGGGTATGGGCACCCGTGCCGAACGGCGTTGGTGTCCGGGGCGTCCTGCTCCGGCGCCCTCAGCGCACGGCGGGTGGGGAGCACGACCAGCTCGATCCCGCGCTGCTCTGCTTCGCGCCGCACCTCCTCCAGCACCGGCCTGCATGCTCAGCGAGCCCGCGTCCATCCGGCAGCGGGCCTTGCCTACTTGCTGGAGGACACTACGGTCTGCGCACCTCCACTAAGAGTCTGATCCCGGTCCTTTCCTGCCCATCGAGCGACAAGTCGATGAAGGACGGGATGCATACCAGGTCGAGGCCCGCTGGCGCCACGTAACCGCGGGAGACAGCGATCGCCTTGATGGCCTGGTTGACGGCGGCAGCCCCGATAGCATGAATCTCGACGCGGCCCTGAGTCCGGATGACTCCGGCGATGGCCCCGGCTACCAAGACCGGCTTGGAGGTGGCAGCAACTTTAAGCACCTCTTTGGGGGCCCTGCCCTCACCCGTCATTGCTAGGAAATCCTTATCAAGTGTTCTTGGTAGATGCCTGGATCGAAGTGGCCGTCGGCCCGCCGTGACCCGAGCCTGACGAGGGGACGGTCAGCTTAAGCCGGAGCGCCGTTCAGAGGTCTGGGTTCTTCTGAAAGGGTCTCCTCCCGACGCGGCCCGGCGTGGAACGTAAAGCCGCCCTCAGGACTGCCGTCGACCACCACCGTATCCCCGCGTGAGATTCGGCCCCGGAGCACCTCCTCGGAGAGCT
>JBGOTG010000109.1:0-8534 GCA_041476405.1 Candidatus Dormibacteraceae bacterium | reverse complement strand
TTGATCCACTCGCCCCCTCCGGCGCTTCGCGCCACCTCCCCGGCAAGCGGGGAGGACACCTCCTTGACCCATTCGCCCCCTCCGGCGCTTCGCGCCACCTCCCCGGCAAGCGGGGAGGACAGGCCGCGCGGCTAGACGTCCGAGGAGAAGTGGCAGGCGGCCAGGTGGTCGCGGGCCTTTTCCTCCAGGGGTGGTTCGGTTTCTGCGCACGGAGATGGGAGGCGGGCGATCGGGCAGCGCGTGTGGAAGCGGCAGCCCGAGGGCGGGTGGAGCGGCGACGGGATCTCGCCGGTGAGATCCACCAGGCGCCGCCCTCGCTGGATCTTCGGGTCGGGCACCGGAATGGCCGACAGCAACGCTTTCGTGTAAGGGTGCTTCGGGCTGCTGTAGGTCTGAGTACTGTCAGCGACCTCCACGATCTTGCCGAGGTACATCACCATCACACGGTCGCTGATGTGCCGCACGACCGACAGGTCGTGGGCGATGAACAGGAACGTGAGCTTGAACTCGTGCTGCAGGTCCTCGAGCAGGTTGACGATCTGCGCCTGGATCGAGACGTCAAGGGCGGAGATCGCCTCATCGCAAACGACCAGGCGCGGTTTGAGGGCCAGGGCCCGAGCGATCCCAATGCGCTGGCGCTGGCCGCCCGAGAACTCGTGCGGGTAGCGATTGTTGAAGTTGGGGTTGAGGCCGACGATGCGCAGCAGCTCCTGCACCCTCTCGTTGCGCGCGCGACCGCGCACGACGCCGAAATTGTCGAGCGGCTCGGCGATGATGTCGCCCACCGTCATGCGCGGGTCCAGGGAGGCGAACGGGTCCTGGAAGATCATCTGCAGCTCGCGGCGCTGCTGGCGAAGCTTTTCGCCTCGGAGCTTGGTGAGCTCGACGTCGCCCAGGAACACCTTCCCCGAGGTGACGGGTATGAGCTGGGTGACGAGTCGCGCCAGCGTCGACTTGCCGCACCCTGACTCGCCCACCAGCCCGAGCGTCTCCCCCTCGCGAATCTCGAATGTGACGCCGTCCACAGCCTTGACCGACTGGCCGAGGCCCGCAGGGAAATGTTTGACGACGTTCTCTACCCGCACAAGCACCTTGGCGCCGGCGGGTCTCGGTGAAGGCCTGAGCTCGGCAGGTGCGGCGGCCATCAGGCGAGCTCCCCCTTGTGGACGCCGGAGCCGGCCCCGGGCCGGATGTCGATCAGATCATCGGCATGCATCTCGCGTCGGGCGCGTTCCATCGTCACCCAGCACGCGGCGCGCTGATTGGGCGCCACGTCCTGCAGGACCGGCTCGTCCGAGTAGCACTTCTCGATCCGGAACGGACACCGCGGGTGGAAGCGGCAGCCGGCGGGCGGTCGCAGGAGATCCGGTGCGATTCCTTCGATCGACCGCAGGCGCTCGTGGCGGATCGCGTCGACCCGCGGGATCGAACGGAGGAGCGACCAGGTGTACGGATGCTGCGGACTGTCGAAGATCTGCTCGACAGGGCCTTCCTCGACGATCTGGCCCGCGTACATCACGATCACGCGTGAGCACAGACCCGCGACCACCCCCATGTTGTGGGTGATCATCACGATCGCCGTCCCCAGCTCGCGGTTGAGGTCGGCGAGCAGCTCGAGGATCTGGGCCTGCACGGTGACGTCGAGCGCCGTCGTGGGCTCGTCGGCGAGGAGGATCGAAGGGGTGTTGGCCAGGCCCATGGCGATCATCGCGCGCTGGCGCATGCCCCCGCTGAGCTGGTGCGGAAAGTCCTTGACACGGCTTTCCGCGGCGGGAATGCGCACCTTCTTCAGCAGCTCGATCGTTCGCGCATGCGCCTCGGCCTTCGACTTGCCGTGCGCCAGCATCGCTTCGTCGACCTGGAACCCGGTCTTCAGGACCGGGTTGAGCGAGCTCTGGGGGTCCTGGAAGATCATCGCGATGTCCCGGCCGCGTATCTGGCGGATGTCGTCTTCGGAGATCTGAAGCAGGTCCTCGTTTCGGAACAGGACCTTGCCGCCTACTATCCGTCCCGGGTCCGGCACCAGTCGCAGGAGCGAAAGCGCGGTGATCGATTTGCCGCTGCCCGATTCACCGACGATCCCAAGGCTCTCGCCGGGGTACAGGTCGAAGCTCACGCCGTCGACTGCCCTGACGATCCCGTCGGGCGTGGCGAACTGGGTGCGAAGGTCGCGGACCTGCAGGATCGGCGTGGGCATGGTTGCCTGGTTACCTACGCGACCGGGGGTCCAGCGCGTCGCGGAGCCCGTCGCCCAAAAAGTTAAACGCCATCAAGGTGAGTGACAGCGCGATCGACGGCGCGATGACCATGTGCGGCGCAAAGCGAATCGCATCCACGCCGTCCTTGGCCATGGAGCCCCACGATGGAGTCGGCTGCTGCACCCCTGCGCCGAGGAAGCTCAGGAACGCCTCGAACAAGATCGCGGCCGGGACCCCAAACGTCGCCTGGACGATGATCGGTCCAAGCGCGTTGGGCATGATGTGGCCGAACAGCATCTTCATCGGCCGGGCGCCGCTTGCTCGACCAGCCTCCACGAACTCGCGCTCGCGGAGCGCGAGAGTCTGGCCGCGCACCAATCGGGCCATGTCCATCCAGCGCGTGACCACGATCGCGATGATGATGTTGGCCAGGCTCGGGCCGAGCAAGAAGACCAGGATCAGGGCGACGAGAAGGTCAGGGACTCCGTAGAAGACGTTGATGATGAACGTGACGACGGAATCGAGCCAGCCGCGGTAGTAGCCCGCGAGCAACCCGATCGGCACGCCGACCGCAAGGACCAGCAGCTGTGTGCCCACACCGACGACGAGTGAGATCTGGGCCCCGATCATCAGGCGGCTGAGCTGGTCTCGACCCAGGTTGTCCGCGCCAAGCCAGTGCGCCAGGCTTGGTGGCGCGAAATCCGGGGCGATGCCGGTCGCCGACATCCTGTAGGGCGTGTAGACGAGCGCCAGCAGCGCCACCGCCACGAGCAGCACCAGGTAGATGGCAGAGGCAAGTGCGAGCCGGTTGCGGCGGAGGCGCCGCCATGCATCCGACCACAAGCTGGCCTGGGCCGGCTCCGGGGTCGTAAGAGTGACCGAAGGACCCTCACCGCCTGGAACCGGAAGTCGCACGGCCATCAGTAGCGAATCCTCGGGTCGATCACGACATAGAGCAGATCAACGGCAAGGTTGGCGATGCCGACCATGGCCGCGTACATCGTGAACACTCCTATGACGATGAAGTAGTCGCGGTTGAGAATGCTCTGGGCGAACTCTTTGCCCAACCCCGGAATGCCGAAGAGGTTCTCGATGACGACGCTGCCCGTGATGATGCCGATGGCCAGCGGACCAAGGATTGTGATGACTGGAATGAGCGCGTTGCGCAGCGCGTGCCGGGCGACGATCACCGTCTCCCTGAGACCTTTGGCACGGGCGGTCCGAATGTAGTCCTGGCGGACGACCTCCAGCATGCTCGCCCTGGTCAGGCGAGCGACGATGCTCGCGTATGGGAACCCCAGGGCGAAGGCGGGCAGCCATAGCTGGCCGATGTCGCCATGCCACTGCCCCAGCTGGTAATAGAAGGTGCCGTTGGTGATGTTGCCGAGCCAGACGCCAAAAACCAGGATGAGGAAGCTGGCGATCACGAAGTTCGGCATGCTGTAGCCGACCACGGAGGTCGTGCTCAGGACATAGTCGACCCAGGTGTTCTGGCGCACCGACGCGACGACGCCGAACAGCATGCCGAGCCCGATGGTGAAGACCAATGCGAGGCCGCCGACTTCGGCGCTGATGCCCAGCTCACGCAGCACGAGGGGGGTGATCTTGACACCGCGGTTCACGAGCGATTCACCGAGGTCACCGCGGGTCGCCACCCCGATGACGAAATCCTCGTACTGGGTCAAGAGCGGCTTGTCCAGGTTGTAGTGGTGCAGAAGTAGGGCGTACTGCTCGCCATGCAGGTGCTCGTTGAAGAGGGCGTCTCCCGGCAGCCTGTGAATGCCCAGGAAGACGATCGAGGACACAGCCAGAACTGTGAAAGCGATCAGCACTACGCGCTGCCCGACGTAGACCAGAGTCCCGCGCGTGAACACTTCAGATCATTCTGGGCGAAGAAAGGCGGAGGGCGCTCGTTTCGAAACGAGCGCCCTCCATATGCGGCGACCTAGTGGGACTTGATCTGGATCCCGTTCCAGGGGTAGTCCACGAAGTTGTTGGAGCCTGCCCCCACCACGTATGGCTTGATGAGGAAGGCGCCGACCGAGTAGAAGAGCGGGATGTAGACCACGTCGGTGATGAGCATCTGGCTCAGCGCCTGGTAGTCGGGCAAAGCCGCGCTCAGGGACTCGGCGTTTGCCTTGGCCAGAAGCGCGTCGTAAGCGGGAGTCGAGTAGCCGCTCGTGCAGCCGGAGTCCGGGCAGCCCAGCGCGCTACCCCACAGGCCTGAGAACCAGTCCTGCGGGTGGTTGTAGTCGGCCTGCCAGCCGTCACGCGAGATCGCGTACTTGCCGGCGAGGCGGGCCAGGATGAAGGCGTGGTGAGAGACCGCGATCAGGTTGACGTGCACGCCCAGGTTGGTCTGCCACTGGTCCTGCAGGAACACCGCCGAGTCCTTGAAGACAGGGGTCTCGGGGTCGTAGGCGTAGGTCAGGTTCGCGGTCTTGGTCCCCGTCGGGTCAGCGCCCTTCAGGAGCGTCTTCGCCTGCGCGGGGTCGAACTTCGCCAGCGGGTCGGCGTTGTCACCCAGGTACCCGATGAGGCCCTTGGTGATGAGACCGCCGGTCGCCGGTGCGCAAAGGATGTTCCCGCAGACAACTTCTGCGAGCTTCTGCTTGTCGACAGCCAGGTCAAAAGCCATGCGGAGGTCGTGGGCGGTCTGACCGCCGGCAAGGGCAAAAGGCCCACCTCCGGTTCGCGACTTGTCGTTAACCATGTTGAAGGTGACCCACGTGGTCCTCACCTTGGGCTGCAGCAAAAGCTGGTCCTTCTCGTTGGCAGTGGCCTGAATGCGCTTGATGTCCGCGACGCCTGCCGCCTGGCTCCAACCTCCGTAGCCGTAGAGGTCGTAGGAGCCCTGCTCGTACGCTGTGATTGCAGACGCTGCGCTCTGGAGGATGTCGATGTGAACCTTGGTCACTGTCGGCCTCGGGGATCCCCACCAGTTGGCAACTGCGGCGAAGTCCTCGGACTGCTTGGGGACACGCGCGGTCATCTTGTAGGGGCCCGTGCCGACCGCGGTGGCAGGGTTGCTCCACCAGTTGTCGAAGTCCTGCTTGACGGCGTTCTGGTCTACGACCATGCCTGTCGAGTCTGAGAGCGCGATGGCTGAGAGCCACCAGCCGGCGGGCGCCGTCAGCTTGGCGACGACCGTGTAGGCGTCGGGCGCGGTCAGCCCTGACATGACCACGGAGGGGTCGTTGGCCTCGAGGAGCGTCTCGAGTGCCGCACCCACCGCCTTGTTGCTCGAGGCGGTCTTGTAGCCGACGATCGGCGAGAGGTTGCCGCCGTACGAGGTGCCGTACGCGCCGGCCATCGAGGCTGCACGGTTCCACGAGTAGAGGACGTCCTTCGAGGTGAGTTTGTCACCGTTCGAGAAGGTCACGTCCTTGCGAAGCGGGAAGGTGTATGTCAGACCGTCGGCGGAAACCGTCGGCAGCGCAGAGGCGATGTCGGGGACGACGTTGAGGTTGTTGTCGAACTTGACTAGGCCGTTGAACAGGTTCTGCCCGATCTGCTGGTCGGTCTCGGCGTCTGCGACTGCAGGATCGAGCGTGGCGTAGTCGTCGAGGATCGGGAATTTCAGCGTCTGGTCGGCGGCCAGGCCTGTGTTGTTGGTGCTCCCGCCGCCGCAGGCGCCCAGCACGAGGCTGGCGGTGCCGGCGATGCACAGGGCTTTCAGGAACCGAAACGAATGTGGAGTCATTGGCATCCCCCTAGGACGAAAAGAGCTTGAGGCCCGAGGCCTCTCCCCCCTCGCCTTCTTCCCGGTTTCCGGGGCGAGAGCGCGCCGACGAGGGGTGGCGAACCGTGGCGGCCGCCGCTTACTCCACCTACCACTCTGGCTTGGCGGGGCTCGAATGTCAACCAGCAACCGCTCCAAGGAGCCCAGCCGCCTCAGGTTTTCAACCGTGGCATGATCGGCTCATGAGCTTGATCGGCGTGGGCGCCCGCCGGCTCGAGGGCGCGGAGAAGGTCTCGGGCACGACCCGGTTCACCGCCGACCTCGAGCTGCCGGGCCTCCTCCACGTGCAGCTGGTGCTGAGCCACCTGCCCAGCGCCACGATCCGTGGCATCGATACGGCCGCAGCAAGATCGGCGCCCGGGGTCGTCGACGTGGTCACCGGCGCCGACCTCCCGGACGTCGGCTCGCCCAGCCCCGAGAAGCCGCTGGCGGTCGGGCGCGTCTTCTACGTTGGGCAACCGGTGGCGGCCGTCATCGCGGTGAGCGAGACCGCGGCGTCCGACGCGGCGGTGCTTGTCGACGTGGACTACGAGCCGATGCCCGCGATCGTCGATGCGGAAGAGGCAATGCGGGAAGGCGCTCAGAAAGTGCTGGACGTGGAGGAGACCGCGGACGCCTCGGACGCCTCGATGCACGGGGCCGGGACGGAAGCCGGCTCGGAAGCTGCTCCGATGCGGCGGCCGCCGAACGTCAGCGGCGTCCTCAACCTCAAGCATGGCAACGCGAGCGCCGCCCTCGAAGCGGCCGACGTCGTCGTCAAGGGCACGTACGGCCTGGCCGGCGTGCACCACGCGCCGCTGGAGCCACACGTGTCGATGGTCCGCCCGGAGCCCGACGGAGGAATGACGGTCTGGGCGCCGACGCAGGGGCCCTTTTACGTCCGCGACGAGGTCTCGAAGGTGCTGGGGATCCCGGCGCACAAAGTCCGGGTCGTGCCGATGCCGGTGGGCGGTGGATTCGGGGGCAAGGTCACGCTCCTCGACGCCCTTCTCGCCCTCCTGGCCAGGCGCGCCGGCCGCACCATGCGCCTCAACCTGACGCGGCAGCAGGTGTTCGCGCTCGCCCGCTCCGCGCCAGCCGCAAGGTTCGACATCGAGCTGGGCGCCAAGCGCGACGGGACGCTGGTGGCCCTTCGCGCGCGCTTTCACTACGACAACGGCGCCACAGCCGGCTGGCACACAGGGATCACGGGAATGTTCCTGACCGGGACCTATCAATGCCCGAACTTCGAGATCACCGGCTACGAGGTCTCGACGAACAAGACGCCCGTCGACGCGTACCGCGCTCCGGGCGCCCCGCAGGCCTACTTCGCGCTGGAGTCGGCGATGGACGAGCTCGCCCTCGAGCTGAAGATGGACCCGATCACGCTGCGGCTTCGCAATGCGAACCGCCAGGGCGATCCCGGCCCCGAGGGCAAGCCCTTCCCCGCCATCGCGATGGTCGAATGCCTCGAAGAGGCGGCGCGGCATCCCCTGTATACGGCCCCGTGCGCCGAGGGCGAGGGCGTCGGCATCGCCTTGGGATCGTGGGGCGGGGCTCGGACGCCATCCGCTGCCGGCTGCCGGGTCGAGCCCGACGGGACCCTCACGGTGCTCGTCGGAACCGTCGACATCAGCGGGTCTTCCACCGGGCTGGCGATGATCGCGGCGGAGACCTTCGGCATCGCGATGGACAAGGTCCGGATCGAGACCGGGGACACCGGGGTCGCGCCGTACGGGCCGGTGGCGGGCGGCAGCCAGGTCACCTACAGCATGGGTGGAGCCGTCCAGGAGGCTGCCCTGGAGGCGAGACGCCAGCTGCTCGACATCGCCACCAACGAGCTTGAGGCAGCGCCCGAGGACCTCGAGATCGTCGACGGGCGCGTGACAGTGCGCGGCGTGCCTGAACGTTTCGTCGAGATCACCAAGCTGGTCGGGTTGAGCACAGAGTTCGCAGGTCGGTACAGACCTATCCAGGCCAGCGGCCGCTCGGCCGTGCTGGAGTCGTCCCCGATGTTCACCGTCCACATCGCGCGGGTCCGCACCGATGCCGAGACCGGCGCGTTCCAGCTCACCGGCTACGCCGCCATCCAGGACGTCGGACGTGCCATCAACCCGCCAGAGATCGAAGGCCAGATCCACGGGGGCGCCGTGCAGGGCCTCGGCCGGGCGCTTGGCGAGCAGCTCGCATACACCAGCGACGGCCAGCTTCGCTCCGGCAGCTTCCTCGACTACGAGCTACCCACCGCAGACCAGCTCCCTGACATCGACGTGCGGCTGATCGAGGTTCGTTCCGCGGTCGGGCCTCTCGGCGCCAAGGGAGTCGGCGAGCCGCCGGCAGTACCCGGGCCGGCCGCCATCACCAATGCACTCGCCCGTGCCACCGGCATCAGGGTGCGGGACCTCCCGATCGACCGCTCCGCTTTCATCCGCTGACCCACTTCGATTAACGCACCTTAAATGGGGGGCGCCATGAGCATCGCCGAAGACGCGCCCGCTTCCGTCGAGAGGGGAAGTCCCGGCTCGTCCATGCGCGCGTACGTCGCCCGCACCCTGCCCGACGTGTCTCCGATCCTCGTGTGCAACCGCGCTCCGAGCGAGCCGAAGCCCGAGGGA
>JBGOTG010000108.1:0-8564 GCA_041476405.1 Candidatus Dormibacteraceae bacterium | reverse complement strand
TGAGGACTTACGTCCTCCCCCGCGGGACCCCCTCCTGTGAGCCGCCACGCCTGGAGATGTTGGTAAGGCCACGCTGGGTGACGGCCGGAGTGAATCCGGCCTAGATGCCACGCGTAAGGCGCGGGTGAGGACTTACGTCCTCCCCCGCGGGACCCCCTCCTGTGAGCCGCCACGCCTGGAGATGTTGGTAAGGCAACGCTGGGTGACGGCCGGAGTGAATCCGGCCTAGATGCCACGCGTTGTCTTTTTGGAAATTGGACGTGAGAGGTGTGGGGAGTCCCAGCAGAAGCGCAGGGCGCGGTCGGTCCAAACGCCCTGTTCGCCGATTCCGATCCGCGGTGTCTTGAGGATCGGCCGCGTGGGCGCGGCGTCGTCGATCAGATAGAGCGCGGGCGGGACCAGTGCCACCCCGTTTAAGGTCCTGTCGATGCTGAAGGCCCGGCACACAAGGCCTGGCCCGCCGCATCGCCCGACGCCCGGGCCCGGCTCGAGCGCGCGCACTAGCACCGCCTGCGGGATCCCTTCCGGACGTGTCACGAAATTGAGGCAGTGGTGCATGCCGTAGGTCAAGTAGACGTACGCGTGCCCGGGAGGCCCGTACATGACTTCGTTGCGTGGACTCCGCCGACCGCCTGACGAGTGGGCGGCCAGGTCGTCGGGGCCGAGATAGGCTTCGACCTCGACCAGCCGGCCCCAAAGGGGCCTGTCGCCGACCTCGCGGACAAGCACCTTGCCCAGCAGGTCTCGCGCCACCGCCACGGTGTCGCGATCGAAGAACTCCGGACCCAACACCGGCCCGGCCGGCGCTGCGCCGCTCAGCTCAGCTGCCGACCGCTTTGCGTCCCGCATGGCGGCGCCGCTTGTCGATGTAGAGCGCCTTGTCGGCGACCTGGTACATCGCCTGCCAGTCCATGCCGGGCTTCCACGACGTGATGCCGATGCTGAACTGCACGGGGACGGGCGCCTTGCCGGTCCGGTTCAACTCTTCGAGCGCCTGCCGGACGCGGGTCGCGACGTCGCTGGCCTGGCGTTCATCGGCCTCCGGCATGGCGACCCCGAATTCGTCTCCGCCGAGGCGGCCGCAGGTGTCGGTGGCGCGGACCGCCCGCTGCAGCTCCTGCGCCAGGACCCGGATCGCCTCGTCGCCCACGTGGTGGCCCTGCGTGTCGTTGATGTCCTTCAGGTTGTCGAGGTCGATCATCATCAGGGCGAGACGGCGCTTGTGGCGCTGGGCGGCCGCCACGGCCCTGTCGATGGCGCGCTCGAACTCGGGGCGGTTCGCAAGCCCGGTCAGGTAGTCGGTGCGTGCCTCCCTCGTGTGCTGGCGCGCGCGGTCGAGGGCGACGGCGATCTGGTCGGCCACCGCCGCCACGAACTCCAGGTCGCTCCCTTCGAAGGTGCGGGGCAGCCGGGTCGCGACAGTCATGGCGCCGAGCAGCACGCCCTTGGTCCTGAGCTCGGCCCTGATCGCGCTCCACTCGCCAGTGATGCGATCGACGCGGGACTCGGCAGGCCCGGAGGAGATCTCGACGACCCTCACCAGGCGGGAGCGACCCGACTCGGCGAACTCCTCCTCCTCGCCCTGCTGCATGCCGAGCGTCTTGGCGAGCTTCAGCCGTGCGCCTTCTCGGACCCAGACGGCCCCCGCCTGCAAGCGCAGCACCTGCAGCGTCTCCCGGAGCCCGACCTCGGCGATCTCCGTCACGTCCAGGGATCGGCCGAGAGCGCTGGCGATGTGGTACAGGCCGTGCAGCTCGCTCTGCCGGGCTCGGTGGCGGGCTTCGGTGAAGTCCAGGTAACCCCTGATGAAGCTGGAGTTCAGGTGCTCGATCACGTCGCCGACACGCCCCTGCGCCTGGCGCATGACCTCATCGGAGTGCGGGGTTCCGGCGACCTCCTCGGAGACCCGCGCGATGACCGAGCGGCGGAAGACCGCCAGGCCCTCCACCAGCGCCTCGAGCGGAATCCCCCTTTCCGCGTACCGGCGCGAGGCCTCGCGGGCGATCCCGTAGTACTCGACCCACGGAACGTGGGAGTCCGCGCTGAGGGTCCGGAACATCAGCTCGTGGAACTTGATGGACACCTTGACGAGCTCGTCGTCGGAGCCGTCTTTCTGGACTTTCAGGATTTCGGGAGCGAGTGAGCGCACGGATTCAGCAGCCACCAGGCCGCTCTCGCCCGCGTCGGCGGCGAGGCGGTCGGCGACCTCACTCAGCAGATCGCTGGCTCGTTCCGTCATGAGGTGCCACTATAGAGTGACGCCTGCAGGCCCGCGAACCTGTGCCAGGCGCTGATAAATCTTGTAAGAAGGGATTCATGGCTACAGTCACCAGGGGATCGCTCGGAAAGCTGGAGGAGATACTGGGAGAGGACGCCAGGGACCTCCTCGAGCACAAGTGCCAGACCGTGCCGAAGGCACAGCTGCACCTGCCGGGGCCGGATTTCGTGGACAGAGTCTGGAAGGACAGCGACAGGCCCACCAGGGTGCTCCGCAGCCTGCAGTCGCTGTTCGAGCACGGCCGCCTGTCGCGCACCGGCTACCTGTCGATCCTCCCGGTCGACCAGGGGATCGAGCACACGGCAGGGGCGTCTTTCGCCCCCAACCCGATCTATTTCGACGGGGAGAAGATCATCGAGCTGGCGATCGAGGGCGGCTGCAACGCGGTGGCTTCGACCTTCGGCGTGCTCGGGTCGGTGGCGCGGAGGTACGCCCACCGAATCCCGTTCATCTGCAAGATCAACCACAACGAGCTCCTGACCTACCCAACGAAGTACGACCAGGTCCTGTTCGGGACCGTCAAAGAGGCATCCGAGATGGGTGCCGTGGCGCTGGGAGCCACCATCTACTTCGGTTCGCCCGAATCGAACCGCCAGCTGCAGGAGATAGCCGTCGCCTTCCACGAGGCCCATGAGCTGGGCATGGCGACAGTGCTGTGGTGCTACGTCCGAAACTCCGCCTTCAAGAAGGACGGGGTGAACTACGAGACCGCAGCCGACCTGACCGGACAGGCCAACCACCTGGGGGTCACGATCGAAGCCGACATTATCAAGCAGAAGCTGCCCGACACCAACCGTGGCTTCGAGGTGGTCAGCTTCGGCAAGACGGCCCCGGCCGTGTACGACAAACTGTCGACCGACCACCCGATCGACCTCTGCCGCTACCAGGTGATCAACTGCTATATGGGCCGGGCCGGCCTGATCAACTCGGGCGGCGAATCTCATGGCGCTGCAGACCTCAAGGAAGCGGTTCGGACGGCGGTCGTCAACAAGCGGGCCGGTGGGATGGGCCTGATAAGTGGACGCAAGTCCTTTCAGCGGCCGATGAAGGAGGGGATCGAATTGTTGAACGCGATCCAGGATGTGTACCTGAACCAGTCGGTGACCGTCGCCTGAAACGGCGTCGCCGGGCAAACGCATGCAGCTAGCCTTCCTCGGCACGGGGGCGGCCTTCTCGCTGGACCGATACAACGGTGCAGTGGTGGTGAACGGGCGCCTGCTGCTGGACGGAGGCGCACCCCTGCTGCGTCACATGAAGCGGTGTGACGTGGACCCGGGGGCGATCGACGCCGTCTTCCTGACCCATTTCCACGGCGACCACACGCTCGGGCTGCCACCTTTCGTGCTGCATCGCGTCTTCGTGGACCAGCGACCGATCACGTTCGTCGGACCCGAGGGCCTCGAGGAGCGAATGGAGGCGCTGTTCGAGGTCAGCTGGGGGCAGGACTGGCAGCTGGCCATGCGCCATCGCTTCAAGGTCACCTACCACGTGGCCCAGCCCTCGGGGAGCGCCGGGGGCTACGAATACGAATCGATCAAGCTCGACCACGGCACGAGCGGCTCGAACGGCTACCGGATAAAGGTCGACGGCCGAATCCTCGCTTATTCGGGCGATACGGAGGCGACGGCGCCGCTGGACCGGCTGATCGAAGGAGCAGACGTCGCGATCGTCGAGGCGACTGGCCCAGGCGACGTCTTCAGCCACATGAGCTGGGAGTCCGCCGCCGAGCTGAAGCGGCGCCACCCCAAGACACGCTTCCTGTTCAACCACCTCTATTCCGGAACCGTCGACGGCGCGGTCTCCGACCTTCAGGTGGTCGACGTCTGAGCCCACGGACCGTTGCCGGTGCTCTCGTTGGTGGGATCGCGGGCAGCATTGTGTTCGGACTGTTCGTCGGCCTCGGGCTCACGCTGGTCAGCCGCGTCGCCTCCAACCTCCCTGTGATCATCCTGGGCATCGCGGGCGCCTACGCGGGCTGGCTCGTGGGCGTCATCGTCTTCGGGGCCGTGCGCGGCACCACGGACCAGGAGGAGCGCAGCTGAGCCCGGATGTCCTCAGCTCCAGGCCTCTTCTCGACAAGCTCGGAGTCAAGCCAGGCGCCAAGGTCGCGATCGAACACCTCGACGACGCGAGCTTCGTCTCCCTGCTTCGCGAGCGGACATCGGACATCGCCAAAGGCAGGCCGCCGGCGCCCGCCGACCTCGTGTTCTTCGGCGCCGCGGAGCTCACCGACCTGAGGAGGCTGAAGGAGCTGAAGACCTGGATCGAGCCGAATGGAGCGATCTGGGTGATCCGGCCGAAGGGAGGCCGCAGCGCCCTCCGGGACACCGATGTGATCGATGCGGGGGCCGCCGCCGGCCTGGTCGACAACAAGATCGCAAGCTTTTCGGACACGCACGGCGCGATGCGGCTGGTCTTCCGCCTTCGAGACCGACCGCCACCTCCACGCCGCAGCGGAACCAACACCGCGCGCCGGCGCGGAATCAAATGACGCTCCGCATCCGGCCCGCCGCGCCGGCTGACGTGCCGGCGGTGGCCGGCCTCATCCGGCAGCTGGCTCAATTCGAGAAGCTCGAGGACCAGGTCGTCCTCACTGAGGAACTGCTGGCGGCAGGCCTGTTCGGCGCGCGACCATACGCGGAGGCGGTGCTCGCGGAGGAGGACGGTCAGCCGATCGGCTTCGCTCTGTTCTTCCACACCTTCTCGACTTTCCTGGCCCGACCGGGCCTCTACCTGGAGGACCTGTTCGTGCTGCCCGACCACCGTGGGCGCCGTGTGGGTCGCGCTCTCCTGGCCCACCTCGCACACCTTGCGATCGAGCGCGGGTGCGGCCGCCTCGAATGGGCGGTGTTGAACTGGAACCAGGAGGCGATCCGCTTTTACGAGCGGCTGGGAGCGCATCCGAATTCGGAATGGACCGTGTACCGGCTCACCGGTGAAGCGCTGAAGGCGCTTGGCCGAGAATAGTCGAGCGATGGAAGTCCTGCACCCGAAAGAGCTCGACACGCATCCGGGAGAAGAGATCGTCTCGTGGGCGCGAAACCAGCTGGCGATCGCGCGCTCGATCCTGGACAACCCAGGCGGCGGCCTCCTGTTCGCCACCCAGACCATCGGCCAGGTCAAGGCAGGCCTGCGCGAGCGAGACCCGGAGCGTTGGGAGCACGTCGTCGCGAGCCTGGAGCGCGGAGAAGACGCCGCCGTCCGTCGCGAGTTCGACGCGGCCCGCCGCTTTCTGGACGAAGCCGCGAACAAGTTGGGTTCTGGCTAGGCCGCTCGAGCGGCGCGGGCTCACGCGATGTCTTTACTACAAGCGCTGTTCATGGGCCTGCTGCAGGGAGCCACAGAGCTGTTCCCTGTCTCGTCATTGGGCCACGCGGTACTCATTCCGAGCCTTCTTCACTGGAGCTTCAAACAGTCGGACCCGTCCTTCGTGCCCTTCCTTGTGCTGCTGCACCTCGGCACCGCCGGCGCGCTGCTCTTCATCTACAGGGCCCAGTGGGTGGACATCATCAGGGGCTTCTTCACGGCGGCGGTCCGGGGCCGCATCGAATCGCCGACGGAGCGGCTGGCCATGTTGCTGCTGGTGGGTACGATCCCCGCGGGCATACTGGGCGTCTTCCTCGAGCACGAGCTGAAGAGCCTGTTTGCGAGCCCCAAGGCGGCGGCATCGTTCCTCATCGTCAACGGCTTCCTCATGCTCGGCGCAGAGGTGTTGCGCCGCCGTGCCGAGCGGCGGGCGGCGGTTGCGGCCAGGACGCGGGTCGAGCAGGAGGAGAGGTTCGCCGCCGCCGAGCAGATCAGCTTCAAAGCGGCGGCGCTTGTGGGCGCCTGCCAGGCGCTCGCGCTCCTGCCAGGCATCTCACGATCCGGGGTGACGATAGGAGGTGGCCTCTTGGCGGGCCTTCGCCACCAGGAGGCGGCGCGCTTCTCGTTCCTGCTGGCCACGCCGATCATCGCGGCAGCCGGAGTGCTCGAAATCCCCCAACTGTTCTCGACCGCGGTGCCGATCGCGGAGTACGTCGGGGCGGCAGCGCTCGCGGGGCTGGCGGCCTACCTCAGCGCTCGCTTCCTACTTCGCTACTTCCGCTCGGGCCGGCTCGACCCCTACGGCTGGTACTGCGCCGCCGCCGGGATCATCAGCCTCGCTTTGCTAACCTTCCGACCGTGAAAGGAAACACTTTGTCAATGGGGCTGGTCGCGCTGGCTGTCGTTTTTCTCGTGGTCGCTGGACTCTACGCAGTGGGTGTGCTGCAGTTCATGGTCAGCGACCCACACGCCTCGCACCACTACACGCACGCGATCCTGTTCACGGTCCTTGCCGTCGCCAGCCTCATCGGGGCGAACTTCGCGCGATCCAAGACGACCGCCTGACGAAGTAGGTCAGCGCGCCACGCGCTGAGGAACCTGCCTGCCGGTTGTGTCTCGTTCGCCGAGATGCACGTCTTCGTGATACACGGCCTCGGCGTTGACCTTCCAGGGGTCGTAGCTGGAACCCGTCGCGATGTTCCTTGCGACCAACAGCGCGGTCATCATCGAGTGGTCCTGGTTGTTGTACTTGTGCATTCCGTTGCGGCCGACCAGGTGGAGGTTGCTCAGCTGCGAGTCCAGGTACCCGCGCACCACGTCGACGTGCGATTGATAGGCGTCGTCGTAAACGGGATAGGCCTTCGGCTGGCGAACCACCACGCCGTCGAAAACCTGCTCCGGCGAGCAGACGCCAAGCTGGGCGAGCTCTTTGGTGGCCAGCTGGACGAGGGTCGCGTCGTCAGAGGTCCATAACCCGTCGCCCTCGAAACAGAAGTACTCGAGACCCAAGCAAGTCTTGGTCTGGTCGGGCACCATCGCGGGACTCCAGTTCTTGAAGTTCTGGATGCGACCGACTCGGACGCTCGGGTCGTGGATGTAGATCCAGTTGTCGGGGAACACGTCGGCCCTGTCGATCATCAGCGCGACGCTGATGAAGTCGCGATAGGAAAGGCTGTCCGCCGCCTGCCGCACCGCCTCCGGGGCCGGCGGGTCAAGCCTGGCGATCAGCTGCCTTATCGGGATGCTCGAGATGAACTCGGTGCCGGCGTGCTCGGTGGTCTCACCTCTCACCGTTCGCGTGACGATGGTGCGAACGCGGCCGCGATCGTGCTTGATCCTGTCGACGTCGCGCCCGAACATCACAGGCCGGCCCTTCTCTGCGGCGATGGCGGCCACGCGCTCCCACATCTGGCCGGGTCCCAGTCTCGGGTACCGGAAGCTGTCGATCAGGGTCGTGACCACGTCGTCCCGGTGGCTGGGCTTCCGGTGCGGCAGCAGCGCGCTTTTGAGCACCAGCCACATGTCGAGGCTCTTGATGCGCTGCGCGGCCCAGTCCGCCGACAGCTGGGTGGTGCTGATACCCCACACCTTCTCTGTGTAGGTCTTGAAGAAGATGCTGTAGAGGCGCCAGCCGAACTGGTTGCGCACCCAGTCCTCAAAGCTCCGGGGATTCGCGATCGGAAAGACGCGCGCGCGCGCATAGCTGGCCAGGCACCTGATCGTCTCAATGAGGCCGAGGTTCCAGAGGGCGTTCGCGGCCTTGAGCGGATAGGCGAAGAAACGACCCCTGTAGTAGATGCGCGACAGCCGGTCCCGCGTGAGCATCTCGGAGCCCAGGATCTCGGTCCAGAGGTCCTCGACCTCCTGGTTCTTGGAGAAGAAGCGGTGACCGCCGATGTCGAAGCGGTAGCCCTCGTGCTCGACTGTGCGCGCGAGGCCCCCGACGTAGCTGGGGTCCTTTTCGATGACAGTGGTCGGCACCTCGTGCTTCATCAGCTCGTAGGCGGCCGTGAGCCCGGCCGGGCCGGCGCCCATGATCACGACGTGCTGCCGTTCGTCCACGGCGGTCAAAGTGCCCACAGGGTATCAACGGGTTCGACGGCGTTCCGGGCCGGAACCTGCGAGCGGCGCTAGTTCAGGGGCCCCTTGCTCCGCGCCTCGTCGACTTTGACCAGGGCGTCACGAAGGCCCTGGATCCAGTCCGCCTGGTGCATTCCCACCAGCCTGACGCACCACGCCAGAGCATCGCTCCGGCTGCGGGCGACCCCGCCGGCGACCAGGGTGTCCAGGATCGAGCGCTCCGACATTCGCAAGCGCGTCATGACCGGGACGCTGAGCGTGGTGAAGATCTTGGCCTCGTCGCCACATCGGGCACCCCAGGCGACCTTGCGCCGGAAATGGCGCTCTGCCTCGCGGGCGATCTTGACGCGCTCCTCTCGGCTCTCCTCCCGGAACCGGTCGATGCGCGCCGAGCGCGCGG
>JBGOTG010000107.1:0-8679 GCA_041476405.1 Candidatus Dormibacteraceae bacterium | reverse complement strand
GTTCGCTTGTGGCAATCCCCGCCAAGTGTCACCATGTTCCTCGTCTCCTACACAGTGGGATGACTGAGGACCGGCTCGGCGGACACCTCTGAGTTGGGGTGCCAACCACGCTCCTATGAAGTCACGCCGACCGGTCCATTTCTTGTCCGGAAGGCGGCAACACTCATCCAAGCCACTTAGGCAGAGGGAACCGGAGCCAACCTCCCGGACAATCTAGAAGGTTGACACTCAGAGGGAACCCCGGGTTCCCTCTCATAAACCTTCGGCCGGCTCCCACAGTTCGAATCGATTGCCTTCCGGGTCGGTCGCCCAGCCGAAGCGACCGAATCCTGACTCCTCGATGCGGTCATCGACTGCCGCGCCGGCGGCGCGGAGCTGTTCGAGCATCCGATCGAGGCTGGCGACTCGGTAGTTGATCATCGAACGCGCGTCCGGGGCGCCGAAATATCGCGTGTCGTTCGGAAATGCGGACCACGTCGTTGTGCCTGGCTCGGACCAGCGGAAGACCACCACCGCTTCGCTCCCCGACTCCAGCTCGAAACCCAGGTTGTCCCGATACCAGGACGCCAGCGCCGCCGGGTCGCCGGCCTTGAAGAACACGCCGCCGACTCCGGTCACGCGCTCCAATTCAGAGCTGCAGTCGAAGAGCCTACGGCCGTCGGAAGGGAAGGAGCTCCAGCTGCTCGAAGCGATCCTGGACCGCGGTCCGCAGCTCAGAGGTCAGAGTCTTCAGGCGCTCCTGTGCGGTTTGGTCGTCGATGTTCAGGGACCGCAGCCGGCGCAGCACCGCCTGCATGGCGTACAGCCCTGCGGCCTCGTTGCCCGTGATCCGGCCTGCGGCACTCTTCAATTCGCGCGACAGGTCGTCGTGCCCATGCGCCCGCAGCCAGTTACCCAATCGCGCTGCCGCGACCAGCACGCGCTGCGTCTTCGGATTGACACCCGCCGGCGCCGCCTCGCGCGGCTGCGCCGCCTGGAACACGGAGGGGACGCGGCTGCGGCGGAGATTGCGAGCCCGTCTGATCAGGACCCCGGTGCTCGGGCCCAGCATGACGAGGATGCCGGACACGAGCAGGAGACCGACCACCAATCCGACTGCGATCTCCAACAGCATTTTCTTGCCCTAGCGTACGCTTTGAAGCCGCCGCGGTAGCCATTTACGGGGGAGTCATGGTCGCCAACCGATCGAGACCGGTCGCCGTCGTCACTGGAGCCTCATCGGGCATCGGCGCGGCCACCGCCGTTGCATTGGGCCGGCGTGGCTATCAGATAGTCGCCGGAGCGCGGCGGCTGACGCGGGTCAAGCGCGTGGTGGGCGACCTGGGGTTGGCCCTGCCACTGGACGTGACCGACCAGGACAGCATCGACACATTCGTGAGCACGGTGGCCAAGACTTTCGGTCGCATCGACGTGCTGGTCAACAACGCGGGCCTCGCGCTGGGGCTGACCCCCATCGAAAAGGCTCGAGACGAGGACTGGATCGGCATGTGGGAGGTCAACGTGCTCGGTCTCATGCGTGTGACGCGGGCCAGCCTTCCCCTATTGCGCAAAGCGAAGCACGGGCACATCGTCAACCTGGCCTCCACCGCGGCCTTCGAGACATATAAGGGCGGCGCCGGTTATACGGCCAGCAAGCATGCGGTGCGCGCAATATCCCGGACCATGCGCCTCGAGCTCAACGGCGAGCCGATCCGTGTGACCGAGATCTCGCCAGGGCTGGTGGAGACCGAGTTCAGCGTCGTACGATTTGGCGGTGATCGCAAGGCGGCGAAGGCCGTCTATCAGGGCGTGAAGCCGCTGGTGGCCGAGGACATCGCCGACTGCATAGTCTTCGCGGTCACGCGCCCGCCCCACGTGGATATCGACGAGATCGTGATCCGCCCGGTCGCTCAGGCAGTCAACTGGCTGGTGGCTAGAAAGACCTAAATCCACGTCGCCGGTAGGCCGGATTCACTCCGGCCGTCACAGAGCGTGCAGTCAAGACTCAAATCGTGGCCTGGAGCGGTGGGGGTTACACGGGGGAGGCCTGCCTCCCCCGTGCTACTTGATCAGTCCGGCCGCACGGGCCTCTGCGACAGTCATTCAACATCCGGGGTCGCCGTAGTGGCCGCAGCAGGCCGCCCTGCGCGATCCACCCCGGCGCGCGAGGTTGCCGGCGATCGTGCGCGCGCGCTCGACCAGCCCTAGATCGCCCGTGGTGAGATTGCGAAAGAAACTCGGGATGGCTTTGGTCGGCGACCGGCGCGGCCGCTTCTTCTCCTTCATTCGTAATAGTCCGTCCCGAACATGATCCAGCCTGGGTTCGGGCAGCCGCTGGAGGTCGCGGCGTGGGTGCAGTGCACCCCGAGCTGCGGACCGGGATCGATGTAAAGCTGTCCGTGGACCACTATCGCGTCGCCTGAATGTATTGGGACATTCGGAGCCAGGTCGGTGTTGTGGTCGATCTCCAGCCGCTCCCCCGTCGTCGTCTTGACCTCGAACCGCTCATGGCCTCCCGACTCCACGGGGTTGCTGATCACTGTGGCGTCGAAGGTCACCTCAGCGCCGTTCTTGTCGTTGACCACGTCCTGATGAAGGGCCTGGTCGTTCGCCGTGTCGCGCCCCCCGCAGGACACGATTGCGAGCAGCACTGCCAGCGCCGCCACGAACCGTCTCACAGTGCGAGTGCCTCCTCCAGCTTGACGCGGCCCTCGTAGAGCGCCTTGCCCAGGATGACGGCGGAGGCCCCGGCGAGGGCCACTTTGTGAATCTCATCCAATGAAGAGATTCCGCCGGAGTACTGGACGGGAAGGCTCGTCATCGCGCGCACGCGCGCCAGCGTGTCAAGGTCAGGGCCTTCCAGGGTGCCGTCGCGCTGGATGCTGGTCAGGATCACGCCGGCCAGGGGCAGCGCGTCCCATCGGCCCAGGAGGATTCCGATCTGGAGCGGTTCGCTCTGGGTCCAACCGTGCACGGCAGGCTCGTCACCGCGCACGTCAAGCGCCGCCAGGACGCGGCCTGGGTGCTTGCGCGCGCACCGCTCGAGCAGCCTCGGCTCGCGCACGGCTGCGGTGCCCATCACGACAGCGTGCGCTCCGGCCGCGATGAATCGCTCGAGCTGGTCCTCTGTGCGAATCCCACCTGCGACCTGGACGTCAAGGCCATCCCGCAAGACGATGGACAGGATCAGCGAATGGTTGTCGCCGGCGCCGCGTGCGGCATCGAGGTCGACGACATGGATCCTCTCGGCCCCCGCGTCGGCGAAGCTCGCCGCCACGTCGACGGGGTCGTCCGCGTAGACGGTGGGATGCGCATAGTCACCGCGCCGCAACCGCACGCATTTGCCGCCGAGGACGTCGATTGCGGGAATGACGAGCACTATGCCTATGGTGCTCCGGCAAGCGGTATTCCCGTGCTCTACCGGTAGTTGGTGAACTGCAGCGGCACGGGGATGTCGTCCGCCTCGCGCAGCGTCTTGATCACCAGCTGCAGGGTGTCCTTGTCCTTGCTCACGACGCGCAGCTGGTCGCCCTGGATCCGCACCTGGACCTTGGGGGCGGCGCTCTGGATCTTCTTGCGGAGGTCGCGTGCGATGTCGTCGGTGATGCCGGCATTGAGCGCCACCTCGATCTGTCCGCGACCCTTGCCCACGGTCTTCGGCTCGCCTGCCTTGAACAGCTTGGGAGAAAGCTGGCGGCGGGCCGCCTTTTCGCGGAGGACCTGCAGGGCCGCCTTCGCGCGCTCCTCGCTGGCCGATTCGATCAGGATCGTCTGGCCCGAGTGGTCGTACGCGGTCGCGGTGTCTTTGAAGTCGTAGCGGGTCCCGACCTCCCGGCGTGCCTGGTCGAGGGCGTTGGTCAGCTCTGCCGCTTCGAACTCCGAGACGACGTCGAACGAGTACTCAGCCACTGGGCTGCATGATCGCGTTCACGCCGAGGATGACCGCGGCGATCGCCAACCCGATGCCGACCAGCGAGCTCAGCGCCAGCAGGGCGCCGATCCCCACCGTGCCCTCGTCGAGGGGCTCCACCGGAGGTTTGTCATAGGGGTCCTTGCCGTAGTCGAGGTCGAAGATACCGGCTGCTCTGGCCCGTTCGACGAGCTCGTCCAGAACCGGCTTGCCGCCTGGCGGGAGTGGCTTCGTGCTGAGGGCGGCCACCGCCTCCTTGAGGTTGTCGCGCGTGCGACCCAGCTCAGCCACTACGAGGTCGAGCGTCTGGGTGGCCGCAGGCGTCGGGTGCTCCCGGCGCAGATCGGCGACGATGCCGTACAAGGTCACGCCGCGATTCATAGCAGAAACGGGGTGGGTCGGGTGATCCCAGGCCGGCCTGCAGGACGGTCGCGACTTACACTACGACCGAGATGAGCGTGGACACGAAATCGAAGACCGCGGGCAAGAAACGGGCGGTGCATCCCAACACCTGGGTGTATTTCGACGGGGAGTTTGGCCGGTACAACGACCACAGGCTCGGACTGATGACCCACGCCCTGCACTACGGCACCGGTGTGTTCGAAGGCATCAGGGCTTACTGGAACCCCAAGCAGGAGCAGCTTCACCTCCTCCAGGCGCCAGGGCATTACGACCGCCTCAGGCGTTCCGCGAACATCATGAGGCTGAACCTGCCCCACTCGACCGAGGAGCTGGTGAACCTCACAGTCGAGGTGCTGCGGCGAAACGAGTTCAAGTCGGACGTGTACATCCGTCCGCTCCTGTTCACCGCCGCCGAAGAGATCGGCGTCCGCCTTCACAGCATCGACCAGAGCTTTCTCATCTATGCGATTCCATTCGGCAATTACGTCGAGATCGAGTCGGGTCTCCGCTGCATGGTCAGCACCTGGAGGCGCGTACCCGACCAGTCGCTCCCGGCGCGAGCCAAGGTCACCGGCTCCTACGCGCAGTCGGCGCTTGCGAAGTCCGAGGCGATCGAGGCCGGCTACGACGAGGCGATAGTGCTCACGGTGGACGGTCACGTTTCAGAGGGCTCGGCCGAGAACCTCTTCATGGTCAAGGACGGCACTTTCGTGACCCCGCCTGTCAGCGACGACATCCTTGAGGGCATCACGCGGACTCTGATGATCGCCCTGATCAAGGACGAGCTCGGGCTTCCAGTCGTCGAGCGGAGCATCGACCGGACGGAGCTTTACACGTGCGACGAGCTCCTGCTGTGCGGAACCGGCGCCCAGGTCGCACCCGTGATCGAGGTTGACCGCAGGGTGGTGGGCAACGGGAAGGTCGGAGAGTTCACGCAGGAGCTGCAGAACATCTACTTCGGCGCGGTCCGCGGCGAGACACCGAAATACAAGGGCTGGACCATTCCTGTCTATTAAAGAGGTCGCCCTAAGGCCGGATTTACTCCGGCCGTCACCCAAACGTGCAATTCCAAATACCTCCGGGCCTTGCCAAAGGCGGAGGGGGCCCCACGGGGGAGGCCTGCCTCCCCCGTGCTAAAGATCATCGTTGCGCCGAACACGTTCAAGGGCAGCCTCTCGGCCACCCAGGCGGCGATCGCCATCGCGCGCGGCGTGCGTGAGGTGTTCCCCGACGCGGATGTCGTCGAGATCCCGGTCGCCGATGGCGGCGAAGGGACTGTGGAGGCGCTGGTCGCCGCCCAGAAGGGGACCTTCCGCCGGCTCACCGTCGAGGGCCCGCTCGGGGATCCGGTCCTGGCGTCATACGGCTTGATCGACGATGGCCGGACTGCGGTGGTGGAGCTGGCTTCGGCCAGCGGTTACACGCTCGTATCGCCCGCGGCGCGCGATCCTGGTAAGACGTCGACCTATGGGTTCGGCCAGCTGCTCGAGGCGGCCCGGCAGGCCGGGGTCGAGTCGGTGATCGCAGGCATCGGAAGCTCGGCCACCAACGACGGCGGCGCCGGCATGGCCCAGGCCCTGGGCTACCGTCTGCTCGACGCCAACGGGCGCGACCTTCCGCGCGGGGGCGCGGCCCTCCTCAGCCTCGAGCGAATCGACGGCGCAGGGTTGGATCCCGGCTGGCGTTCGGTGAAGGTGATGGTGGCTTGCGACGTGACCAACCCGCTGACCGGTCCCGAGGGCGCGAGCCATGTGTACGGGCCGCAGAAAGGGGCTGATCCGGAAACCGTCCGCCTGCTCGACAGGGCTCTTGCGCAGCTGGCCGTGGTGATCGAGCGTGACCTGGGCAAGCGGGTGGCGGACATCCCGGGGTCCGGGGCGGCGGGAGGCACCGGCGCGGGCCTGTTGGCCTTCCTGGGCGCCAGGCTGGTGTCCGGGGCGGCGCTGGTAGTGGAGGCCAGCGGCTTCGAGCGGGCGCTACCTGGCGCCCAACTGGTGATCACAGGCGAAGGGCGCGTCGACGGACAGACCGCTTACGGCAAGGCGCCGGGTGAGGTCGCGCGAAGGGCTCGCGCGGCCGGCGTGCCGACTCTTCTCATCGCGGGCTCCAAGGGCAAGGGGTGGGACACCTTGAGCTCGTCTGGGGTCACCACGGTGGTCACGCTGGCGCAGGAGACCGACACGGAAGGGCACAATCTGGACGACGTCATGCGCGATGCCGCCCCCGCTTTGACTCGTGCCGCCGCCCAGGCCGTCAAGGAGCTCCTTTGACTGACGTCCCCGACGACACGTCCAGGATCGGTATCGAGCCGACCGACGTCGAGCTGGTCAAGGCGTACCGCAACGGCGACGTGCACGCTTTCGAGGAGCTCCACCGGCGCTACGTCGCTTCGATCTACCGGCTGGTGCGGCGCAAGCTCGGGGATGCGCTCCTTGCGGAGGACATCGCGCAGGAGACTTTCATGAAGGCGCTGCGGATGATGGACCGGGTCGACGACTCGTTCAACTTCGGCGGCTGGGTTCACACTGTCGCGCGAAACCTGTGCTTCGACGAGCTGCGGCGGCGCCAGCGCGACCTGCGGGCCGACCAAGGCGATGACGACGACACGGACATGCTCGCGGGGCTGCCGTCCACGGCGCGTGGTTTCGACCCGGTCCAGGTCCAGGAGTCCAACGAGATGCGACGCCAGGTGTGGGCCGTCTCCCAGCGGCTGCCCGAGAAATACCGCCTCGTGCTGACCCTGCGTGAGCTCCAGGACCTCAGCTATCGCCAGATCGCGCGGTCGCTCAAGATGTCGGAGAGCGCGGTCGAGACGCTTCTCTACCGTGCCCGGCTGCGATTCAAGGAGGAGTTCATAGCCGCCGAGGGAGAAGGTGAGCTGACCCACGAGGAGGCGGTTCCCCTCCTTGCCCCGTACCTCGCCGGCAAGCTGCGGAGGCCCCAGGCGGAGGCCGTCCGCATGCACCTGGCGGTGTGCGTCAAATGCACGAGGCGGGTTGGGCGGCGCGGGGTTCGCAGGAGTGCTGTCAAATGAGGGTTAGTACAGTAGTGACGAGATGGCCAAGGTAGTCGTTCGCTTTTTCGACGACGAGACGCTCGAAGGGGTCGCTCGCGACCTCGATTTCGACGAGCCTGACTTCCTGGTCGAGGTCGACGATGCGGGTGGCCTGGACAACAACGAGACCGCCTGGATCCCGCTCACCGCGGTGAAGTGGGTGGAGCTGCCACGCGACCCGGACCTGGCTTCGGAAACGCCCACCCGGAAGGTGGCGATCAGGTTCCTGGACGGGGAGGTGCTGCGGGGGCACCTGGACGGTACGCTGGAGCGCCACCGGTACGGGGTGGTCCTGCACCTGCACGCCGAGCAGAGCGACAGCCCGATCCGCAAGCTCGGGATCCCATTCTCGGCCGTGAAGGCGCTCTTCTTCATCAGGGAGTTCGACGCTCGCGGCGAAGAGGCCGGGAGCGCCTCCGAGGCCTACCTGGCGCGGCGCACCATGGCGCCGCTCCTGGACGTGCTCGAGGAGATGGACATGCTGACCCGCCTGCACCGAGACGGCCTGCTGTCTGACGACGAGTACGCGAGCAAGCGAACCCTGGTGCTCGAGAGGCTCTAGCGAGTCGACCGGGGTGCGACGTTCGGCGGTTGCACCTGGCGCGTACGGCCCCCACCCCGCCGCGCCGCATTGCGAGCGAGGCGGACCTCCCCAGCGAGTGGGGAGGCACTCGTTCGGCGGTTCGCCGAACTCGACGTAGAATCAAGGGGATGGCCGAACGCAACGGATCCCGTAATGGGCACAAATCGGTGAAGGGCTCCTTCAAGGTCAAGGCCGGGCTGGCTCAGATGCTCAAGGGCGGCGTGATCATGGACGTGGTCACCGCCGAGCACGCAAGGATTGCTCAGGAATCCGGGGCTTGCGCGGTGATGGCGCTCGAGCGCGTGCCCGCGGACATCCGCAAGGAAGGCGGCGTCGCGCGCATGTCGGATCCGACGCTGATCCGCTCGATCATGGAGGCGGTCACTATCCCCGTCATGGCCAAGTGCCGCATCGGGCACTTCGTCGAGGCGCAGGTCCTCGAGGCGCTGGGGGTCGACTACATCGACGAGTCCGAGGTCCTCACGCCGGCCGACGAGGAGTACCACATCGACAAGCACCCGTTCAAGGTCCCATTCGTATGCGGCTGCCGTGACCTCGGCGAGGCGCTGAGGCGGATCGGCGAAGGGGCGGCGATGATCCGGACCAAGGGCGAGGCCGGCACGGGCAACGTGGTCGAGGCCGTGCGTCACATGCGCCAGGTGATGGACGATATCCGTAAGCTCCAGAATATGCCCGACGACGAGCTTTACGCGGAGGCGAAGCGGCTCGGCGCTCCGGTCGAATTGGTAC
>JBGOTG010000106.1:0-8826 GCA_041476405.1 Candidatus Dormibacteraceae bacterium | reverse complement strand
ATCCCCCACCTCCTGGAGCGCGGAGGCGGATCGGTGATCAACCTCGCGTCCTTCGTGGCGATCGTAGGCGCTGCGACCTCGCAGATCTCGTACACGGCCTCGAAGGGAGCGGTCCTGTCGATGAGCCGCGAGCTCGCTGTCCAGTTCGCCCGGCAGGGCATCCGTGTCAACGCGCTATGTCCGGGCCCTGTCGAGACTCCGCTGCTCATGCGTCTCTTCTCCGAAACGCCAGGCGCATACGAGCGCCGCAGGGTGCACCTGCCGATGGGAAGGCTCGCCAAAGCCCGGGAGATAGCCAACGCCGCGCTGTTTCTGGCGAGCGACGAATCGAGCTACGTGAACGGTTCAACGTTCCTCGTCGACGGCGGCATCAGCGCCGCCTACGTGACCCCTGAATAGCCGATTGTCGTAACCCGGGTCGGTATCGGGATGCATCCCTCGGAGTGTTCAGGAGCATCCCAATGCAATCGAAATTTCTGGTCACAGCTGCAGCAGTTGCCACAGCACTGTTCGCAGCAGGCTGCGGCAGCACAGGTCCGTCGGCGGCAGTCGCAAGCCCATCACCGAGCCCGGCCGCGAGCCCATTGCCGAGCGTGCCCACAACAGCGGCCACCATCAAGGTGGTGGCCGACGCGAAGCTTGGCAAGATCCTCGTTGACGGGAACGGAATGACCGTCTACCTGTTCGTGGCGGACACGGGCACGACATCCACCTGCTACACGAGCTGCGCCAAGTTCTGGCCGCCGGTCCTCACCGCAGGCGCTGCAAAGGCCGGTGCCGGGGCGCAAGCCTCGCTGCTGGGGACTACCGCGCGCACGGACGGGACGACTGAGGTCACTTACGCGGGTCACCCTCTCTATTACTTCTTGAATGACAAGAAGGCAGGCGACACCTCGGGCCAGGGTGTCGATGGTTTCGGCGGCCTCTGGTGGGTCCTGACCCCTGCTGGGGCGGCGATGCACTAACCGGCCGAATCGAGCGAAGCCACCTGCGGAAGCCATAACTTCTGCAGGTGGCCTCCACGCCAACCTGGAGTCAGGCGCGCAACGCAGTCATTCGAAACGCGCTCGGGATCGCGATCGCGACCGGCGCTTATGCTCTTTCGTTCGGTGCGATAGCGACCACTGCCGGACTGTCACTGCTCCAGACCGTCGCTCTCTCGATCCTCATGTTCACAGGGGCGTCCCAGTTCGCGCTGGTCGGTGTCATCGGCGCGGGAGGCAGCGTTTGGGCCGGCGCGGCCACGGCGGCGCTGCTCGGCTCGCGCAATGCCCTATACGGCCTGCGGCTCTCCAACCTTCTGAACGTCCACGGCTTGCGCCGGATCGCGGCCGCGCACTTCGTCATCGACGAGACCACCGCCATGGCCATCGCCCGCGACTCGGAGCGCGAGAGCCGGCTCGCCTTCTGGGCCACGGGCCTCATCCTGTTCTGCTTCTGGAACCTGGGCACGCTAATCGGCGCGCTGGCCACGCAGGTGCTCCCTGATCCAAAGGCGCTCGGCTTCGACGCCGCCCCGCCCGCCGCCTTCCTGGCCCTGCTTGCGCCGAGGCTGAGGGCGCGCGAGCCGCTGGCGATCGCGGCTGCGGCGGCGGTCGTCGCGCTGGCCTGTCTGCCCTTCGTGCCGGCCGGGATTCCGCTGCTGATAGTGGCATTGCTGGTGGCGGCATTCGGCCTCTGGGCGCGACCGCGATGATCTGGGCCGGGATCATGGTCGCCGCCGCGGCCTGCTACTTGCTCAAGCTCGCGGGCCTGTCGCTGCCACAGCGCTGGCTCCAGGACGCGCGCATCCAGCGGACAGTCCCCCTGATCCCTGTCGCGCTCCTGGCCGCGCTGGTCGCCACCCAGACCTTCTCCACCGGGCAGCACCTGGTCGTCGACGTCCGCGCCGCGGCCCTGGCGGTCGCGCTCGTCGCCGTCCTTCTGCGCGCCCCGTTCCTGGTCGTGGTCGCGGCCGCTTCGGCGACCGCTGCACTGCTGCGCCTCCTGTGATCGCGCCCGCTAGCGCTCCAGCCTCAGCGTCAGGATCTTGAAGGGCGTGAGGTGCAGATCGAGCATGCCGTCGCGGACGTCGACCTCCGAGCGCTCACGCTCGAGCAGGTCGCACAGTGTGGCGCGCCGTGCAGGCAGCGAGGTGCGGACGCGGGCCAGGCATCGACCTCCCCACGCCTCGTAGAGACGCACGACCGCGGCGTCTGAGTCCTCCGCGCGCTTGATGGCTTCGATCACCACCTGCGGGGTGTCCACTTCGATCAACGAGCGTCGAGCGCCGGCGTCCAGGCCGGTGCTCACCACGCGGAGAGGAGCGTTGAGGTCCTCGGCCGCGGCAATGACCCCGGCCTGGCGGAAGTCGCCGGGATGCGGCATGAGCGCATACGTGAACCGGTGCCCGCCGCGGTCTGCCGTGGGGTCGGGGTGTGTGGGAGCGCGCAGCAGGGTGAGTCGCATCACCGAGCCCTGTATGTCGTGGCCGTACTTGCAGTCGTTGAGAAGCGCCACGCCGTAGCCAGCCTCACCAAGGTCCGCCCAACGATGCGCGCAGACCTCGAAACGCGCCAGGTCCCAGCTCGTGTTTGTGTGCGTGGGTCGCTCGACGTGACCGAACTGGATCTCGTACGTGGCATTGGAGGAACGGACTGCGACGGGGAACGCCACCTTGAGGAGCTTGTGCTCCTCTCGCCAGTCAACGTCGGTTTCGAATCGCAGCACTCGTGAGCCGGCGTCGAGCACCATCAGTTGAGTGAACCTCGAGGTTCCGAACTCGCGGGTGAACCTGATCGCACCACGCAATCCCCCCGGCTTGACCACCTGGTGCGCCGACAGCTCGGTGAGATCGACTGCGGTCTTGCGGTAGTCGATGTCGATGTCCCATGCGTCCCAGCGAGCCGGGTTGTCGTCGTGCAGCTGCAGGAGATTGCCGGCCGCGCCGGTGGCGAGGACCTCGCGCTCGGCCTCCTTGTCCCAGATCGACGTGAGCAGCCCGCGCTCATCCCATCGCACGAGAAGGAGATCGTTCTCCATCACGCCGTCCGAGACGATCACCTGCTGATCGGTGCGAACCGATGCACCGTCCTGGACCGCCCACCCACACGGAGGCGCCTCGACCACCCTCAGCCGGTCGCCCAGGTCGACCACCTCTCGACGCGCGTGCGAGTTGACGTTGAACACCGCAAGGTTGGCGCCGCTCCCAGCGATCCTTGACTGCGCGCTCTCGGTCAGACCCTCCGCCACCTGGACCACCTGCGTGAGGTCGCGCTCGGCTTCCTCGTATACCCAGTCGATGCTCGAGCCAGGCAGGATGTCGTGGAACTGGTTGATCATCAAGCCCTTCCACGCCGCCTCGAGCTCCGCGGCCGGATAGTCGCGCCCGGCCGCCACGGACCAGACCTCCGCCTCACGCAGCGCCTGCTCCGCACGCCGGTTGAGGCGCTTGGTCCGCGACTGCGTCGTGTAGGTGCCCCGGTGCAGCTCGAAGTAGAGCTCGCCCACCCATGTGGTCAGGTCGTGCGCCTCGGCGGCCGCCTTGTCGAAGAAGTCGATCGAGCGCTCGAGCTCCACTCGCGGCGCGCCATCGAGATTCCGCAGCCGATGTGCGTTTTCGATCATCACCGGCTGGGGTCCGCCTCCACCGTCGCCGTGGCCATAGAGGTAGAGCGAGCGGGACGAGCGGTCGTGGTCCTTGAAGTTGGAGGTGCTCCAAACCACCTCGCCGGCAGTGAAGTCGCCGTTGTACGTGTCGGCAGGTGGAAAGTGGGTGAAGATGCGGGTCCCGTCGATGCCCTCCCACATAAAGGTGTGGTGTGCAGGCTTGTTGAGCTCGTTCCAGGAAAGCTTCTGCGTCAGGAAGTAGTCGCATCCAGCCTCCGCGATGAGCTGGGGCAGGGAAGCGGGGTAGCCGAACACGTCAGGTAACCACAGCTGTCGCGTCTCGAATCCGAACTCCTTCATGAAGAACCGCTTGCCGTGCAGCATCTGCCTCACAAGCGCTTCCCCCGAGGGCAGGTTGCAGTCCGCCTCGACCCACATCGCGCCGACCGGCTCCCACTGGCCGGATTCGACCTTCGCTGTGATGCCTCGATACACATCGGGATACGACTCCCTCATCCATTCGTACTGCGCAGGCTGCGAGCATGCGAAGCGGTAGTCGCTGTACTCCTCCATCAGGACCAGCGCGGTCGAGAAGCTGCGCGCGCATTTGCGCCGGGCCTCCCGTAAAGGCCACAGCCAGGCCGTGTCGATATGGGCGTGGCCGACGGCGCTCACGATGTGGGCAGACGTCGCCGGCGTCGACATGACCTCCTCCAGCTCACGGGCGGCTTCGGCGGCAGTTTCGGAGACACGCCGCGGGTCCATGCGATCGGCGAAGCGAGCGAGGGCGGCGATGATGTCCGCCGCGCGTGGACTCGACCCTGGCTGGGCCGCCGCCAGCTCGAGGAGGACCTTGAAATCGAGCGCGATGTTGCGGAGTGCCTGCTCCTGGATCCTGAGCTCAGCCTGGCGAAAAGTGAAAACGGGCGATCGCGATTCGCGCAGGGCGATCATCGATGGCGCGTTCTCCGGGCCGGACAGCACGGCGGTCGGATTGGCAGCCGCCTCCAGGTACAGGTCGACCTCCGGCCGGTCGATCGGGAGCCAGCGATGGTTGGGGTCGACGCCGCGCCACGGCCGGCCGTCCTGCCATGCCAGCGCTTCGCATGTGAAACCCGTCTTGTCCAGAAATCCAGGGTCGAAGAAGGCAACCACCGAGAGCCCTCTCCACCGCTCGGGTACCGCGCCTCGAACGTGAAACCAGGTGGTGCTCCAGGGTGGTCCCCACGGCTCACCGACGTGGAACGGGACGTAGTCAGCCTTTCGGGCTCCCTCGAAGCTGATCGGCTCGCCCCTAACCGTGAATGCCGACATCTCGAGCGGTGCGCTGTCTCGATGGACGGAAGGCAGCAGCACGCCATTCAGGAAATCGGCGAGCCTGCTCAATGTCGTGGGGTTTTCGATACTCGCCAAGATGTATCAATCATCGACCAGCGGGCAAGCGGTTAGCCTTGCTCTTGACAGTGGCCCTTGCGGTGGAGGCGGCGACCGAGGCGACTTCGGAGCTGGAGCACGCCCTGGCCGCCCTCCTGCCCCAGCTGAACCCGGCTCTTGTGGGACCGACACGTGACGAGCTGATAGCGGTCCTGGCCGACCCCGCCACGACGCTCCTGGTCGCCAGGGAGGGAAACGCGGTCGTCGCCACTGCCACTGTCGTCGTCTACACCACGCCGGCGTGGACGAAAGCCCGAATCGAGGACCTGGTGGTCGATGAGGCGAGCCGCGGTCACGGCGTGGGCGAGGCGCTGGTGAGGGAGTGCCTGCGCGTCGCGCGGGAGCGCGGCGCGAGCGTGGTCGAGCTGCAGTCGGCGAGAAGGCGAGAGGTCGCGAACCGCCTCTATTCGCGGCTCGGTTTCGAGCGCCGCGAGAGCAACGTGTACCGGATCATGCTGCGCGACCAATAGCGCCTTCGGCGACTCAGAGCGCTCCCCAGACTCCTGCTCTTCGATAGCCGGCGAGCATCGCCAACGCGATCAGAAACTGCACCACTCCGATCATGGCTTGCAGCACGACGTACCAGGACGGACCTCCGGAAGGCAATATGCCCATCAGCTGCAGGGCGGCGGCGGGAACGCGAACGACTCCGAACAGGAATGCGACCAGGATGAGCCAAAACATCCAGCGCCAACGCCTCAGCACCCCGAGTCCGAGGACCGCTATGAGGGTGGAGATCGCGAGCAGAAAGGCGAGGTCGGTCAGGGGATGGACCTCAGGCCCGAACTTCAGCGTCGCGTCATAGATCTCGGGTGAAGCGATGAGTATCGCCACGAGGGCGGCCAACGCGAACGCGAAGAAGCCGAGAACGAGCCGCTGCGTGCGATTGGTGGCACGGATGGCCGCCACCACGTCAGTCTCTCGCCGCGACCAGTCCCTCGAGGCGCTCGACCATCTCCCGGAGCGCGGCGAAGGCTGACGCGACGGGCTCCGGCGACGACATGTCGACGCCTGCCAGCTTGAGCCCGTCCAGCGGATACATCGAGCCGCCACTCTTCAAGAAGGCGAGGTACGACTCGACGGCGCCTGATTCGCCGGCCGCGACACGTTCGACGAGATGATTCGCGCCCGCGATACCTGTCGCGTACTGGTAAACGTAGAAATTGCTGTAGAGGTGCGTGTGGAACTGGGCCCACGTCGAGCCGATGCGCTCCCTGTCTTGCGCGCTCACCTCGACCTCGGAGCCGTAGACCTCGCTCATGAGGTCGGCCATCAGCTCGTTGAGGTAGTCGGCGGTGAGGGCCCCGCCACTCTCGACGCGCTCGTGTATCTCGAGCTCGAAGCGCGCCAGCGACGGCATGATGAAGAAGTAGCGGTAGAAGTTGGCCATCGCCTCTTCGATGACCGCAATCTGGAACTCGGGATCGTCGTTGGTGGCCAGCAGGTGCCGCCGGGTCAGTGCCTGGTGCATGTTCGAGGCCACCTCGGCCTGGAACAGCCCGTAGCCGGAGTAGATGAACGGCTGGGTCTTGTGCGCGTAGTACGAGTGCATCGAGTGCCCGAGCTCGTGAGCCAGGGTGCTCATGGAGTAAATGTCGGAGTTGAAGCTCATGAAGATGAACGGAAAGGTTCCCGGGTATCCGGTCGAGAAGGCGCCCACGCGCTTGCCCTTGTTGGGGTATACGTCGACCCACCGTTCTTCGAGCGCGCCCTTGCGCAGGACCCGAACGTAGTCATCGCCCAGGGGTCGCACGCCCTCGGTGACCCACTCAACAGCCTGCTCGTAAGACACCGACAACTCCGAAGTTCCGAGCTGCGCCCGTGTGTCGTACGGCTGCAGAACCGACAGGCCCAGCGCCTTGCGGCGCACCCGCCAATAGCGGTGCCAGGTGCCCAGGTTGTCGCGGAAGGCGCGAATCACGCTGTGAAACACGGCTGGGGGGATGTGATTGGGCTCGAGAGCCGCTTCGAGCGATGACGAATAACCCCGTGCGCGCGAGTAGAACACGTCGCGCTTGACCCCTGCGGCAAGGCTGGCCGCCATAGCGTGCCGCATCGCCAGGTGTGCGTCGGCATAGCTCGCGAAGGCCGTGCGACGGAGGTCCCTGTCGTTGCTCGTGAGCAGTGCTGCGATGGTGCCCTGCGCGACCTCCTCCTCGCCGTTCGCACCGGACGCCGGCGTGAACCTGAGGTCGGTGTTGGCCAGCACGCCGTGGACCGAGAGCGCTGTGGACAGCGGATCCGACACCTGAGTGAGCAACTCTTCGACCTCTGGGCTGCGGACGTGGGTGTGCGCCCTCTCGATGGTGTCGACGAAGTGACCGAGATGCGCGAGCCGTGGCGAGCCCGCAACCCACTCCCGTAGCTTGGGGAAGCCGATCGAGATCATCTCCGGGATCGCGAAGGACATGGCCGCGCCGAGCCGTGCGCCGGTCGATCGGGCGCGGTCGGACCGCGCCACGGCGCCCTGGTCCGTGGCATCCACGGCATACGACATCGTCGAGTAGACCGTGACCTTGCCCATCAGGCGTCGCGCGCTGTCGGCGGCATCGAACCAATCGGCGAGCATCTCTGGCGACTCACCGAGGTGTCCCTTGAACTCGGCAAGGTCGGGGAGCTTGGCGAGGACCGCCTCGACCGCGGCTTCCCAGCCCGCCTCGTCCGCAAAGACGCTCTCGCGGTTCCAGGTGAACCTGTCGTCGACGTCGGCCCGGTCCGGTAACGATTTGCTCACGGCGGGTAAGAGTAGCGGCTCCCCAGGCGGCGCTACGATGGGTGCTGATGGCACGCGTGAGCGCGAACGGGATCGAGATCGAATACGAAACCTTCGGCGACCCCGGCGCCGCGCCCCTCCTCTTGATCATGGGCCTGGGCGCCCAGATGCTCAGCTGGGACGAGAGATTCTGCGACCTGCTGGCCGGACGCGGCTTCCATGTCATTCGCTACGACAACCGCGACTCGGGCCTCTCCACGAAGATGGATGAGGCGGGCGTACCCGACGTGCTGGCGGCCCTGGGCGGCAATCCCGACCCCGCCTATCAGCTGGAGGACCTCGCCGACGACGCGGTGGGACTCCTCGATGGGCTTGGGATCGGGGCGGCGAACATCGTCGGCGCCTCGATGGGCGGGTTCGTCGCTCAGCTGATGGCGATCAACCATCCCGATCGCGTCCTGTCCCTGACTTCGATAATGTCGGGCCCGGGCGGCCGGGACGGCGTTGCCCCGCAGCCCGAAGGCGCGGAGATCCTGATGCGGGTCCCTCCGCCGACGCGCGAGGAGCAGATCGAGCACGGCGTCTGGATTCGCCGGGTGCTCACGGGTCCCGGCGATCCTTTTGACGTCGCCGCCGAGACGCGTCGGGTCGAGCGCGCTCACGACCGCTCCTACTATCCCTTGGGTACTGCCCGCCAGCTCGTTGCGATCCTCGCCGCCGAGGGCCGCCTCGAAAGGTTGAGCCGCGTCAAGGCGCCAACGCTGGTCATCCACGGAGCCGGCGACGTCCTGGTTCCAGTCGAGAACGGCCGCAAGGTGGCGGCCGCTGTCCCTGGCGCGCGCCTGCTCGAGTTCGAGGGGATGGGCCACAACCTGCCCGAGCGGGTGTGGCCGGAGGTCCTGGACGCCATCGAGGAGCTTGCCCGACAGGCGACAGTGCTGCAGCCCCGGTAGGCGGGAATGCCCACCCTCGACGGCATCAGCCCGGCGATCGCCTTCCTCGCAGGCCTCGTCTCGTTCGTCTCACCGTGCGTGCTGCCGCTGGTGCCCGCATACCTCGCCTACCTGGGCGCCCGTGCCGGTCAGCCCGCT
>JBGOTG010000105.1:0-8841 GCA_041476405.1 Candidatus Dormibacteraceae bacterium | reverse complement strand
GGTTGTCTCCTGGCCACCCGGCAGGTGCACAGTCCAGTAGCCCTCGCGCGCCACAAGCTTGTTGCGCAGCCTGATGTTGCCGAACGTCCCGCGCACCATCACGTCGTGGTTGCCGCGCCGCGCTCCGAAGCTGTTGAAGTCCTGTCGCTCGACGCCGTGCTCGATGAGGTACTTGCCGGCCGGGCTATCGGGAGGGATGGCGCCTGCGGGTGAGATGTGGTCTGTGGTCACCGAGTCGCCGAGGACGGCGAGGACGCGCGCACCTTCGACATCGGTGAGCGCCTTCGGTTGCGGTCCGAAGCCTTCGAAGTACGGCGGCTCGTGGACGTAGGTGGATTTCGCGTCCCACTTGAAGATGGGTCCTGTCGGCGCTTCCATCGCCTTCCAGTGCTCGTCGCCTTCGAAGATGCGTGAGTACTCGCGCTTGAACATGTCCTGCTGCACGCACTGCTGTACCACCGCGTTGACCTCCGCCTGCGAAGGCCAGAGGTCGGACAGCATCACTGGCTTGCCATCCCTGGTTTCCCCAAGCGGGTCCTTGGTGAGGTCGATGTTCACTGTGCCCGCCAGCGCGTAAGCGACGACCAGCGGAGGCGAGCCCAGGTAGCTGGCCTTGACCAGCGGGTGAATGCGGGACTCGAAGTTGCGGTTGCCGGAGAGCACCGCGACGACGCTCAGGTCCTCCGACGTCACGGCTGCTTCGACCTCAGGGGTCGCGAGCGGGCCTGAGTTTCCTATGCAGGTGGTGCACCCGTAACCGACCAGGAAGAAGCCGAGCTTTTCGAGCGGCTCCATGAGCCCTGCCGTCTCGAGGTAGTCGGTGACCACACGCGAGCCGGGCGCAAGGCTCGTCTTGACGTATGGGCGCACCTCGAGGCCGAGCTCCACAGCCTTCTTGGCGAGCAGCCCGGCGGCCACCATGACTGACGGGTTCGAGGTGTTGGTGCAGCTGGTGATGGCTGCGATCACGACGCATCCGTTCTCCAGCCTGGCGGCCGGCTTGGCGGCCACGGCGACCGACGCCCGGCCGTTGATGGGCCCGCCCTCCTCGGTCAGGCGAGAGAGCGAGTCGGGGCTCGGCCTGGGTCCGTTGCCGAAAGCGGTGGTGAAGCTCTCCCACACCTTCGGGAGCGGGGCGCGGTCCTGCGGCCGTTTCGGTCCGGCGAGGCTGGGCTCCACCTTGCTCAGGTCGAGCTCGAGGAGCTCTGTGAACTCAGGCGTGGGGTCGCCATCTGTGCGGAAAAGACCCTGCTCCTTCGTGTAGCGCTCCACCAGCTCGATCTGCTCGCGGCTGCGGCCCGTCACGTCGAGGTAGCGGAGCGTCTGCGCGTCGACGGGGAAGAGAGCGGAGGTGGCGCCGTACTCCGGGCACATGTTGCTGAGGGTCGCGCGGTCGGGGACCGACAGGCTCGACAGGCCGTCGCCGCAGAACTCGACGAACTTCTCGACCACTCCGTGCTTGCGTAGCATCTCGGTGAGGGTGAGCACGAGGTCGGTGGCCGTCGATCCTGCCGGCAGAGCGCCGCTGAAGCGGACGCCGACGACGATCGGCGCCGGCAGGTAGGCGGGCTGCCCGAGCATCGCCGCCTCGGCCTCGATTCCGCCAACGCCCCAGCCGAGCACGCCGAGCCCGTTGACCATCGTCGTGTGTGAATCGGTCCCCATCAGCGTGTCGGGGATCGCCACCTTGTGCCCGTTGATGTCGCGGACCTGCACCACCTTGGCCAGGTACTCGAGATTGACCTGGTGGCAGATGCCCATCCCCGGTGGCACCAGCGAGAAGTTGTTGAACGCCTGCTGGGCCCACCGCAGGAGCGCGTAGCGCTCGTGGTTGCGCTCGATCTCGCGCTGGATGTTGCGCGTGTACGCGTCGCGGAAGCCAAACGAATCCACCTGCACCGAGTGATCGATGATCAGGTCGACAGGCACCAGGGGGTCGACCTTGCCCGCGTCCTTTCCCACGCGCTGCATCGCGGACCGCATCGCGGCAAGGTCCACGACGGCGGGCACTCCAGTGAAGTCCTGCATCAGCACACGCGCGGGTAGGAACGGCAGCTCCGCATCGTGCGGTGATGGCTTGGGCCACTCCGCGAGGGTCTTCACGTTCTCCTCGCGCGTCGCGCCGCTCTCGCTGAGGCGCAGCAGGCCCTCGAGCAGGATCTTGATGGTCATCGGCTTCCCGGACGGGTCCGGGAGACCGGCTTTCGCGAGCGACGCCAGCGGGTAGAAGTCGAGCTCGGTGCGCGGGAGTCGAGCGCGGGACGCGATCACGAAACTCATCGTACTAGGGCCTTCTGTCGCGGATGGCCACGCGCGGCCGGCCCGCTCGCATGACGCCGGCGATCAGTCGCGTGCCGTCGGCCGCCTCGATCGCTTCCAGCGATTGCGGCAGGGCCAACCTCCAGTTCGGCCACTCGGTGGTGGTGCCGGGCACGTTGGGCCGCTCCTCGACGCCAAGCGCGTCCTCCAGCGAGGCCAGCACGATGCGTGATCGCGAGGCGGCCAGCGCCGCGTATGCCGTGGCGGCGACATCGATGGGAGGCGTGCCGTCGGGCGCGTGCGTGACGTCGACGAGGCGCTGGCGCAGGCGGTGCTGACGGTGGTCCGGCTCGGTGAGGTTCCAGATGCCGGCGACGGTCGGAAGATCGTGCGTGCCCACCGCTGCGACAGCGTTCCTGGGCCATTCATCAGGCGATGGGCCCTCGAACCAGAGCAGGCGATACGAGAGGGCGCCACGTCGACGCAGGCGTGTCCGTACCGCCGGCTCCACCAGGCCGAGGTCTTCGCCGATTACGTACGCATCAGCTCCGCGGCTTTCGGCGGCGAGGATCGCGAGTAGGTCCGAGGCCGGGTAGCGGACGTAGGCGCCGCTCGCCGGCGTGGCGCCGCTGGGGATCCAGAACAGGCGGAAGAGGCCCATGACGTGGTCGAGACGGACGCCCTTGGCGTGGACCGCCGCGCTCCTGATCGCCTCGACGAACGGTTCGTAGTGGGCGCGGCGCAGCTTCCACGGGTCGAACGCAGGAAGGCCCCAGTCCTGCCCGTCGGGGAAGAACTCGTCAGGCGGCGCGCCCACTCGCATGCCCGGGGCGAGCAGGTCCTGCCAGCGCCACGCGTCGAAGCTGTCCGATGCGAATCCGACCGGGACGTCGGTGATGAGGTCGATCTCGCGCGCGGCGCGAGCCAGCTGGCGGTCGAGGTGGAACTGCTGCCAGACGTGAAAGGCGATACGCTCGGCGAGGCGCGATCGCTCGCCGTCGAGAGCGCTGCTCCTGGGGTGCTGCAGCGATGAAGGCCAGCCGCGCCACTCGGGGCCGTGCACCTCGACAAGGGAGCTGTAAGTTGCGAAGTCGCGCAAGGCGCGGCCCTTGCCCCGGGCCCAGGCGGCCAGCCCCCGCGGATCGGGCGCCGCGTGAAAGACCGCCTCAAGGGCCTGCGACTTGAGCCGGAACACCTCGTCGTAATCGATGAGGCGTCGCTGATTCAGGGCCTGTGCAGTGGCGCGCAGCGGCTCGAGCGTTGCGGCGCATCGCTCCGCGCCGTCCACCTCTTCGACACGCAGGTACAGCGTGTTTCGGAAGCGGCGCGACGACGAGTAATAAGGCGAGGCCTGGTACGGCAGCGCCGGCGCCTGGGCTCCCAGCGGGTTGAGGAGCACAACAGACGCTCCCTGTTTTCGTGACCACCGCGCGAGGCGGCGCAGGTCGGCCATGTCACCGATGCCCCAGCTGTCGTTCGAGCGGACTGCGTACAGCTGAACCGCCCATCCCCACGCGCGGTCGGGGCCCGGCGCGCACGGCTCGACAGGCATTCTGTACGGCCTGACCCGGCGCGGTCGGTCGGCCGACGCTCCCATCGCGGCGAGGATCGCCTCCTCGGTCTCGACCGAGGTCTCGATCCGCTGCCCCTGGTAGCTCCAGTACGCGGGCAGCACTCCCCACCGCTTTGCGTGTTCGGTCATTTGCATGCAAGTATCAGGTGGCGGTGATAATCACCGCCATGGCGGTGAGCTCGGCGCTGGGCGGTGTGGTTAAGCGGCGCGAGGACCCGCGATTGGTCACGGGCGCCGGGCGCTTCACAGACGACGTCCAGCCGGCCGGCTGCCTTCATGCAGTGTTCGTGCGCTCGCCGCACGCGCATGCGCGGATCAAGTCTGTCGACGTGAGTGACGCGCTGCGGGTGCCGGAAGTCATCGGAGTTTTCCAGGCAGCGGACCTTGCGTTCGTATCGGAGACGCCGCGCCCGCGACTTTGCGCCGAGGAGGTCAAGTTCGTCGGCGACGCGATTGCGGTAGCGGTCGCGGCGACTCGCGAAGCGGCTGTCGATGCGGCCGCTGCAGTGGTGGTCGATTACGAGGTGTTGCAGGCGCTCGTCGACACCACTGGTGCGCTCGCGGCGGGCGCGATGCTCGTGCATCCCGACAAGGGCGACAACCTCGCTTTTGAGTTCGACCTGGGGGAGGACGGCGCGCTCGAGGGCGCCGGCGTGGTGGTGAGGTCGCGGTTCCTCAACCAGCGGCTCGCGGCGGTGCCCATCGAGGCCAACTGCGTGGTGGCCGAGCCCGATGGCGTTGGTGGGATCCGCATGTGGACCTCGACTCAGGTGCCCTTTGGAGTGCGCGGGGCGGTCGCCGATTCGCTTGGCCTGCCTGAGACCAGCGTGCGTGTGATCGCAGGTGACGTGGGTGGCGCCTTCGGGGCCAAGCTCCTGACGTATCCGGAGCAGAGCGTGATCGCCGCGATCGTGAAAAAGCTCGATCGCCCGGTGCGCTGGTTCGAGTACCGCACCGAGAACATGGTCGCGATGACGCACGGGCGCGGCCACGTGCAGGACGTGGCGCTCGGCGCGACCGCCGATGGCAAGCTGGTTGGCCTGGAGGCCGACGTGGTCGCGGACGCCGGCGCTTACGCGGGCCTGGCTCCGCCGCAGCTTGTCCTCACTGCGCTTCTCGCCTCGAGCGTCTACGTGATTCCGCGGATTCGATGGCGCGGGAACTGCGTCTACACGAACACGACAGTCATGTCAGCGTACCGTGGCGCGGGCCGTCCAGAGGCGATTGCGCTGATCGAGCGGGCGATGGACATGCTTGCCGCCGAGCTGCGCATGGACCCGGCCGAGCTCCGGCGCCGCAACCTGATCAGCGGCCCCTTTCCTTACACCACGGTCACCGGGCTCACCTATGACACAGGTGATTACGCGCGCTCCCTGGAGCTCGCCCTCAAGGCGGCGGGCTATGAGGAGCTGCGACGCGAGCAGCGGGCGCGGCGCGAGCGAGGCGATCGGCTGCAGCTTGGCATCGGACTCTGCACTTACGTCGAGATGACGGCGCTGCTCAACACCACCGAGTTCGGCGAGGCGCGTGCGGAGGCCGACGGCTCGATAGTGCTGTCGGTCGGCACGACCTCCAGCGGACAGGGGCATGAGACGGCATACGCGCAGCTGGCGGCGGGGCTTCTCGGCGTGCCGATGGACAGCATCCGGGTCGTGCAGTCGGATACCGGTGCGGTGGCACGAGGGGCGGGGACGTCGGGATCGCGGTCGCTGCAGCTCGGCGGGAGCGCCGTGCGTGGCGCATGCGTGGCGCTGATCGAGAAGGGGAGGGAGGAGGCCGCGCGGCGGCTCGAGGCGAGCGCGGAGGACGTCGTCCAGATGGCGGGGGGGCGCTTTGGGGTCAAGGGCGCACCCGCCACCGCGTTGGGCTGGGCGGAACTCGCCGCAGAGGCGACTCTCGTCGCGGAGTTTGATTTCGAGCAGGACGACCAGACATTTCCGTTCGGGTGCCACGTCGCCGTCGTCGATGTGGACGTGGAGACGGGGGAGGCGCGCCTCGTGCGCCATATCGCTGTGGATGATTGCGGGACCGTACTGAACGGGATGCTGGTGGAGGGGCAGATCCATGGTGGAGTGGCGCAGGGCGTGGCGCAGGCGCTTTACGAGGAGTTCGTCTACGACGCCGAGGGGAATCCGCTGACGGCGAGCCTCATCGACTATGCGATCCCGACGATCGGTTAGATTCCGAACGTCGAGACGGTGCGCATGGAGACGCCGACACCGCTCAACCCGCTTGGGGCGAAGGGGATCGGGGAGTCCGGGACGATCGGTTCGACGCCGGCGGTTCAGAACGCGGTGATCGACGCTGTGTCGCATTTGGGCGTGCGGCACATCGATATGCCGTTGCATCCAATGAGGGTTTGGGAGGCGATCCGAGAGGCGCGGGGAGGCTAGGGCGCTGCTGAGCGCCTTATCCGGACCACATTTCAGCCAGAGTTCTTTCGCTCACGCTGACGTCAGCCCCGACCGCCATGCATTGGGTCGTGACGGGACACGATATGCCGGCCAGGACGCTTGTTGTCGCCCCCATGCGATTGCGGGTGGGCTGGCGACTCCAGCCGGTGCCGTTCCAAGCCTCGGCCAGGGTCAACGTGGTTGAAAAGTCGGAGGAGGAGTAGGACCCGACTGCTGTGCACTGGGTAGTGGCGATGCAGGATATGCCGGACAGGTCGGGATATGCCCCGCCCGACGGAGTCGGGATGTGCTGGATGGTCCAGCTGGTGCCATCCCATGCCTCGGCCAGGGCCACGTTTTTTGAACCGTGGGAGCTCCCGACTGCAGTGCAGGCCGAGGCTGAGGGGCATGCAACCCCGGACAGGCTGCTGCTGAATGCCCCTGCGAGATTTGGGGTGGGCTGGATGGTCCAGCCGGTGCCGTCCCAGGCCTCGGCCAGGGTCAGGTACTTAGAACCGTTGTAGTAGGTCCCGACCGCCGTGCAGGCGGTGGCTGTGAAGCAGGCAACGCCTGACAGGCGGTTGAATGTCGCCCCCGCGGGATTGGGAGTCGGCTGGAGACTCCAGCTCGTTCCATTCCACGACTCAGCCAGAGTCAGCAGGGTTGAGCCATCCGGGGAATAGCTTCCCACCGCCATGCACGCGGTCGCGGCTGAGCACGATATGGCGGACAGTCCGCTTGACGTCGCCCCCGCTGGATTGGGGGTGGGGTCGGCGCTCCAGCCGGCGCCGTTCCAAGCCTCGGCCAGAGTCACGCCTGTCGTGCCATTGGAATAGCCTCCGACCGCAATACACACAGCTGTCGTGGGGCAGGCAACCCCGGACAAATTGCTGTATATCGCCCCGGCGGGATTGGGGGCTGCTGCGAAGGTCCATCTGGTGCCGTTCCAAACCTCGGTCAACATCCGCTGGGGCGTGCCACGAGCCCCGCGCAGTGTGTTCACTCCTCCGACCGCCACGCAAGCGGTCGCGGAGGAGCAGGACACGCCGACCAATCCGCTGGGCACTTCCCCCAAAGCGCCGATCGGGCGCTGAAGGCTCCAACGGGCGCCGTTCCAGGTTTCGGCAAGGTTTTTTGGGGCGAAGCCTTTGCTGTAACTCCCGACCGCCATGCACGTGGTCGCCGCGGTGCAGGAGATGCCGAATAGGGCGCTCGACGCCGCCCCCGCGGGATTGGGCGTGGCCTCGACGTTCCAGCTGGTGCCGTTCCACCCCTCGGCCAGAGTCAGGCCCGTCGTTGTGCTGGTGGAGTAGCTCCCGACCGCGGAACACGCGGAGGCTGTGTGGCAAGCAACCCCCGACAAGCTGCTGGATGCCGTCCCCGTGGGATTGGGGGTGGGCTCGATATTCCAACTGGTGCCATCCCACGCCTCGGCCAAGGCCACCATGTTGGAACCGTCGTAGTAGCTGCCGACCGCAGTGCAGTTAGAGCTGGTGGGGCAGGCAACTCCGGATAGGCCGGCAACTAGCGACCCCGATGGATTGGGCGTGGCCTGGATACTCCAAGTGGTGCCGTCCCACGCCTCGGCCAACGTCAAGCCGCCTGAGCTTCCAACTGCTGTGCAAGCCGTTGGCGCCGTGCAGGATATGCCGGAAAGGCTGCCCCCCGTCGCCCCGTTTGCCTGGTGCCAACGGGTGCCGTTCCAGACCTCGACCAGGGTCAGGTTGTCCGCGCTCCCGACCGCCATGCACGCGTTCAAGTCCGCGCAGGATATGCCGTTCAGGATGCTGCGGCTCGCCCCCGTGGGATTGGGGGTGGACTGGATGCTCCAGCCGGTGCCGTTCCAGGATTCGGCCAAGGTCAAATAAACGGAACCGTTGTAGTAGCTCCCAACCGCAGTGCAGGCGGAGGCTGTCGAGCAGGCAACCCCGGACAGGCTGCTGAAGGTCGCCTTCGAGCGATTGGGGGTGGGTTGGACACTCCAGCCGGTGCCGTTCCATGCCTCGGCCAAGACGACGCCGGTGCCGGCGCGGTTGGTTGAGCTTCCGACCGCCTCGCAGTCGGTCGGGGAGGGGCACGAAATCCCGGCCAGAGAACCGTGTTGGATAACGACGTTGGGACTGGGCACCACAGTCCAGCCCGTGCTTGCTGATACCTCGCTCACCGGAGCGAGCCAGGCAAAAATAGCCAAGACCACGAGGCCAACGCCGAATCGCCGCATCATTGCACCTCGATTCGAGTGCCGTGTGGCCGCAGTGTATGCCCGCAACCACGCCATGGCAATGCTTCCGTTCTAGCCGGCCTCTTCCTCGTAGCCCAGGATCGGGCGCAGCCACCGTTGAACCTCGGGTAGAGGCATCCCCTTGCGCCGCGAGTAGTCCTCCACCTGGTCCTTGCCCACCTTCCCGACCATGAAGTAGCGCGCCTTCGGGTGAGCGAAATAAAGGCCTGCCACGGCCGCCGTCGGGGTCATCGCGCCCGACTCGGTCAGCTCCATCCCGATCGAGCGGGCGTCGAGCAGGTCGAAGAGCTTGAACTTCTCCGAGTGGTCCGGGCAGGCGGGGTAGCCGTACGCGGGCCTGATGCCCCTGTACTTCTCCCCGATGATGTCCTCGC
>JBGOTG010000104.1:0-8901 GCA_041476405.1 Candidatus Dormibacteraceae bacterium | reverse complement strand
TCGTCGGCCTGATGGTCGTTCCCATCCAGATGACCCTGATCCCGGTGCTGCAATTCTTCAAGGTGACCGGTCTCGCCGGAACGATCATGTCTGTGTGGCTGGCGCATTCCGGCTATGGCCTACCATTCGAGGTCTTTCTGCTGCGCAACTACCTGGGCGGCTTGCCGCGAGAGATCTTCGAGTCGGCGGAAGTGGATGGCGCGGGTCATGCAGTGCGGTTCCTGAGGATCGCCCTTCCGATGACCCTCCCCGCGATCGCGTCCCTGACGATCTTCGTCTTCCTCGGGGTCTGGAACGACCTGCTGGTCGCGCTGACCTTCCTGGGTACCAGCCCGAACCGGCCCCTCACAGTAATAATCACCACGCTCGTGACGTCTTTTGGAGGCGGCTGGCAGTTCCTGACGGCGGCTGCAGTGCTCCAGATGGCGCTGCCCCTCGCAGTCTTCATCGCCCTTCAGCGCTACTTCGTGCGAGGCGTAACTGCGGGCTCGGTCAAGGGCTAGCTCCGCGGCGATACCAAAACACTCCGGCATGTGATCGAGCCGCCCGGCATCAGAGTCGAGATTCCTTGAGCGCACATCGAGCCAGGGCATCCGCCCATGACGTGGTGGTGATGACGAGCCACGACCTCGGGCGATACCTTCACTGCTACGGCGTCGAGAGCGCGGTGAGCCCAAACCTCGACTCGGTGGCGGCCGCCGGGGTCAGGTTCGAGCGGGCCTTCTGCACCGCGCCGCAGTGCAGCCCGAGTCGCGCCAGCCTCGCCACCGGGCGCTATCCGCACAACAACGGCGTAATGGGCCTCGCTCACCCTGGATTCGACTGGGAGCTGTCCCGGAGCACCCCTCACGCGGCCGCAATCCTCGCCAACAGCGACTTCGAGACCCACCTCTTCGGCATGCAGCACGTTTCACTGCATCCGGAGCAGATCGGCTTCGAACACATGCATTCACCGGGTCACGAGCACGGCAACGCGACAGGTCCGATCATCGCCGCCGCAGTGGAGCGGGTTCTCGAGCGCGCGGCCGCGGAACGACGGCTGTATCTCGAGATCAATTTCGAGGAAACGCACAGACCCTACCCGCCGGCTCGCGAGTCCGCAGGCGGCTCGGAGGCCAAGGACACCCCTGCTTATCTGCCGGCCGGCCCCGAGGCGGCAGCGGAGCTGCAGGGCCTTCAGGCGGCCATCGAGGACATGGATGCCGCCGCCGGCCGGGTTCTCGCCGCTCTCGACAGAGCGGGGCGCGCCCAGCGGACGCTGCTGGTCTTCACAACCGATCACGGGCTGGCGATGCCGCGTGCGAAGTGCACCCTTTACGACCCGGGACTGGAGGTCTCCTTGATCGTTCGCTGGCCGAAAGGTGACGTCGGCGCGGGTGTCATGAGGCCGGAGATGGTCAGCAACATCGATGTCCTGCCGACGATCCTGGAAGCGGCGGGCGCCTCAATTCCGGCCGGAGTACAGGGCCGATCGTTCCTGCCCTTGTTGCGCGGCGAGCCGTACGAACCTCGCGACGCAATATTCGCCGAGAAGACGTTTCACAGCTACTACGATCCGATGCGCTGCATCCGCACCCGGCATCACAAGTACATCCGCAACTTTGAGACGGCTTTCGCAGTCGAGGTTCCCGGTGACATCCAGCAGGGCGCGATCTTTCGCGCGGATCCCTCTCGATATTCGGCCGACCGATCGAGCATCGTCGAGCTGTATGACCTGGACTCTGATCCACTCGAGGAACACAACCTGGCGGGAAGTCCGGGCATGGCAGCTGTCGAACGACGGCTGAGCGCCGAGTTGTGGAGCTGGATGCGCGAAACCGAAGACCCATTGCTGAACGGGCCGATCTCATCTCCTCGATACCGTCAGGCCATGCAGCCCTAGACGATGAGCGGACGGAGCGTGTTGCGGGCCAGGAGAAACCCACGCTGCACCAGTTCGACGTCTCCCTCGAATGCGCGGTCCTCGTGCTCGATGGAAACCGTCCCGTCGTAACCGATCGCGTAAAGCGCGCTGATGAACCGGTCCCAGCGAACCTCGCCCATTCCCGGGAGTCGTGGAACCTGCCAGCCGACGCCGAGCGACATCACGCCGTGCTGGTAAAGGCCCTCGCGATCCACCTCCAGGTCTTTGGCGTGCACGTGGAAGATGCGCGGAGCGAATTCGCGGACTGCGCGCGTGTAGTCGATGAACTGCCAGATCAGATGTGAAGGGTCGAAGTTGAGCCCGAAGTTATCGTCAGGGATGATCTCGAACATCTGACGCCACAGCGCGGGCGAGTAGGCGAGGTTGCGGCCGCCAGGCCACTCGTCGGCGGAGAAGATCATCGGGCAGTTCTCGATCGCGATCCTCACGCTGTGCTCGCGGGCAAAGCGCACCAGCGGCGGCCAGACCCGCTTGAATTCATCGAGGTTGTCGGCCACTGAGCGGTGCTGATCACGGCCCACGAACGTGCCGACGACGCTCACGTCCAGGAGTTGCGCCGCTTCGATCACTCGTCGCAGGTGATCGTTGGCGGCCTGTCTTGCCGCCCGGTCCGGATCGAGGTTGTTCGGGTAGTAGGCAAGTGAAGAGATCTCGAGGTCGTACCGCTTGAGCAGGTCGCGCACCTGGCTGTGGTCGAAGCTCTCCACGTCGACGTGGCAGACGCCCGAGTAGCGACGGCTCGCGCTCGCGCTCGACGGCCAGCAGGCAATCTCAAGCGCCTCGAATCCGCTGCCGTGCGCCCACTGAGCGATCTGCTCGAGCGTCAGGTCTGGAAACGCTGCAGTCAGAAGGCCGAGCTTCACCGCGCACCCGACTCTGTCGCAGCCGCTCGACCTGACCGATCCACGTTGGACCATCGCTGCTCGCGCGCGCTCCGCGCGACGGCATCACAGACGAGCATCTCGTCGTGACCGTCGGCAAACGTGGGGTAGCCCTCGCCGGGCTGCCCGCCGGCCACCGCGCGGTAGACCGCCGCGTAGAGAGCCTTGAACGTGTCGGCGAAGCCTTCGGCGTGCCCACCCGGCAGGCTCGCCGCCCTGCGCCCCTCATCGTTGAGGATCGCCGGGTCGCGAAGGAGCAGCTCATTGGGGCGGCCACGGTGGCCGATCCAGAGCTCGTCAGGGCGCTCGGAGTTCCAGGCGGCGGCCGAGCTCGATCCGTCGATCTCGAAGACAAGCGAGTTCTTGCGCCCCGGACTGACCTGCGAGACCGCCAGCGCGCCGCGGGTGCCGTCCTCGTAACGAAGCAGGATGGTCGCGCAATCCTCGGTCCGGATCTCGCGCGCCACGGTGTTCGCGCCGCGATCGGTAGAGAAGGTTTCGACCGGTCCTGCCGGCTGACGGCGCTCTTTGATGAAAGTCGCAAGGTCGGCCATCACGGCGGTGATCCGCTTGCCGGTCAGAAACGTCGTGAGGTCCATCCAGTGAGAGCCGATGTCGGCCACCGCCCGCAGCTCACCGCCACGTTCCGGTTCGAGGCGCCAGTTCCAGTCGGTCTCGAGCAGCAGCCAGTCCTGCAGGTAGTGGCCGGAGACGAGCCGGACCTCGCCCAGATCGCCCTGTTTGATCAGCCCGTGAACATGCTGGCAGATCGGATAGAAGCGGAGGTTGAAGTTGACAGCGTGCACGCGCCCGCTCTGCTCCGCCAGCTGGAGCAGGTCGGCCGACTGGGCCGAGGTCAGAGCGAGAGGCTTCTCACAGACGACGTGTTTCCCGGCACCGAGCACGGCCCTGGCCTGCTCGTGATGCAGGTGGTTGGGCGAGGTGATGTGGACGACTTCCACGCGCGGGTCGGCGAGCATCGCCTCGAAACTCTCGTAGGCAGGCGGCAGGCCGAGGTCGCTGGAGCGGGCAGCAGCTCGCTCGCGGCTCGAGCCGACTACCCCATGCACCTGCACGCCGAGACGCCTGAGCGCCTCGACATGGACGGCGCCTATGAACCCGGTTCCAACCACCGCGGCACCGATCTCTCCTATCGGCTTCACCAGCTCAGAGGTCCGCGGGATCAGCTGTCATTCAGATACCAGTTTCGCCTGGAGTTGTGCTGACGTTTCAACGGCAGATCGTTTGCCGCGGCGGCGCCCGCGCACCACGACACGCAGTTGGCGATCACGCGCTGGATCTCCGGCTGGTGGTACACGGGGAATTCCTGGTCGCCGGGGCCGAAGTACGCGACGCGCCCGGCGCCACGGGTATAGCAGCAACCGCTCCGAAAAACCTCGCCGCCGGCGAATGAGCTTATGAAAACGAGCTCATCAGGCGGTGGGACGTCGAAGAACTCGCCGTACATCTCCTGGTGGGGGATGATGATCGGCTGCGGCACTCCTGCGGCGATCGGATGGCCTGGGTTCACGGTCCAGATCACCTCCTGCTCTCCGCCCTCGTCGGATCGCCAGCGCAAGGTACAGCTGGTTCCCATCAGCTTCCTGAAGATCTTCGAGTAATGGCCAGAGTGCAGAACGACTATTCCCATCCCCTCCAGGACGCGCGCGTGCACGCGGTCAACGACCTCATCGGCCACCTTGTCGTGCGCAGCGTGCCCCCACCACGTGAGGACATCGGTTTCGGCGAGCGCCTGCTCGGTCAGGCCGTGCTCTGGTTCGTCGAGGGTTGCGACCCTGACGGTCACGTTCTCGCCCAGCTCGCGCCGCAGACCGTCGACAATCGGACCATGCATGCCATTCGGATAGATCCGCTTGACGGATTCCTCACGGCGCTCATGAACGTTTTCGTTCCAGACCGTCACACGAAGCTGGCGGCTGCCTTCCATCAGATCGCCAGCGCCGCCCCGGACTGCGACATGGTCACGATACGGCGCTGCGTGGCAGATTCAACTACCGCCATCGTGAACGCGATGGTGCCCAGGTTTTCGCGGCCCGAGGTCTCGGGCTCGCGCCCTGTTTGGATCGCGTTCGCGAACTCAGTGAGCGTTCCCAACGGACCGGTTCGCGGCATCACGGCGAGCGCCGGCGTGCTTTCCTCGCCCAGCCGTGGTCGAACCACGACCCGGTCGTGCTCCATGTTGTCGTCGCGACTCGTCCAGAAGACCTCGCCGTGCTCGAACTCCAACCTCCAATCGCCGGCCCATGGCGTCACCGATCCTGCGCTGACCCAGCTACCACGGTAGCTGGCCACCACGCCACCTTCAAAAACGATCGAGGCCACAGCCGCTGACGGGCCACCGAACTGACCCCACTCCGGGTTCCAGGCTTCGCAGTAGATCCGCTCCGGCTCGCGGTTGATGATCATTCTGAGCAGATCGAAATGGTGGATCGACATGTCGACCAGCAGGGGCTGTTCCTCGATCTGGTGCCGTCCTCGACCGTTCAGGGGCGGTTGTGAGTAGTAGCGGAAGTCGATCGACACCTCGTGCAGCTTGCCAAGCGCGGACTCGCGCACCAGCGTGGCAATCGCGCGCGGAGCCGGAAAGAACCTGTAGTTCTGGCTCACCATGAGCACCAGGCTCTTGGCAGCGGCCACGTCGACCAGCTGCTGCGCGGCGCCGACGCTCGGCGCGAACGGTTTCTCGACCAGCACGTGAAGGCCTGCATCGAGCGCCGCCTCGGTGACCGGCACGTGGCCTGGAAGCGCCGTCGTGACTAGCAGCGCTTGAGGCTGTGTCGCGGCAATCGCCTCCTTCAGAGACTCGAAGCAGCGATCGGCCGATGCATCGACCACTTCACGAAGCGCGTCGAGCGCACGTGGGTCGGAGTCGACGTAACCGACGAGCTCCACCTCCGGGACCTCTGGGATCACGTTCCGAGCCCAGCCGCGACCATGCGGGCCGAGCCCCACCTGAAGAATGCGTAGGGAATTCATCGCCTAAATGATGCAGGAGCGTTGGCTGATTTCACCTTTGTCAGCCTCGAGAATCATGGCGATGGCCCGTTGAGGCGCGAACCACGAGGTGGACCGGGAGCAGGATCTTCCGCGGCTCGGCCGACCCTGTAGCAATCATGCTGAGCAGCAGGCGCATGGCCTCGGCGCCCGTTTCGAAGAAGGGCACGCGGATGGTGCTGAGCGGTGGAACCGTGTACGCGGCCATGTCGATGTCGTCGCAGCCGATGACCGCACAGTCGTCGGGAACCCGTTTTCCCAGCCGGCGAAGGGCGCTGAGCACGCCGATGGCCATCGTGTCGTTCTGCGCGAATATCGCCGTCAAGTCCGGCCGCCGGTTGAGCAACCGGATGGACGCCTCGAGCGCGCCGGCGATCTCCCACCGGCCATCGTCGACCAGGTCCTCGTCAAAGGGGAGGCCGGCTTCCTGGAGTGCCAGCCGGTAGCCCCGCAGCCGGCTCTGGGTGACGCGCCGTCCACGAGTGCCGACGATGGTGGCGATCACCCGATGGCCGCGTTCGATCAGGTGCCGGGTGGCCAGCAGGCCTGTCGCTACGTGATCTGATCCGACGGTCGAAACTTCACCACCTGGGACGTGGTGGAGGCTGACCGCGGGCACGGTCCCCTGGAGGGCACGCGCGGCTGCCCTGTCCTCCTCCATCTGGGGGGCGGCGAGCAGAATCCCGTCGACCCGCCTTTCCATGAGCGCAGGCAGCGCGTATTCGCCCCCCGAGCCCTCCGCGTCGATGCTCGTGACAAGGACGGCGTATCCCTGGCGCCGAGCCTCCCTTTCCGCGCCGACGATGAACCGGCTCAGGTTGTAGTCACTGAAATCGCCTGCGATCAGCCCCACGGCGCGCGAGCTCCGCGTGACGAGACTTCGCGCTTGAAGGTTTGGCACGTAGCCCAGGTCGCTCGCCGCTCGCAGGATCCGTGCCCTGGTCACCTGCGACACCGAGCCCTTGCCGTTCAAGACCTTGCTGGTCGTCTGGAAGCTGACCCCGGAACGGGCGGCCACATCCTTGACCGAGACGTGTCTGGTCGGTCTGCGGAGGCTCACGCTGGGGCTATTATGGGGCGCTGAGCGAACGTTCGCCTAAACGTTCGCCTAGCTGGAGGGCCAATGGAACCTAGACCCGAATATCCGCGCCCGAACCTTCGGCGGCCGGGCTGGCTCAACCTGAACGGGGAGTGGGAATTCGGACGCGGGGAGAAGCCGACTTTCGATCGCCAGATCGTGGTCCCCTTCTGTGCTGAATCCAGGCTCTCGGGGATCGCCGAGCTCCCCGGCGACGTGGTCTGGTACAGGCGCCGGTTTGACGCGCCGGAAGGGGAGTGCCTGGTCCTGCATTTCGGGGCTGTCGACTACCGCGCCACTGTGTGGGTGAACGACGTCGAGGTCGCCCGCCATCAGGGCGGCCATACGCCGTTCAGCGCCGACATCACCAGCGTTTCGCGGCGGCGCGACAACGTGCTCGTGGTCCGCGCCGAGGACCCGCTGGCAGACAAGACGATCCCGCGAGGCAAGCAGTACTGGAAGAAAGAGCCGAAGGGGATCTTCTACACGCAGACCACCGGCATATGGCAAACGGTGTGGCTCGAGCCTCTCCCGGCTCGTCACATCCGGCGCCTGCGCCTCAGCCCCAACCTCATGACAGGCACCGTCGAGTTCGAGCTCCTGGGGCAAGGCCAGGCGGAGGTGATCGCTTCCATCGATGGTGAGGTCGCCGGCCGCTGGGCCGGGCCGGCAGGCCGCGGTCGGATCGACCTCGATCGTGTGGTGCCCTGGCATCCCGATGCGCCCCGGCTCTACGACCTGGAGGCCAGGCTCCTCGATGATGGCGGCCGCGTTGCAGACCAGGTGGAAAGCTATTTCGGGATGCGGACGGTTGATACCAACGACGGTACTTTCTCGCTCAACGGCGAACCGTTCGTCCTGCGCATGGTCCTCGACCAGGGGTACTTTCCGGATGGTCTTCTGACAGCACCCGGCGATGAGGCGCTGCGACGGGACATCGAGCTGGCCAAGTCCTTCGGCTTCAACGGGGCTCGGAAGCACCAGAAGACCGAAGATCCTCGGTGGCTCTATTGGGCCGACACGCTGGGCTTCCTGGTCTGGTCGGAGATGCCCAGCTTCTATGAGCATTCCGCGGAGGCGGAAGGCCGGCTGTTGGCCGAGTGGACAGAAGTAGTGTCACGCGATCGGGCCCACCCGTCGGTCGTGGCATGGGTCGTCGCCAACGAGAGCTTCGGCCTCGGCCACATCGATCCCTCGATACGTTCGAGCTTTCTCGACCGTCTTTACCAGCTGACCCACGACCTCGACCACACCCGGCCCGCGGTCTCAAACGATGGCTGGGAGCATGCGCTGAGTGACATCTGCACGATCCATGACTACTCGCCACCCGCCACGCTGGCCCTGCGCTATCGCAGCATCGACACCGACATGTTCAAGGGCGCCCACGACCATCCCACGTACGATCCGGGCTATGGCTACCGCGGCGAACCGATCATGGTCACGGAGTTTGGCGGCATTCGAGTGTCAGGGCCGGGCGGATGGGGCTGGCTGGAGGTGGGGGACACTGACCAGTTCCTCAACGTCTTCAGGGGCCTGATCGACGCGCTGATGGACCCCGGTCCGGTCCAGGGTTTCTGCTACACGCAGCTGACCGACGTCGAGCAGGAGCAGAACGGCCTGCTGACCGCCGATCGCGTGCCGAAAGTCGACCCTGACCTGATCCGGCCCATCACGCAAACCTCCAAGCGGCGGTAGGCGGGCGCTTGCCTTGCCAATGGTCCGGGGCGCTGCTATATTCGCGCCGCGTACGTTCGCTGTGATTGGGGGCGTAATCAGGCAATGGCATCGGTCACTTTCGACCACGTAGTCAAGCGATACACGGCGGACCTCACAGTCGTCAAAGACTTCAACGTGGAGGTCAAGGACAAGGAGTTCATGGTCCTTGTCGGGCCGTCGGGTTGTGGCAAGTCGACGGCGCTGCGCATGCTGGCCGGCCTGGAGCAGATCAGCGAGGGCCGCATCCTGATCGGGGAGCGGGTGGTGAACAACATCGCGGCCAAGGA
>JBGOTG010000103.1:0-8912 GCA_041476405.1 Candidatus Dormibacteraceae bacterium | reverse complement strand
CCGTCGGGTTGTGGCAAGTCGACGGCGCTGCGCATGCTGGCCGGCCTGGAGCAGATCAGCGAGGGTCGCATCCTGATCGGCGAGCGGGTGGTGAACAACATCGCGGCCAAGGACCGCGACATCGCGATGGTCTTCCAGTCCTACGCGCTGTACCCGCACATGAGCGTGTACGACAACATGGCCTTCCCGCTGCAGATGCAGAAGCTGAAGAAGCCGGACATCGACAAGCGGGTGCGCAACGCGTCGCGGATCCTGAGCCTGGACAACTTCCTGCAGCGCAAGCCGCGGGCGCTGTCGGGCGGCCAGCGGCAGCGGGTGGCGCTGGGCCGGGCGATCGTGCGCAACCCCAAGGTCTTCCTGCTCGACGAGCCGCTGTCGAACCTGGACGCCAAGCTGCGGGGGCAGACGCGGATCGAGCTGCAGAAGCTGCACCGGGACCTGGAGACGACGTTCATCTACGTCACCCACGACCAGGTCGAGGCGATGACGATGGGGGACCGGATCTCGATCATGAACGCGGGCATCCTGCAGCAGGTGGGGACGCCGGGTGAGATCTACGACCACCCGGCCAACCTGTTCGTGGCCGGCTTCATCGGCAGCCCGACGATGAACTTCGTGCCGGTGACGACCGCCGACGGGACGGCCAAGGCGTCGGGCTTCGAGGTCAAGCTGCCGAAGGCGGTGCGGCCGGGCAAGGGCACGCTGGGCTTCCGGCCGGAGGCGGTGACCGACCGGCTGAGCGACGAGGGCAGCGCGATGCAGATGAAGGTCGACGTGGTGGAGCGGCTGGGTTCCGACCAGTTCCTCTACGGCCAGGTCGGCGGTGACGCGATCACGGCGCGTGTCGACCCCAAGCTGAAGGTCGACCCCGGCGACAGCGTGCGGCTGGGCCTGGACACTCGAACCCTGCACCTCTTTGACGCTGAGACCGAAGAGGCCCTCCTTTAGTCCTTCGCGGCAGTAGGCTGGGCTCGAGTTGGGAATCGAACGGATTCGCGCGATCCAGGACTTCGATGCTGCGCGCGCGCGGGCGTTTCGGCGCGCCCTCCGCTCGATCCTCACCGGCGATGCACGGCGCTTGCAATCGTTCGAACCGATGCTCAGAGCGGCAGGGCCCGAGGGTCGGGCCTTCGGCGGTGTTCAAGAGATCCCCATCGATCGAATCGTCGGATCGGTGGCACCCGACGCCAAGACGGGGGATTTCGACCCGGCCTTTCTTCCGCTCAACCGCCGGATGCGCGAGCGCTGGACCCGCATCTACCTCGCGATGGTCGAGGGCGACGAGCTGCCCCCGATCGATGTCTATCGGGTGGACGGCAACTACTACGTGATCGACGGCCACCATCGTGTCTCGGTGTCAAGGAATCTGGGTCGCCCGACCGTCAACGCGCGAGTGATCGACATCAAGACTCGCGCGCCTCTCAACCCCGATCTCGATGCCGAGGCGCTGCTTCGCGCGGCTGAATACGCGGCCTTTCTCCAGGCCACGCAGCTCCATCGTGCGCGACCTGAAGCTCGCCTCGAATGCAGCCGGCTCGGCCGCTACGACGAGATCCTCAAGCACATTCTCGGGCACGGATACTTCCTCTCTCTTGACCAGCACCGTAAGGTATCGATCCAGGAGGCAGCCGCGAGCTGGTACGACCACGTATATCACCCGATCGCAGAAGCCATCCGCAAACATCGCGTCCTCGAGCAACATCCCGGTTGGACGGAGGCGGACGTCTATGTCGAGGTCACACGGCGCTGGCTGGCGTTGAGCGAGGAGGGCGAGCCGGCCGGACCTGACCCGGCGGTTCAGGCACTCCTTCGAGAGCACCACCGCAGTTGGTGGCGCCGCCGGAGCAAGCTGGAGCTCACAGCATGATCGGGCTGATCTTCGGGCCGCCCGGGAGCGGCAAGGGCACGCAGGCGGCTCACGTGGAGCGAGAGTTCAAGCTGTCGCACCTCTCGACGGGGGACATCCTGCGTGCGGAGGTGGCGCGCGGCACCGAGATCGGCAAGGAGGCGGAGCGGATCATGCGCGCCGGCGACCTCGTGCCGGACGACCTCATCATCCGCATCGTCCGGGGCATCCTTCGCGACCCGCACGTCACCTCGGAAGTGTTGCTTGATGGGTTCCCGCGCACGATCGAGCAGGCCAAGGCGCTGGACGAGATGCTCGCGGCAGAAGGTCACAAGGTGGACTTCGTGATCGCCTTCGACGTGCCGGAGGACGTGCTGATCGAGCGGCTGCTGCACCGGGCCCAGGTGGAGGGCCGCGCGGACGACACGCGCGAGGCCATCACCGAACGGATGCACGAGTACAGGAAGCTGACTGCGGCGGTGCTGGACCATTACCGCAAGAACGGAGTTCGGGTGATCCAGATCGACGGAGTCGGGCCGGTCGACGAGGTGTTCGAGCGCATCCGCACGGAGTTGGAGAAAGTAAGCAAGGCGGACTGAGTCCGGCGGGCCGGGGGCGCGTCCAGATCACGCAGATCCCATGACACAGGCCTATGATTTGCGGTCTGGAATTCGCGCTGGGGAGCGTGTAGGCACGGCGAAGAAGCGCATCGAGGAGCTCGGCCAGGCGGTAAGGCCGGCCGCCAACGGCGACGGCCACGTGGCCCAGCCCAATCCCGCCCCGTCACCTACAACGTCGCCGCTGGCCAGCGCCTTTCCCCCCATCGCCGACTACGCCTTCCTGTCGGACTGCGAGGTCAACACTCTGGTCGCGCCCACCGGCAGGGTCGAGTGGATGTGCTTGCCGCGGCCCGACAGCCCGAGCGTCTTCGCGGCCCTGCTCGACCGCGCCGCCGGGAGCTTCCGGTTCGGGCCGAGCGGCGTGTCAGTGCCGGCCGGGCGCCGCTACCTTCCAGGGACCCTTGTGCTCGAGACCACCTGGAGGACTCGCACAGGCTGGCTGATCGTCCGCGACGCTCTCTGCATCGGTCCCTGGTATCACGGCCGGCGCCGCTCCGGAACGCACCGCAGGCCTCCCACCGACCATGAGGCTGAGCACATCCTGCTGCGGACGGCGAAGTGCGTCGTCGGGAGCGTGGAGCTGAGCCTCGATTGCAGCCCCGTGTTCGACTACGGCCAGACGGCGGCGCGCTGGGATTATTCAGGGCCTGGGTATGGGGAGGCGATTGCGTCGGGCGGCGAAGCGGACATACCGCTCCGGATGGTCACCGATCTGAACATCGGCTTCGAGGGCCCTGGCGCGCATGCGACCAAGACACTGAGGCAGGGTGAGCGCGCCTTTGTGGCGCTGTGCTGGCCTCGATCGCAATACTCGGCGTCCAAGGAGCTCTGGGACGAACACCCGCCGCCGGCGACTGTGGACGAGGCATTCGAACGCATCGAGCGGACCGCCGACTTCTGGCGCGAGTGGATCAACCGCGGCGATTTTCCCGAACACCCGTGGCAGAGCTTCCTGCAGCGCAGCGCCCTTACGCTGAAGGGCCTCACCTACAGTCCGACCGGGGCTCTGCTGGCTGCGCCCACGACGTCGTTGCCGGAGACGATCGGCGGCGAGCGCAACTGGGACTACAGGTACACGTGGATCCGCGACGGCACCTTCATGCTCTGGGGCCTGTACACGCTGGGATTCGCGCGTGAAGCCAACGACTTCTTCTACTTCATCGCCGACGTCGCGGCCGGTCAGAAGGACCTGCAGATCATGTACGGCATCGGCGGCGAGCACGAGCTTGTGGAGAAGACGCTCGACCACCTGAGCGGCTACGAGGGCTCGCGGCCCGTGCGCGTCGGCAACGGCGCGTACAACCAGAAGCAGCACGACGTATGGGGTGCCGTGCTCGACTCGGTGTATCTCCACACCAAGTCCCGGGACTATCTGCCGGAGGTCGTTTGGCCGATTCTCATGCGTGCCGTCGAGCGCGCCATCGCCAACTGGAAGCAACCGGACCAAGGGATATGGGAGGTGCGCGGCGAGCCGCAGCACTTCACCTCCTCCAAGCTGATGTGCTGGGTGGCTTGCGACCGAGGTGCGCGCCTCGCTGAGCTCCACGGAGACGCCGCCCTGGCGATCGAATGGCAGCGCGTCGCCGACGAGATCAAAGCAGACGTGTGCCTGAACGGGGTCGACTCTCGCGGTGTGTTCGTGCAGCACTACGGTTCTACGGCGCTCGACGCCTCCGTCCTGCTCATCCCTCTGGTCCGGTTCTTGCCCGCGGACGACCCACGGGTGCGCGCCACGGTCCTCGCAATCGCCGAAGAGCTCACGGTGGACGGCATGGTCCTGCGCTACCGCACGCAGGAGACCGATGACGGCCTGCATGGTGAGGAGGGCACGTTCACGATCTGCTCGTTCTGGCTGGTGTCGGCACTCGCCGAGATCGGCGAGCTGACCAGGGCGCGCGAGCTGTGCGAGAAGCTGCTTTCGTACGCGAGCCCGCTGCAGCTTTACGCCGAGGAGATCGACCCGAAGAGCGGCCGCCACCTGGGCAACTTCCCGCAAGCGTTCTCCCACCTCGCGCTGATCAACGCTGTGATGCATGTGATCAACGCGGAGAGCGGAGCCTCCAACCAGTTCGTGGGAACGGACCGCAGCTCGACCTAGCCCGAGCGCTCGTCGAATGAAGATGACACTCAGCTCGCCGGCAGATGAGAGACGCCCATGACTGATCCCACATCACCGAGTCGCGGCTCCGGGGCGCCGATCCGCGATCTCAACGTGGTCTTCGTCCTGGTCGGGGCCGCCGACGCGACGATCTTGCCCTTCATTCCCCTCTATCTGTTCGAGCGTGGTTTTGGCGCTCCGCTCATCGGCGTCGTGTTGGCAGTTGCGGCGCTGGCATCCTTCGTGGCCGGCCCCGTCTGGGCATACGCGGCAGACCACGGGTTGGGCCCCGAACGCACAGTGGTCGTCGCCAGCATCGTGGCGGCCCCGGTTGCGCTGGTGCTCGCGATGGCGGACACGACGGTCGCGGTGGGGGTGGCGACGGTGGTGCTCTGGGTGGTGCGGGCACCGATCATTTCGTTGCTCGACGCGACCGCTATGCAGAGGCTCGGTGCTGCCGGCCGCGTCGGCTACGCGCGCATCCGGCTGCGGATGAGCGCGGGCTGGGCGGCGTCGGTCGTGATTTCGGGTGGGCTGTTTCAAGTCGCGGGGCTGCGCGTGATCCCATACGTGTACGCACCGTTGGCCGTGCTTCTCGGACTCTGGGTGTGGCGCTCGCTGGTCGATGGAGCCTCCGGCTCGCGCGCCGACCCGGCATCGCGGCTTGCAAGCGCAAAGCGCCTTCGTTCGATTCCCATCGCGCTCATAGGCTTCCTCGCCAGCGCCCTGCTGCTCGGCTCCGCGTTCGCGGCGACGCAAAACTTTGTCACGCTGCGCATCAACGTTCTTGGTGGTGGTGCCCTTCTGATTGGGGCAGCCTCGGCGTTCCAGGCACTGACCGAGATCCCGACCATGGCCTACACGTATGTGCTGCTGCGGTACCTCAGCCAACGGATGCTCTACGTCGCCGGTGCGTGCATCTACGTGGTCGTCTTCATAGCGTGGGCGTTCGTATCCGATGCCTTGGTCACCGCCCTGTTGAAACTCGTCCTGGGGGTGGGATTCGCGCTCACGTACGTCGCCACTGTGATGATCGCCGACGACGTGGCTCCCCGTCACCTTCGCGCGACGGTTCAGGCGCTGGTCAAAGCTGTTTCGTCCGGACTGGCGCCGGTGGTCGGGGTGCTCGGAGGGGGAATCATCTACGGTGCGATCGGGTCGGGCGCGATGTTCGTCGCCGCTGCGGGTGTGGCAGTCGGCGCAGGCGTGCTGGCGATGATTGCGCTGCCGGCCCGAGGCCGGCGCCCGGACCTCGATGGAGGGGACTCTGCCATGCCCCCGGCACGTCTCGCGCCTGGCGGCGTCGACCCCTCCCCTTGATTGGGCGGGTAAGGCAATGGACAACCGGCTGACCGGAGCTCCCGTTGGGCGCATAATCGGCCAACTGATTCAGGGAGGCCTTTCGTTTCTGACGCAGCCCAACACTGAAGGGGGGAACCCGTGGGTCTGAGAGGTTCCTGCCGCGTGGGTTTCCGTGTTTGGGCGCGAGTAGTTGGCTTGATCGCTGTTCTCGCATTGGTTGGTGCCCTCGGGACCCTCCCGAGTATCGCCTCAACTTCGGCACCTGTGCCTCTGACGCTCGCCTCCCGGACGACCATGGCCCAAGCGCCCACGGCACTTCGGACCGCGGTACGGAGCGCGCTCGGCCGGCCCTCCCGCGCTCGTAGCGCATCTCTGGAGCACGCGAAGCTCACCCCCGCCGACGCCGCGGCCGGCGACTCTTTCGGCTATTCCGTCGCGGTCTCCGGATCCACGGCGGTGGTCGGAGCTCAGTACAAGAACTCGAGCAAGGGAGTCGCTTACGTGTTCGTGAGCTCAGGGACCATCTGGTCCCAGCAGGCTGAGCTGAAGGCCACAGGCGCTGCGTCGAGCGACCTTTTCGGCTACTCCGTGGCGATTTCCGGCTCGACCGCGGTGGTGGGCGCCCCGGGCAGGAGCTCCTCCAAGGGGGCGGCCTATGTGTTCGTGCGCTCGGGGACGATCTGGTCTCAGCAGGCCCGGCTCATCGCCTCAGACATTGTCTCGGGCGACTCGTTCGGCATCTCGGTGGCCGTCTCCGGTTCCACCGCGGTGGTGGGCGCCTACAACAAGAACTTCACCACCGGGGCGGCCTACGTGTTCGTGCGCAAGGTGACTGCGTGGTCCCAGCAGGCTGAGCTCACCGCCTCCGATGGCGCAGCCTTCGACGGCTTCGGCTACTCGGTGGCCATCTCGGGCACCAACGCGCTGGTTGGGGCTTATGGCAAGAGCTCGACACTTGGAGCGGCCTACGTGTTCGTGCGCCCCGGGACTGTCTGGTTCCAGCAGACGGAGCTCACCGCCGCCGACGGCGTCTCGGGCGATCTCTTCGGATACTCGGTGGCGATCTCAGGCGACATCGCGCTGGTGGGCGCGTGTTGCAAGGACTCGTCCACCGGGGCGGCTTATGTCTTCGTGCGCTCGGGGGCCGCCTGGCCTCAGCAGGCGCGCGTCACCGCCGCCGACAGCATTGCAGGCGACCGGTTCGGCTACTCGGTGGCAGTCTCAGGCGAAACCGCGTTGGTCGGCGCCTGCTGCAGCAACTCCTCCACCGGAGCGGCCTACGGGTTCGTGCGCTCGGGGACGAAGTGGATACGGCAGACCGAGCTCACGGCATCGGACGGCGTCTCGGGCGACCTCTTCGGCAGCTCGGTCGCACTGTCCGGCTCCACCGCGGTGATCGGCGCCTCCGGCAGCGGCTCGACCACCGGTGCGGCATACGTGGATGTGCTGCCGTCCCAGCAGGCCGAGCTCAACGCCATAAGCGGCGCCTCGATCAACTCCTTCTTCGGCTACTCCGTGGCCGTCTCCGGCTCCACCGCGGTGGTGGGCGCCTTTGGCCACTACTCTCCGACCGGGGCGGCCTACGTGTTCGTGCGCTCTGGGACGGTCTGGTCCCAGCAGGCCGAGCTCGCCGCATCCGACGGCGCTGTGGGTGACCACTTCGGGTTCTCCGTGTCCGTCGTCGGCTCCACTGCCGTGGTCGGCGCCTACGGCCAGAGCGCGTACCAGGGAGCCGTCTATGTGTTCGACCGATCGGGGACGACCTGGTCTCAGCAGGCCCGGCTCATCGCCTCCGACGGCGCCCCGAACGATGGCTTCGGCTACTCGGTGGCCCTCTCCTCAACCACCCTCGTGGTCGGCGCTCACGCCAAGAACTCGTATACCGGGGCGGCTTATGTGTTCGTGGGCTCGGGGGCGGCCTGGACCCAGCAAGCCGAGCTCACCGCCTCCGGCGGCGCCCCCAACGACGGCTTCGGCATCTCAGTCGCACTGTCCGGCTCCACCGCAGTGGTGGGCGCCAACGGCTTGACCTCGTTCAAAGGAGCGGCTTATGTGTTCGTGCGCTCCGTGACGACCTGGTCCCAGCAGGCCGAGCTCACAGCGGCCGACGGCGTCGGTGGGGACCAATTCGGCTGGTCGGTCGGCATGTCCGGCTCGACCGCGGTTGTGGGAGCCCATGGCAAAGACACGTTCAGGGGGGCCGCCTACCTGTTCGTGCGCTCAGGGGGGAAGTGGTCCCATCAGCAGGCCGAGCTCACCGCACCCGACCTCGTCGCGTACGACAACTTCGGCGGCTCTGTGGCGATCTCCGGCTCAACCGTGGTGGTGGGCGCCTACTACAAGACCTCGAACGCCGGGTCGGCCTACGTGTTCGCGCGCTCGAGGACCGCCTGGTCCCCGGAGGCGAAGCTGACCGCCTCCGACGGCGGCACCGTGCTCGACTTCTTCGGCAACTCCGTGGCCCTTTCCGGCTCCACCGCGGTGATCGGGGCCCCGGGCAAGGACTCGAGCACCGGGGCGGCGTACGTGTTCTTGCTGCCCTAGGAGCTCGTCACTTCTCCGGTTTCAGGAAGATCGCGCCCAGGGGCGGGAGCGTCAGGGTCAGGCTGTGCAAGTGGCCGTGGCGGCCGACAGGCCTGGAGTCGACGCCACCAAGGTTGCCCTGCCCACCGCCGCCGTACATCGGCGCGTCGCTGTTGAGCAGCTCGCGCCAGTGCCCGCTCAGAGGCGCCCCGATCTGGTAGTTGTGCCGCGGCACCGGCGTGAAGTTGAAGGCCGCGATGATCAGGTCATTCGGGGCAGTGCCTTTCCGCAGCACGCTCACGACGCTCTGTTCGTTGTCGCTCGCGTCGATCCAGCTGAAGCCGGCAGGCTCGAAGTCGATCTCGTGCAGGGCGTCCTCCTCGCGCAGGACGCGGTTGAGGTCGCCGACCCAATGGCTGAGGCCCGCGTGAGGCGCGTGGTTCAGGAGATGCCAGTCCAGGCTGCTCTCGACGTCCCACTCGTCCCACTGCCCGAACTCGCCGCCCATGAACATCAGCTTCTT
>JBGOTG010000102.1:0-8991 GCA_041476405.1 Candidatus Dormibacteraceae bacterium | reverse complement strand
TCCCTCTCATCGGCGGGCGCTTCGCGCGCGCCTGCACGCATTCCGGCCTATGGATGGGATTATTTCCGGACTGGTTTCTGCCTGCCCCGGTGTGGAGGCGCGGAGGACAAAGTCATGGCCCGGGGGACCCCGGCCAACCCTGCCACGCTAGCGTGAAGGTCCTTGTCACCGGGGCTGCAGGGTTTATATGCGGCTACCTGGTGGCCGAGCTGCTCGAGGCCGGTTACGAGGTGGTCGGGGTCGACAACTACAGCAAGTACGGGCCGGTCAAGCGCTCATACGACACCGATCCCCGCTACCAGCTCGTCGAGGGGGACGCCAAGAACATCGAGCTGCTGACCGAGCTGGCGATGGGTTGCGACCACCTCGTCGCAGGCGCGGCGATGATCGGCGGCATCTCGTACTTCCACGAGTTCGCATACGACCTCCTCGCCGAGAACGAGAGGATCAGCGCAGCTACATTTGATGCGGCGATCAGCGCGACCCGGCTCGGGCGGCTGAAGAAGATCACGGTGATCTCGAGCAGCATGGTCTTCGAATCGGCCGAGGTCTTTCCGACCCCTGAAGGCGCCGAGCTGACAAGCCCTCCCCCGCGATCGACCTACGGATTCCAGAAGCTGGCGACGGAGTTCTTCGCGCGCGGCGCACACGAGCAGTACAGGCTGCCCTACACGATCGTGCGTCCGTTCAACTGCGTTGGCGTCGGCGAAAGGCGCGCCCTGCGCGACCGGGAGATCATGAGCGGCAACGTCAAGCTGGCCATGAGCCACGTCGTCCCCGACCTCTGCCAGAAAGTGCTCAAAGGCCAGGATCCTCTCCACATCCTCGGCGACGGCGGCCAGGTCCGCCACTACACGTACGGCGGGGACCTCGCCCACGGCATCCGGCTCGCCATCGAGTCCGACAAGGCTCTCAACGAATCCTTCAACCTCTCGACGGCGCAATCCACGACAGTGAATGAGCTGGCCGAGCTGATCTGGCGCAAGGTGCACGGCGCTGACAGTCACTTGAACGTGGTCTCGGACCCGCCCTACGAACATGACGTGCAGATGCGCGTCCCCGACGTCAAGAAGGCACGCGACGTGCTCGGCTTCGAGGCCACCACCACGCTCGACGAGATGCTGGATGAGGTCATCCCCTGGGTACGGGACGAGATCAAGGCAGGGCGGATCTGAACGCGGGCGCCGCAAGGCCGGCCTTGAGCGTGGTCGTTCCCGTCTACAACGAGGGCGAAAACGTAGTGCCGACCCTCCGCGACATCGTGGAGATTTCCCGAACACGGCCGCTCGAGGTGCTCGTCGTATACGACTTCGACGAGGACTCGACGGTGCCCGTCGTCAAGCGCCTGCAGGCGGAGATCCCGGAGCTTCGGCTGCATCGAAACAGGATCGGACGCGGCGTTCTCAACGCGATCAAGTCCGGGCTTGAGGCGGCTCGCGCGCCCTATGTCCTGGTCACCATGGGCGACGGATCCGATGACGCAGGTGACATCGATGCGATGTATGCGCTGGCCAAAGCAGGCGCGGACGTGGTGGCAGGCTCGCGTTACATGCGAGGCGGCCGCCAGATCGGGGGCCCCTTCCTGAAACGAACGATGTCACGAGCGGCGGGCCTTTCCCTGCACTGGGTGGCGGGCATTCCGATCCATGACGCCACCAGCAATTTCCGGATGTACTCCAAGCGGCTGTTGGAGAAGGTGACCATCGAATCGGATGGTGGCTTCGAGCTCGGAATCGAGCTGACAGTGAAGGCGCACTTGTTGGGGATGCGCGTGGCCGAGGTCCCCACCACATGGCGCGACAGGACCGCGGGGGAGAGTCGCTTCCGGCTCTGGCGGTGGCTGCCGCGATACATGCGCTGGTACGGGCGCGGAATCGCTGGACGTTTCCAGGCCAATCGGTAGCATTGCATTCGTTGGGCCGCCTTCTGTTTCTCATCGGAGTCGCAGCCATCGCGCTGGTGCAGTCTGTGACCGTCCTCGCGGCCCCCAGCCCCTCACCGGCCCTCGACGCGATTCTCGTGACACCGCCGGGGACGGGCTTCGTCGAGCAGGCCAAGGGGACGCCCGGGATCTTCGAGGGCCCCTTCGACGCCGAGGGGTACGCGCAGATCACCTCGAGCGCGGACACCACAAAGGCCAAGCAGGCGCTGGTCGCTGACGGCTTTCTGTCCGGCTACGGACGCACGTGGGTGTCTCAGGCGGCGCAGAAGATCTACGTCGAGGCCGTGATGGCGTTCGGCGGAGCCAAGGGGGCGAAGTCCTGGCTCGGCCAGTCGGAGATCGCCGACAGAGCAGAGCCGACCTATCAGCACGCGATCACGATCGAAGGCATCGAGTCGTATTACGGAGCGAGGCTGGTCGACCCGGCGAGCCCCATCTACGCCGACGCTTACGTGTTCGTTAAGGGCAACGACACCTACCTCGTCAGCACCGTGTCCACCAAGGACGACCTCGCGACCACCGCGGCTACGCAGACCAGGCGACAGTTCGAATCGGCCCCTCAGTACACGGTCCCTCCTTCCGAGTGGCCGGAATCCAAGGCCTCGAACGTCGCGGTCGGCGCAGTCAAGGTGGTGGGCGGCGTTCTCGTCGGCATCCTGGTCGTCGGGCTGATCGTCGCGACGCTGCTCATCGTTCGCTCGCGCCGCCCGCCGATGCCGGCTGTCTCGTTCCAGGGAATCCCCTCAGGCGGTGCCCAGGCTCCGCCCGCAATCGCTGTGCAGATGTCCGAAGATCGCCGGCAGTGGTGGGACGGGACGAACTGGAGAGACGCGGAGCAAGAGGTTCCGCCGTCCGCGCAGCGGTCGGAGGACAGCAGGTTCTGGTGGGACGGCTACAACTGGCGGCCGATCCCCATCCCTTGACGCTGTGGGTTTGGCCCGGACCTCATTTCTCTTTGTAGTTGCGCCGGTAGTACTCCCAGTACTCGCCTGACTTCAGAGGACGCCACCATTCCGGGTGGTCCTGGTACCAGCGCGCGGTTTGCCGCAGGCCGTCGTGGAACTCGACCACCGGCTTCCAACCCAGGCTCGTGATGCGCTTCACGTTGAGCGCGTAGCGATAGTCGTGACCTGGACGGTCCGCAACGTAGGAGATGAGGCTGTTCGGTTTGCCCATGATGTCCAGCACAGCGTCCGCAACCTGCTTTCCGCTCGTCTCACGGCCGGTGCCGATGTTGTAGGCGCCTCCGGGCAGGGGAGCCTGGTGAAGGACCAGGTTGATCGCCCGGCAGTGGTCCTCGACGTGTACGTAGTCCCGCACGGCCGCGCCCTCGCCGTAAAGCGGAAGCGGAAGGTCGTCGATCGCGTTCGTGATCAGCACGGGGATCAGCTTCTCGGGGTACTGGTAGGGACCGTAGGTATTGGAGCCCCGCGTCACCAGCAGCGGAAGGCCGAAGCTCGCCGCGTACGCCTGCGCGATGTGCTCGCCGCCGGCTTTCGATGCGGAGTAAGGGCTGCGCGGCCGGAACGGGTCGTCCTCGCTCGAACGGCCGTCCATCACCTCGCCGTAGACCTCGTCGGTGCTGACAAGCAGGAACACCTCGTGATGGAATTCACGTGCGGCCTCGCAGAGCACTGCCGTCCCCCGCACGTCGGTTTCGATGAACGTGAACGGGTCCATCAGCGAGCGATCGACATGCGTCTCGGCCGCGAAGTTGACGATTGCGTCCACCTCTTTCGCCAGGGCGTGGACGAGCTTGGCGTCGCAGATGTCGCCCTCGACAAATCGATAGCCCGTCTGACCTTCGAACTCGGCCAGATTCGCGAGGTTGCCCGCGTACGTGAGCTTGTCCAGGACCGTTATGTGCACCTCCGGATCGGTCGCGCGCAGCAGCCGCACGAAGTTGGAGCCGATGAACCCGGCAGCCCCCGCGATGAGGAGGCGCCTCAACGAGCGAACGCTCATTTGATGGCTGGGCCTGCCGTCCAGTCGTAACCGATCGAGGGATCGTCGTGAGGGATGCGGCCTTCGTCGTCAGGCGCGTAGACGCTCGAGGTGACGTACAGCAGGTGGCTGAGCTCCAGGGCGCGGCAGCCATGCGCCACGCCCGGGGGAATCTTGAGGCAGGTCGCGTGCAGATCCCCCATCAGAAACTCCATCAGCCGGCCTTTGGTGGGCGACCCGTCGCGCGTGTCAAAGAGTGCCACCTTCAATGTCCCGATCACGTACCACCAGTCGGTCTGCTTCATGTGGATGTGCCACGCCTTGGTGATGCCCGGGTACATGAGCGAGTGGCTCCACTGGCCGAAGTGATCGAAGAAGCCATCCGTCTCGCGAATCACCTCGCGGAAGAAGCCGCGTTCGTCGGCGAAGGTGACCAGCTGCTTGACCTCTACGCCGTCGATCATGGGTTCCAAGCTCATCTCTCCTGATTGACGCGGTGAGAGCGGACGAAGTCCTGCACCTGGTAGTACGCCTGCATCGACTCGCCCGCGTCACCCCAGAACCCTTCGACTATGTCGTACTCGATGAGGCCGCGGTCGAGATACCAGTTGTTGACGTCTGTGATCTCGAGCTCCCCGCGGCCGGATGGCTCCAGCTCGGACAGCACCTTCCAAACGGTGTCGTCATAGAAATAGACACCCGTGACGGCAAACTCGCTAGGAGGGTGCTCGGGCTTTTCGACGATGCGCTCGATGCGGCGCGCGCCGTTGAGACGGGCCACACCGAGGTGCCGCAGGTGCTCCGGATCGGTGACATGGGTGAGGACTACACGAGCGCCACGCTGTTGCTTCGCGAAAGCCTCGACGCAGGGACGGAGGGACCGTTCGAACACGTTGTCGCCGAGCACGACCATGGTCCGATCGCCACCCACGAACTTTTCTGCCAGGCCCAGCGCCTCGGCGATGCCTCCGGGCTTCTCCTGGTAGGCGTAGAAGAGGCGGTCGATGCCGAACTCCTGGCCGTTGCCGAGCAGGCGCAGGAACTCGCCTGCGTGGGTGCCGCCGGTGACCAGCATCATCTCCGACACGCCCGCCTTCACGAGAGCCTCGATCGCATAGCTGATCATCGGCCTGTCGTATAGAGGAAGCAGGTGCTTGTTCGTGATCAGCGTGAGCGGATGGAGCCGGCTGCCAGTTCCGCCCGCGAGGATTACACCCTTCACCGCTGCCGGGATTCTACTTGCGGAGTCCCCCCTGCCTCGGGATCCTATGCTTGGGCGCGATGGTTGGACCGCCGCCTCCTCCGCCCCAGACCCGCTTCTCGGCCGACGGCTTCTGGTGGTGGGACGGCGCCGAGTGGAGGCCTGCAGTGTCCCAGGACCGGCTCTGGCGATGGACCGGTCGGGAGTGGGTGCCGGCGCGCTCGGCGCCACCGGCTGGGACCGGCCAGGCGGTCGGCCTCACGGTCGGGCTGGTCGCGGGATTCGTGGTGATCCTGGTCCTGGTCTCGGCCATCGTCATCGTGATCCTGCTGACGATGAGCAACCAGATCGCGAACGTTTTCTCCAACGTGGTCGCGGCGCTGGGCACCGGGTAAGCGACAACACCGAGCACACGGAAGGGAAGTAAGCCACAAGTTGTTGTGGCAGACTGGCCGCGACACCGAACATGCCTCGACCCGAGAACTGGCCGCGAACGATCCTCCACGTCGACCTCGACGCGTTCTACACGTCCGTGCACCAGCGCGACGACCCCGACCTCCGGGGGGTGCCCGTCGCGGTGGCCGGGCGCTCGAAGCGGGCGGTGGTGATGGGAGCGTCCTATGAGGCGCGCGCCTTCGGCGTGGGCTCGGCGATGCCGCTCCACCAAGCCCTACAGCTCTGCCCGCAGCTCATGGTGGTGAACCCGGACGGGGCCAGGTACCGCGAAGCCAGCCGGCTGGTCCATCAGATCTTCCGCCGCTTCACCTCGCCCGAGCTGGTCGAGGGCATCGCCCTCGACGAGGCGTACCTCGACGTGACCGCCCGAACGCGCCACGGGACGTCGACGCCGGACGAGGTGTCGCGCCGGATCAAGTTCCAGATCCACACCGAGGTCGGCCTGACGGCGTCGGTGGGCGCTGCAACGTCCAAGCTCGTCGCGAAGGTCGCGAGCGGCACTCGAAAGCCCGACGGCCTGGTGCTCGTCCCGCCGGGCACCGAGGCCGACTTCCTGGCGCCCCTCCCCATCGGAGCCATCCCTGGTCTGGGCCCCAAGACTGAGGAGCGGCTTCACGCCATGGGCGTGCGCACCGTCGGGGAGCTCGCCGCCTACGAGACCCAGCGACTGGTCCAGGCCCTCGGAGTCGGGGGCGCCGTCCTTCAGAGGTTCGCCCAGGGCCGGGACCGCTCGCCGGTCGACGGGAGCAAGCCGGCGAAGACGATTTCGGCCGAGATCACTTTCGAGCGCGATGTGAGCGATCGCGCCGAGCTCGAGAAAGCGCTGCGCGAGCTCACCGACCGGGTCGTCGAGCGCCTCAAGGCCGAGGGGGTTCGCGCGCGAACGATCTACGTGAAGCTGAAGCTCCCGGACTTCAGGCTGGTGAGCCGCCAGGTGAGCCGGACGAGCCCGACCGACGACGTCGAGACGATCTTCCGCGCCGCGCGGGCGGCGCTGGAGAAATCGCACGTCGAGGCGCGGCCTGTACGTCTGATCGGGGTGGGCCTGTCGGGCCTCGAGCACCCTGCGCCCGACCTGCAGCTGGCCCTGTTCGATTAGCCGCCGTTCTGTCGATCACCGGGCGCGGGAGCACGGCCAGGATCTCGCCGACCGTCGTCCAGCCCAACGCCTCTCGAGCTCGCGCGATCAGGGCGCGAAACACCATCGCCGTGGCCCTTGCATCGTCCAGCGCGGCGTGGGCCGGCATCACGTCGAGGCTCAGCTCCTCGACGAGCCTGGCCAACCCTGGGGTCTGGCCCTTGGGCAGATCGAGCACGAGCCTAGCCAGCGCCGAGGTGTCGACGATCGGATGTTTCAGAGGGCTCTCCAGCCCGCGACCGACCAGCCAGCTGTCGAAGGCGTCGTGGCTGTGCTCGACGAGTACGGCACCCTGCGCGAAGCGCAGAAACGCCCTGCGCGCGTCTCGGAACTCCGGCGCCCCGATCAGCATCGACCTGTCGATGTGATGCCGCTTCTTGGCATACGGGTTGATCGGCGCCCGGCAATCGACGAGCGTGTCGAAGAAGGAGAGCGGCCCCGAAAGCTTGAATCGCTCGGCTCCCAGCTCCAGGACGAGGAACGGGGCATTGCCTGTCGTCTCGACGTCGATGGCGACGAACTGGGCCTCGTCCAGCGACGTCTGGGGGCCCAGCTCGGGCGCATCGACGGCGATCTCCTCCCACGGCACCGGCTGCGCCGCACCGCGGGGCTTCAAGAAGACGGGTTTCACGACTGGCGCCTCAGGAGCGCTGTGCGGATGAACTGGATCTCTTCGCGCGTCATCGCCCTGAGGAGCACGGCGGCCGCTGCGTAAACGGCCATCCCGAGCAAGACCACAAGGAGCACCACCTCGCCGTGCACGTCCTTGAAGGGATAGAGGGCGGCGCCCATCACCACGCCGGCAAGCATCGGGCGCCATGAGGCCGCGACCAGGTGCAGGTCGCCGAGATGACGCGCCGTCAGCCACCAGCCCAAGGCGACGAGCACGACCTCGGTGGCGACGGTCGTCCAGCTGGCGGCGATGTAACCGAACGGAGGGATGAGGATCAGGTTGAGGACGAGGTTCACGACAAGGCTGGCGCCGACGGCGCGTGCGTACGTCGCCTGACGGTCGATCACCGTGAGCGTACCGATGAAGGCGTTGTTGACGAATGCGAAGACAAACGCGAGCGCCAGGATCTGCAGCGCGGGGATCGCCTGTGGGAAGAACGGGGGCCACAGACTCGCGAGAGGGTACGCCAGGATGACCACGCCAATCGAGAGCGGCCATCCCAACATCAGCAGTGCCTTGAAGAACATCGTCACCGCTGTGCGCAACCGGTCCAGCGAGGCGCGCTGGTATACGGCGAGGACGGGCAGCGCAACCCCCAGCATGGTGATCGGCACGAACAGCAAGGCCTCGAACGGCTTGTAGGCCAGCGAGTACCAGCCGACCTCGGCGCTGCTCTTGAACAGCTTGAGAAGCGGCACGTCCAGCTTCCAATAGAGGGTGGTAAGGACGAATGTCACCGCGAACGGGAGGCCCATCCAGAGCCACTGCCGGAGCAGGTTGGGCTCGAACCGCCACCTGAACCGCGCGATCTTCAATAAATGGAGCAGCACCGAGAAGAAGATGCAGTCGAAGGCATACATCGCGACGTAAGCCCACAGGAAGTAGGCGACGCCCTGGTGATTGACCACACCGAACAGGGTCAGGCCGAGGAGAAGAAGGCTTTCCAGGACAATCGCAATCGCCTCGAAGCCGAGGCGCTGAAGCGCATAGAGCGTGTAACGAAGAAGGTTTGCGTACGACGTCAGCACCATCAGCAAGTAGCCCGGGACCAGCAGGTCGGTCAGCTTGAGGAAGTAGAGGGACACGGCCAGGACCGGCAGAGCGATCACGGCCAGGATCAAGCGCGCGCTCATCAGGTTCTGCAGATAGCGCTCGATCTCGGAAGGCCGGCGCGCCCCTTCGCGCTGATAGAGGATGTTGAAGCCGAGGTCGAGGAACACGGGCGCCACCAAGGCGGTCACCGTCACCACTGCGTTGAAGACTCCGAACCCCGCATCGTGGAGGGCCGAGGCGGTGGCGAACACGGTCACCAGCGCGATCAGCCTGGAGACGACCCGCGCGCTGAGGATCAGGACTGTGTTGCGGAGCGCCCGAGAACCGAGGCCGGCGGTGGGGATGGGAAGGGCGTCTTGTGCAGCGTCGTGATCTGGCAACTCGCTGCATGGTACCGCTACAGTTCGGGGTCACATGGCGGATCGGATGCGGATCCTGAGCGGCATGCGCCCCACCGGGAGGTTCCACCTCGGCAACTACCTGGGCGCCGCCCAGAACTGGGTCAACCTCCAGAACGAGTACGAGTGCTTCTACTTCGTGGCCGACTATCACGCACTGACGACTGAGCCGGATGGTCATACCGT
>JBGOTG010000101.1:0-9090 GCA_041476405.1 Candidatus Dormibacteraceae bacterium | reverse complement strand
CGACGATCTGCGGCAGCGCGTCGACATACGTCGACTTGAGCTTCGAGAGCTGGCGATGCTCGAGGATCAGGCCGACGATGGGGTGCTTGTCGCGCAGCGTCTCCAGCGTGTCCGCGTCAGTCGAGTAGCCGGTCTTCGTCCGCCTGCCGACCGGCAGCCGCATGTCTTCGAACAAGACCTTCGCCAGCTGCTGCGGAGCGTTGAGGTTGAACTTCTGGCCGGCGACCTGCTCCACCTCGGATTCGATCGCGGCGAGCGTGCCACCGAGCTCGTCCTGCATGTGCTTGAGGTAAGGCACGTCGATCGCGACGCCCTCCGACTCCATGTCCGCCAGCACGCCGGCCAGCGGCAGCTCGATCTCATGGAAGAGATAGTCGACGCCGAGGTTCCGCATCTCGGCCTCCAGTCGGGGTCTCAGGTTGAGGATCGCCTCCGCGCGCCGAGCGGCAAATTCTGCCGCCTCGCCCACCGAGACATCGGCCAGCTTGCGCGCAGCTCGGCCCGTGCCCAGCATCTGCTCGGTGCTGACGAGCTCGACGTCGAGAAACTCTCGAGCGAGGTCCTCGAGACGCGGGTCACGCGAGCCTGCGCCGAGGAGGTAGGCGGCGAGAAACGTGCTGAACGCCCAATCGCGCTTGCCGCCACCGAGCGAACGGAGCGCGAGCTCGGTCTCCTTCGCGTCGTGGCCTGAGATGGGCCGCCCCGAGAGCATGCCGGCGACAGCGTCCATCGCGTCCTGCTGAGCGACATAGAAGGTCACGGTCCCCGTCGACACTCCCAGACCGACGATGCGCGCTCCGCGCCCGGCGCCCTCGCTCAGCGCGTAAACGCCGACGTCGGTGGAGCCGTCGAGGAGGCCGGCAGCCTCGGTTGGATCCTCGACCACCGTCACGCCGGCCGTCTGCGGCGCGGCCTCGAAAGTGAGGCTTGGCTGAACCGGGACCTGGTCCGGAGGTGGGAACCGGCTCAGGAGCTGCCGGAACTCCAGCCGGTCGAAGACCAACTTGGTCTTGTCATAGTCGTAGCGCGTCCATCGCGCCTTCTCGAGGTCGAGTTCGACCGGGACGTCCCTGACGATCGTGACCATCCGCTTGCCGAGACGGATCTGGTCGACGTTCGCCTTGATCGACGTCTTCAGCCGGCCTTCAGGCAGCTCGTCGACGCGTTCCAGCAGAGCCTCGACAGACCCGAAGTCCTGCACGAGCTTCGCGGCGGTCTTGTCGCCCACGCCGGGAACGCCGGGAATGTTGTCGGACGTATCACCGCGGAGCGCCTTGAAATCGATCAGCTGAGGTGGCTCGAAGCCATAGCGCTGCCGAACCTGGTCGGGTCCGTAGACGAAGGTGTCGGTGATGCCACGTCTTGGCACAAGCGCCTCGACCGACTCGGATACGAGCTGGAGGCAGTCGAGATCGCCCGAGACGATGGTCACCGAGTGCCCTCGCTCTTCGGCGATCCGCGAGAAAGTCCCGATGAGGTCGTCCGCTTCGAAGCCGGCGATCCCGTATATCGGGATGGAGAAGGAGGTCAGTATCTCGCGCACCATTTCGATCTGCGGCCGCAGGTCGTCGGGCATGGCACGGCGCCCGGCCTTGTAAGCCTCGTATTCCTTGGATCTGAAGGTCGGTGCGCCGACGTCGAACGCCGCCACCACGAACTCAGGGCGCGACGCGAGCACGATCGCGAGCATCGACGTGAACCCGTACGCGGCGTTGGTGACCTGCCCATCCGACGTGCTCATCGGCGGGAGCGCGAAAAACGCCCGGTAGATGAGGCTATGAGCGTCGATCAAAACGACCCGTCCCTTGCGTCCTTTCGGCACTCTCGGATTCTACGGTCGCTCTGCGTACGGACTACGGGGCCGGCCATCCGACCTAACCGGGTGGGGCCCGGCGGGCGCTAGTAGTAATGTGATCGAGGATGAAAAACCTCATCGAGGTCTCGGTGGACAGCATCCGGATCCACATGCCGACCGCCCAGCACCTCGTGATCCTCAAGGAAAAGGAGGCGGACCGATACCTCCCGATCTGGATCGGCTCGTTCGAGGCCCAGGCCATCGCGACCAAGATCTCCGGAAATCCGCTCGGCAGGCCCCTCACCCACGACCTGATGGCCACGGCGTTCGGCGACCTCGGCATCAGCGTCAAGCGCATCGTGGTCACGCGCCTGGCCGACCAGGTCTTCTACGCCCGCCTCTACGTCAAGCAGGACGGGCGCGACCTGGACTTCGATGCCAGGCCGTCCGACGCGATCGCGCTCGCCGTGCGCGTCGAATGCCCGATCTTCGTTGCCTCGGAGGTCATGGAGACCGCGGGCATCATCCCGGACTCGGACGAGGACGCGGCCGAAAAGCTGAAGACTGAAGCCCCGGTCGACGAGGAGAGACTCGCGGTGTTCCGCGACTTCGTGAACAGCCTCGACCTCCCCGAGCTGCCTGACGAGCCCGAGGCCAAGGACGAGCCGGGCCGTCCCGGCAGAGGCTGACGCCACCTGCCACTGAACGGCGACGCTGATTTCGCGCTTCGCCTGTTCGTCACGGCGATCCTCTCGGTGTGCATCGGAATCGAGAGGGAGTACCACGGCCATCCGGCCGGGATCAAGACACTGGGGTTGGTCGGCGTGGGCGCCTGCCTGTTCGCCGCTCTGGGGCTCGAGACCTTTGGCAGCACCACCGACCCGACCCGTATCGCCGCCCAGATCGTCACCGGCGTCGGGTTCCTCGGCGCGGGCGCCATTCTCCGCCAGGGCAGCGAGGTTCACGGCCTGACTACCGCCGCGTCCATCTGGGTGACCGCCGCGATCGGGATGGCAATCGGGTTCGGCTTCTACGTCCCCGGCATCTTCACCACGCTCCTGATCCTGCTCATGCTGATCCTGCTGAGACCGGTCGAGGGGGCGCTGTTCCACAGGTCGAAAGCCCGGGCGAAGAAGGTCAAGGACACGAAGTTCGAGATGCCCGAGGACCAATAACCTCGACCCGCGATTCCCAGCCAGTACTATGGGGGCAGGTTTTTTGGGTTCTTGGGAAAATTCGAGTCACGCCTTACCGCTCGCCGCCTGGAGGCTCTTGACGCCCTCCAGCGACTGACCGCGCAGGCCGGCGAGGCCGTGCACTACTCGCTCGTGGCGGCCCGAATGCGCATCTCGACCTGGACGGCCTACGGCCTCCTTCGCGAGCTCGAGGCGCTGGGCCTGGTGACAAGGCGCTCAGCCCCACCAACGCACAGTCCAGCCGGCGGGCGCAGCCGGATCATGTTTCTGCCGAACGCCGCGGCCGCGGTGCCTTCGACCGACGCCCTCGAGGCCCAGCTGAAGGCCGCCTTCAACCGTTTTGCCCCGATCGGCGACGAGGCAGCGGCCGCCCGCGCCTTCCTCGCCGACGCCACCTCGGACCTGGGCTATCAGCTCGGGTTCTGGCTCAGCCGCCTGGAGGCCGCAAGCCGCCACGCCGGAGTCGCGGGCAGGGCCGTTCTCGAAAGCGGGTCGCTGCCCGTGGCGAAGCTCCAGTCGATCGGCGCGATGGGGTTGGGCTCGGCGCTCGCGAGGTTGAGCGGATCGCGCCTCGCGGCCGGCCTGGCGGCGGCCGGTACCAGCTTCAACGTCTTGCTGGAAGAGGCCGCCCGCGCCTCGGACGATTCGCTCGCGGCCCTGGTGGACGCGGCCCGGAACCTCGGCCTCGAAGGCCGGACCACAAAGTTGGGATAGATGAACAAATCCGCAGTCGCCATCGTCACGGACTCGACAGCCGACCTGCCCCCGGCCCTCGCTGCGACCAGGTCGATCACGCTGGTCCCGCTCACGCTGAACCTGGACGGGCAGAGCCTGCTGGACGGAGTGGACATCACCCCTGCCGAGTTCTACAAGCGCCTCCCCGGCGCGATGACGCACCCGACCACCTCGCAGCCTTCGCCAGGCCGCTTTGCCGAGACCTACAGAGCGCTGCTCGAGGACCACGAATCGATAGTCTCTATTCACATCTCGGAGAAGCTGAGCGGCACCCTCGCATCGGCGCTCATGGCGGCTGAGGCGACCGATCCCAAGCGAATCCGCGTCATCGACTCGCAGGTCGTTTCGATGTCTTTGGGTCTCATCACCCTCGCGGCGGCGACGCTTGCCGCGCGAGGCGCGGATCCGGAGGCGATCGAGGCCAAGGTCCTGGCGATGAGACCGCATATGGAGACGTATTTCTCGGTCGCGACGCTGGAGTTCCTCCGGCGCGGGGGCCGCATCGGTCGCGCCAACGCGCTGCTCGGCTCTGTGCTCCAGGTCAAGCCCGTCCTCTGCATTCGAGACGGACTCGTGACGCCGCTCGAGCGGGTGCGAACGTTCGAGCGGGCGCTCAACCGCGTCGTCGAGCTGACGAGGGAGCTGGACAAGGGGAAAGGTGTCTGCATCATCGTCGGACACGCCGACGCCGAGGCCGACGCGGAGCGCGTGGCGCGCGAGCTCGAACCGATCGCCGACACCCTGATGATCCAACCGCTCGGCCCGGTCGTGGGCGCGCACGCAGGGCCTGGGGTCGTCGGAGTCGGCTGCTACCCGGCCGACCTGTTTCCGCTCGGGATCAAGGCCGTCCGGCAGGCGGCAGCCACCCGCTGACCGCCGATTGACAGTCGCCCGGCGCGATCCCATGATGCCGGTGCAGGGAATCATGGTCAGGACACTTGGCGCCCTGGCAGGCGCCGCCATCCTCGCTTCGACGACTACGGCAGCAGTCGCTTCGACGTCGCAGGCAACCGGATTCACTGTCGGCCCGCCCACGACGGTGAGTGCGGCCTGCCCGGGCCAGAACGCCGAGGTGCTTCAGGCCGTGGACCGCAGGCTGGGGTACGTCTACGAGGAATGGATGGGATGCCGCGGAATCGGTTTCGCCAGGTCGACCGACGGCGGCCATACGTTCGACGCACCGATCGCCCTCCCCGGCACCCGAGGGCTCATCAACTCATGGGATCCTGCAGTCGCCGTCGCCGCCGACGGCACGGTCTATGCAGCGTTCATGATCGCCAAGGCTGGCGACTACTACCCTGTGGTCGCGACCTCCTTCGATCACGGTGTGAGCTTTCCGCAGCTCGCGTCGCTATTGCCTCCCGACCACAAGAACTGGGGCGACAGGCCTTTCCTGGCCGCCGGCCGCGACGGCACCGTCTACCTGACCTGGGATTACGGCCCCGACCGCTCGGTGGTGACTTACATCTGTGACCCCAACGGGAGCTGCGCTTTCGCGACGGGAGACCTCAACGTGGTGATCCAGCGATCACACGACCATGGCAAGACGTGGGGCTCGATGATTCCGGTAAGCCCCGGATTCCCAGCCAGCGGCGGAGACAGTGCCCCGTTGCTGGTCGAGCCGAACGGCACGATCGACCTGTCCTACCAGGGCTATCACATCACCAACCCGACGACGTACACGATGGACCCGGCGAACACCTACTTCACGTCGTCGACCGACGGGGGCGCCACATGGTCCAGGCCTGTGCGGTTGGGTCGGCCCGACCTCACGATGTCGCTGGCGGAGTGGTGGATCGACGGTGCGATCGGGAGCGACTCCGCGGGCAACCTCTACACGACCTGGGACACACAGGGAACGAGCGACGTCGGCTGGCTCTCGTTCTCGACCGACCACGGCAAGCACTGGTCTCACCTGGTCCGTGTGACCCCGCCGGCCGGTGACGCGCTCCACATCATGGAGGTCGCGGGCGGCAGCGCGGGCATCGCGTATGTGAGCTATCTCACCGACGCTTCCGGCGCATATCAGCTGTATCTCAGGCCCTACTCGATCACGAAAGGCTGGTTGACGTCACCGATCCTGGTCTCGCCCAAGTCTGGAGATGCCACCGTCTGGCCCGGCGACACGACGGGGATCTCGACGCTGTCAGATGCCGAGCATGGCACGCACGGCGACCGAGAAGTCACGCATGTGGTGGTCAGCTGGGGCAGCGCCACGGGCGCCAGCCCGACGTCACAGATCCGTGTGGCGATAGTCGACTTTCAGCACTGATCCATCTGCGACGGCAACAGGTCCCCGCTCGACTCTAAGCAGTCGCTGTCGCAGACCGCCACCGTACCGATGTCGGCGTGACGAATTTCTGCAGCCTACCCTCGACTGCCAGCGCCTGCAGGTGCGCGAGCCCTTCCTGGAGGGCGAGGCGTTTCTCGTAGAGGTTGTCGCGAGGGCCCCACAGCTCCAGCGCCACCTGCCAGGCGCTGCGCTCGTCGCGCGAGACGATCGCCGCGATCTGGTCCATGCGCTTCTTGTGGTGCGCGGCAAGGGCCTCAACCCGCCCTGAAGCGTCTGTGAATGGGCGCCCATGCGCGGGCAGGATCAGGCGAGGCTCGTACCGCGCCAGCCTGCGCAGGCCATCCAGGTACTCGTGCAGAGGATCGGGCGTGCTCTGCGGATGGAGCCCGATGTTCGGGGAAAGATCAGGGAGCATGTGGTCGCCTGCGAAAAGCAGCTTCTCGCCCTCGTCGTAGAGGCAGATGTGCCCTGGCGAATGCCCGGGGGTCCACTCGACCCGAAGCCGCCTTCGGCCGACCTCCAGCGTTTCGGCGCCGTCCAGCTGCACCGCCGGTTCGGCGGTCTTCACGATCTCGCTCAGAGCGCGCTGGGAGTTGCTGAGCACCTCGGCCTCCTCCCCCGGCACTCCATTGACCAGGAAGTAGTTGCGCATCTCCCCGACCAGGTGCTCCAGCTCTACGTATCGCGGATTGACCAGGGGCACCTCGAGGCGATGAAGGTAAAGGTCGGCGCGCCCCTTGCCGGCGAAGACGCCCGCGGCGCCGTAATGATCCGGATGGATGTGCGTGACGACCAGGCGACGGAGCCGCCTGGCACCCACCTGCTTGATCGCCATGCGAATGGCATCGACCGACTCTTCGATGTTCATGCCGCAGTCGAGGAGGTCGGCGTCGTCTCCGTCCGGGAACAGAAAGACGTTCACGAGGCCGTCCTCGAACGGAATCCGCAGGCGAAGCTCGAAGACGTCCGCCGCCACCTCGGTCAGGCCGGTTTCGGTCGCCACAACTCCGGCATTGTCGCGCCCACGGGTAAGATGAGGGCAGAACGAATCCGCTTTTCCGTGGCTTGAGCTCAGGAGGAGCACATGTCTGAAGTCCAGTTGACCCCCGAGCAAATCGTCGAAGCGCTGCCGAAGTACCTGGTGCCTGAGAAGGCGGCGTCCACCAAGGCCATGATCCAGTTCGATGTCAGCGGCGACAACGGCGGCAAATGGTGGACGAAGATCGCCGACGGCAAGGCTGAAACGGGTAAGGGCGATGCTCCCGAGCCGGCGACCTTGACCGTGGGCGCCGAGGCCGGCGATTTCGTCAAGATCATGACGGGCCAGATGGACGGGATGTCCGCCTTCATGTCACGCAAGCTCCAGGTCAAAGGCGACATGGGCCTCGCCGTGAAGCTGCAGAGCCTCTTTAAAAGACCGAGCTAGCCCCCGGGTGTGTCCTCCCCGCTTGCCGGGGAGGTGGCGCGCAGCGCCGGAGGGGGCGCGGTGACACGTCAGAGCGCTGGATGCAGACTTTTCCCTCTAGATCAGACAAGGAACTTCCAGGTATCCAGCCTGGTCGACATCGCGGACTCCAGGTCCAACAGGCCCTGGCCCGAGCGCAGCTCCAGGATCACGACGTGAGTCGGCGTCAGCGCGATCCGGCGGCCGTCGCTCAAACGGTCCGCCTCGCCGGCGTTGCCCCAGACGATCGCCTGCCGGTCCGGTAACGACGTGACGCTCAGGGAGCTGAGGTTCGCCTGCATCCAGGTCACCAGGTCCGTCGAGCTCCCACGCTCGATGGTCGAGACGATCATGAGAGCGAAAAGGCCGGTGTTGACGTCGGTGATGTTGAAGACGAGGTCGAGACGGGTCGGGTTGACGCTCCCCTGGGCCCTCGGCTCGGTGTACTTCCAGCTCGCTGGATAGCAGAAGCCCCACCCCGCGCCGGCATCCTCGAAGCCGTGGTCGCCGCCCGGGCAGTTGAGGTCGGCCCCGATCTGGGCCACGCTCGGTACCGGGAGCGGGGTGTTCGAACCCTGCTGACACCCGGCAAGCAGAAGCAGCAGCAGGGGGATGGCCAGTCTCTTCATTGCCGGGGGCACAGGCGACTAATTGTGCGCGACCTGTGTAGATGCCACCGCCGGGGCGTTGTGTGAGACGAACCAAAGCGTTGCCTGCTTCGGTATCTCACCAGGAAGGGAGGTTTGCAAATGGCCAGTCGCAAAGGTCCAAAACCGGCGCTGGAAGAGAGGCTCGAGGCCGACAGGCGGCACCTCGAGCACCTTGCGGCAGCGTGCGGCGAGGAGGCGGGCCTGCACAGGCCGCTGAACGAGATCGTCGGGGGCGTCATCACAGGCATTCCTGAGGAAGCCGACCTGGCGCAGGCCCTCTCGGACCGTGAGACCTCGGGCCTCCTGGTCCACCTCCTGCGCGAGAACCGCGAACAGGTGGAGCACGCGCTGGAGCGGGTTCGCGAAGGGTCGTACGGCACGTGCGAGACGTGCGCACGGCGGATCCCCGCGGAACGGCTCAAGTACCAGCCCGCGGCCACGAGGTGCGTCGAGTGCCAAACCCAGTGGGACCGCATCAACGGGAGAACGGCCTAACCGCGTGTTCCCGGCGAAACGAACCGGTCTGGGTTGAGCCTGGTGAGGCGGCATCAATAAGGCGTCCTCCCCGCTTGCCGGGGAGGTGGCGCGCGCAGCGCGCCGGAGGGGGCGTCCAAGCCGGGAGGACCCTAGATCGGCTTCCCCCGGCGCGTGAAGCCGAAAGCCCCCAACGCGAGCCCGACGACGACCATCGCGCTGCCGATCCAGAACCACTTGATGTCGCCGGTCATGTAGCTGCCTGGGATGTAACCGAGCCCCTGCCCGGCGAAAACACCCCCGATGAGCAGCAGGAGCACCGCGAGCACCACAACGGCGACTTTCATCGCCGTTGACTACCAGACCGAGTTACGTCCGTCTCAGACACCGCCGTAAACGACCGACTTCTGCTCCGTGTACGAGTAGTAGGCCTCCAGGCCGTGCTCCTTGCCGAAGCCCGATTGCTTAGTGCCCCCGAACGGAAGCTCGTCGTGCGCGATCTG
>JBGOTG010000100.1:0-9092 GCA_041476405.1 Candidatus Dormibacteraceae bacterium | reverse complement strand
CCACCTGGCACTGAATCTATTAGTGGGGGCGTGAACCGCGCTCGCCGGCTTGCCCGCCTGCTGAGGATCCTTGCCGCCGTGATCGCCGAACCCGGGCTGAATCCGCTCGAGCTCGCCGAACGGGCCGGGGTGTCTGAACGTACACTGCGCCGTGACCTCATCCAGCTGCGCGAGTTTGGCTACGAGATCTCCTACACCGGCGGCTACGAGGTCCAGGAGAAGCTGAACTTGGAAGGTCGTTCTGCCCCCCGCTCACTCGGCCGCGTCTACGAGCAGCACGTTGAGCTGCTGCGAAAGCAGCTGCCCAAGCGCCTGGCGACCCAGGTGACGGAAGAGGTCGATTCGCTGGCGCCGGCCGCCCTGGCGTCGCTGTTCGCCGCGGCGATCGAGCGACACACCGCGAGCGGCGCATGAAGCCGCTGGTGCTCATCCCCAGCGGCGAGGCGGATGCGGATTTCACCTACGCATCCGGCTTCCCCGTGGAAACGGGTCTTTACATTCGGTTCGCCGACGGGGACGACCTCCTGGTCGCCAGTCCCCTGGAGATCGACCGCGCCAAAATGCAGAGCAAAGCAACGCGCAAGCTCGGCTTCGCCGAGGCCGGATACGTCGACCACGGTGAGTACGCGTCATGGCCTCGGCTGGCCGCCAGGCTGCTGCGCGAGAAGGGTCTCGAGGCGGCGCGGGTCTCGCCGCGCCTCCAGGCGGCCTACCTCGAAGAGCTGCGTGCCGCGGGCGTCGAGGCCGAAATCGACCGCGACCTGTTCAGGGCGGAGCGCCGGCACAAGTCGCCGGAAGAAGCCGGTTTCATCGAGGCCGCCCAGAAAGCCGCCGAGGCGGCGGTGACCGAAGTCGTTCGCCAGCTGAGCCAGGCGGACATCAGGGACGGCGTGCTGTGGCTCGAGGAGCGGCCCCTGACCTCGGAGCGGCTCTACGCCCGCGCCCAGCTGCTGCTCGGCGAGATGGGCTTCAGCTGCCCGGAGATGATCGTGGCGGGCTCTCCCGAGTGCGCCATGCCGCACTATCGAGGGCAGGGGCCGATCCGGGCCGGCGCGCCGGTCATCATCGACATCTTTCCATCAGGCCGAGCCAGCCACTACCACGGCGACCTCACCCGAACGGTGGTGGTGGGCGAGGTGCCTGACGAGATCCGGCGCATGCACGCGGCGGCCCTTCAGGCGCTGGACGCCGGCATCGAATCGATCCGGGCGGGGGTCACAGGGCGCGACGTCCACCATGCCGTGTGCCAGGTGCTGGTGGATCGCGGATATGGCACCACGACCAAGGGCTTCGAGGGTCCCGAGGGCGTCGCGAAGATGAACCACAGCACAGGGCACGGCGTCGGGCTCGACGTTCACGAGGAACCGTCGCTGCGCGGACCGAACGGTGAGCCGCTCCTCGAGGGCGACGTCGTGACCGTGGAGCCCGGGCTGTACCTGCTCGGGTTGGGCGGCGTCAGGATCGAGGATACGGGGATGGTCACGAGCAACGGCTTCGCCAACTTCACGAGCCTGACCCGCAGCCTCGATCCCAGCGACTACCTCTAGCCCGTTGGCTGCAGTGGGAGAGGGGTTGCGGCTGGAGCATGACGATCAGGTCACCGACGGCGCTTGCGGCAATTGCGGCGCGCCGTACGAGAGCGTGATCGGGGTCCTGTACGAGGACGAGGACGCAGTCGCGATCTACCGCGCCGACATCTTCGATCACTTCCATCGCGATTCGGACCCGAGGGTCGTGCTGTCGATCGCGGTGGGCGATTGGCGGGACGGAACGGATCCCTCCGACCGGTGCGCGGCCGCGCTCGAGGCGTGGGCCGAGGGCGCCCTGGTCCGCATGGCTTTCAGCGACCGGGCAGGCTCTCCGTGGAAGGAGCTGGATGTCGTGGGCTGGCAGCTGTCGAGCAAAGACGCTGAGGCGAGCCCGCTGAAGGAGGCTTTCCTGCGGCTGGCCGACCACGTCGCCTTGAACGATCGCCGCCTGCGAAAGGCCCTAAATACGAAGGCCACCGCCCAACCTCCGATGTAAACCCCCGCTATACGTCGGGCTATGATGCTCCGATGCCTCCTACGGAGTCCCTGGGCCAGCGCATCAGGCGCCTCCGCCAGGATCGCGGCATGAGCCTGGCCAAGGTCAGCGGCGGCGATTTCAGCCGCGCGTTCTTGAACCAGGTCGAGCTGGGAAGAAGCCAGCCGTCCACGAGGGTGCTCCGCGTCATCGCCGGCAGGCTCGGGACCGAGGTCGACTTCTTGCTCGAGGGAAGGCTTCCCGGCGTGGAGCGCGAGCTGGCAGTGGAAAAGGCGCGCGTGCTGGTCGCGCGTGGCCACGCCCGCCGCGCGCTGGCTGCGCTGGGCACTGCGGTGGACTCGCCTGAGTGGCCGCTGGGCTGCGACGCGCGGCTCTGCCAAGCGGCCGCGCTGCAGATGCTGGGCCGCATCGAGGAGGCCGAGGCGATACTGTCGGCGGAGAAGGAGGCGCTCGAGGCTCGCGGCGATGCGCATCGCCTCCAGCGCGTCCGGTCGCTGCGCGGAGGCCAGGCCTTTGCGATCGGAGCTGGGGACATCGAAACCGCGGCCCAGGCCCACCTGCGCCTAGCCGACAAGGCTCAGCGGTCGGCGAACAGCCACGACGCGCTGGAGCACTACCGCGCGGCCAGGGTCCTCCTGGAGGTCAGAGCCCTGACGGGAACGTGAAGGTCGGCGGAGGGCTGACCGCCGGCGGGGTGATCTCGAGCGTGATCACCTCGTGCTCCTTGATCACGATCGCGGCCGGGTCGCCGGTGTAAGGCTGCGGACCCTTGCCGTCGCTGAGGTCGATGTACACGACCAGCTTCTGGTCGGGGGTCAGTGTGAACGACGACACGTGCGTCTGGTCGAGCGGTTCTGGCGTTCCCTTCGATGCGGCCCAGACTTTGAAGAAATCGCCCAATGTAAAGATGCGGCTCTTCGGCGCCTCGATGTGGATCACGCCAGGGGACTCGGCGTGCACGTGCAGCCAGTACAGGCACGTGCTCAGGCGGCCCACGTCGGTCGGAATGTTCACCGGCGTGCCCTGATAGAGGATCTGCAGGGCGGCGTGCTGGTGGATCTGGGTGTGCTCGAGCTGGTCACAGGGGATCCCTGCCGCCGCCGGCTGTCCGCCGGAGGAGCCCGGCCTCGTGCTGGCGACGATGTAGATGATCACGACGATGGCGATGACCGCCAGGATCCCGCCGACCACGATCGGAAGAAGGGGAATCTCCGGCCCGGCCTTCACCTTCACCGGCGGGCGGCGCCCTGACTTGGATTTGACCTTGGCTCCGCGCACGGCCGCCTTGGCTCGGGTCTGGTTCACTCGACTGATAGAATACCGACCTACCCTTTCTGGCCTCGGCCGGTGGCAGTCGCCGCCGATCGTTCGAGGCCTGAACCCATAGGAAGGAGGTCCCCGTTGCGGGATTACGAAGCTCTGTACATAGTTCGCGCCGACCTGGACGACGACAAGGTCCAGGACATCATCAAGCGGGTCAACACGCTGATCGAAAAGGCGGGCGGAGCCGCGGAGCGGACCAACATCTGGGGCAAGCGCAAGCTCGCCTACGAGGTCAAGCACCAGAAGGAGGGCTCCTACGTCCTCCAGGACTTCCAGATCGGCCCGGACGGCGTCCCCGAGCTGGAGGCCGCCTTGAAGATCACCGAGGAGGTCCTGCGACACCTTATCGTCCGCAAGCCGGACCGGCCGGCACCGACCGCCGTTGCGCCGCCGCCGGCGGAGGTCATCCAGGAACCCATCGCCGTAGAAGCCAACGGCGCGGCGGAGCCGTTGGATGGCGCGGATCGGGAGGAGGCTTAGATGTCCAATCTCAACAAGGCGCTGCTCATCGGCCGGCTGACCAAGGATCCCGAGATGCGCTACACGCCAAGCGGAACCGCTGTTACCAACTTCAGCATCGCCACCAACCGCTGGTCGAGCGGACCTGACGGCGAGAAGAAGGAGTTCACCGACTACCACAACATCGTCGCGTACCCGATCGGCAAGCGAAATCTCGCCGAGACCGTCGCGCAGTACACGCGCAAGGGCGCGCTGGTCTTCGTCGAGGGCCGCATCCAGACCCGCTCGTGGGAGGGCCAGGACGGCCAGAAGCGACGCGTGACCGAGATCATCGCCAACGACGTCCAGTTTCTCGAGCCGCGCGGAAGCGGCGGCCCCGGCGCGCCGTCTCGCGCCGGCGGAACAACCCAAGACGACATCCCCGCTCCGGACGATGCGCCGCGCGACGTCGACCCGGACGACATCCCGTTCTAGGAGAGACACATGGCAGTAAACCGCCCACCGCGTGACAGCTCAAGGGGAGGGCCGAAGCGGCAGCACCGCAAGGTCTGCAACTTCTGCGTCGAGAAGATCGCCTACATCGACTACAAAGAGATCTCGCGCTTGCGCCGCTTCGTGAGCGACCGCGGCAAGATCCTGCCCCGGCGGGTGACGGGAACATGCGCCCGCCACCAGCGCCCGCTGACCACGGCCCTCGAGCGCGCGAGAGCCATAGCCCTTCTTCCTTACACGACCGAGCAGCACTAGGCCGGGTCAGCGGCCCCTCCCCGCTCGCCGGGGAGGTCGGCTCCGCCCAAAGGGCGCAGATGGGAGGGGCCGTCCAACAAAGGTTGGCTGGGGGCAGCGACACCACTCGCATGGGACTCATCGGTCCAAGCCACCTGGGCCCGGTAGAATTCAACCCGCCGCCGCAATCCTTTATCGGAGCGCGCCCATGACCTTCCAGACTCAGCTTCGCATCCCCGGTCCGACGCCTCTGCCCGAACGGGTCGTGCGTGCCATGAACCGGCCGATGATCGACCACCGCGGCCCCGAGTTCGCGGCGATCCTGGCCGAGATCACCGCCGGCGCGAAGCGGGTGTTCAAGACCTCCAACGACCTCTTGCTCCTCACCAGCTCCGGGACGGGCGGTCTCGAGTCGGCCGTCGCGAACCTGGTCTCGCCTGGCGACGAGGTGGTCGCCGCGCTGTGCGGCAACTTCGGCGAGCGGTTCGCCGCACTGGCCGCCGCTTACGGCGCCGACGTCGTCCGCCTCGAGTTCGAATGGGGCCAGCCGGTGGACGCCGACGACCTCGCCTCGGTGCTCGAAAGACACCCCAAGGCCAAGGTCGTGCTCCTCACGCACAACGAGACGTCGACTGGCCTGACCAACCCGCTGCAGGCGCTCGCTCGCGTCGCGCACGAGGCGGGCAGGATCGTCGTCGTCGACGGCGTCAGCTCCATCAGCTCGATCGCGATCGAGACCGACGCCTGGGGTATCGATGTCGCTGTGAGCGGCTCCCAGAAGGGCTGGATGGCGCCTCCGGGCATCGCCCTGGTCAGCGTGAGCGACAGCGCATGGGCGCAGCAGGCGAAAGCGCGCTCGCCGCGGTTCTACTTCGACTGGAAGGAGGCCAAGAGCTGGGCCGAGAAGGGGATGACCCCGTTCACGCCGGCGATCGGCGTCGTCTTCGCGCTTCAGGAGGGCCTGCGCATGCTCGAGGAGGAAGGCCTCGGGTCCGTCTACGAGCGGCATGCCCGCCTCGCACGCGGCACCCAGGCGGGCCTCAAGGCGCTGGGCTTTCAGCTCTACGCGCAAGAGGGTTACCGCTCGAACACGGTGACGTCGGCGCTTCCGCCGGCGGGCCTGGACGTCACGGCGCTGCGCAGTCTCCTCAACGAAAAGTACGGAGTCGTAATCGCCGGCGGCCAGGGCAAGATGACAGGGAAGATGATCCGCGTCGGGCACCTTGGCGCGATCACCGAGGGCGACGTGGTCCAGGTCCTCTGGGCCATCGAGCAGGCGCTCGAGGAGCTCGACATCGCGCCGGCCGATGGTCGCGCCGTGGCTGCCGTCACCGCTTCACTGCAGGGCGTCGCCGCCGCGACCCGGTAGGCGACTTGCCCCGGATCCTGGTCGCGGACCCGCTCGCCGAGGACGGACTCGAGCGGCTGCGCCGCGCCGGTGAGGTGACCGTGGTGAGCAAGCTCGGGGAGGCGGAGCTCATCGAACGCATCCCCGACTTCGACGCACTGGTGGTTCGCAGCGAGACCCGGGTCACAGAACCGATCCTCGAGGCGGGCCGGCGCCTGCGGGTGGTGGGCCGGGCGGGAGTTGGCGTCGACAACATCGACGTGCCTGCGGCGACGCGAAAGGGAATCGTTGTCGTCAACGCCCCGCGCGGAAACATCGTGGCCGCCGCCGAGCACACGATCGCTTTGCTGTTCGCCGTGGCGCGGTGGGTTCCGCAGGCGGACGCTTCGGTGAGGCGCGGAGAGTGGACGCGCTCGAAATTCCTCGGCACCGAGATTCGCGGCAAGACATTGGGGGTCATCGGGCTGGGCAACGTCGGCTCCGAGGTGGCCAAACGCGCGCACGGCCTCGAGATGGAGGTGGTCGCCTTCGACCCTGTCGTCTCGGTGGAGCGCGCCGAGCTCTTCAATGTTCAGCTCGTGACGCTGACCGAGCTACTCGAGCGGAGCGACTTCGTGACGATTCACGTCCCGCTTGTGGAGGCCAATCGCAACCTGATCGGCGCGCCGGAGCTGGCGCTGATGAAGCCGGGCGCGAGGCTCATCAACACGTCGCGTGGCGGGACCGTCGACGAGGAAGCGCTGTTCGAGGCCCTGAAGTCAGGCAGCCTTGCCGGCGCAGCGTCGGACGTCTTCGTTAACGAACCCGCCGGCGCGAACCCTTTGTTCACGCTCCCCAACTTCGTGGCCACGCCGCACATCGCCGCTTCGACAGTCGAGGCCCAGGTGTCGGTCGCGTTCGACGTCGCCGAAGAGGTGGCCGCGGTACTGGCGGGCGACCTCCCTCGCTACGCGGTCAACGCTCCGGCTCTGCCGCCTGAGGAGCTTGCGTACCTGCGACCGTTCGCGGATCTGACCGAGCGCCTGGCCAAGCTGCACACGCAGCTGTTCGGCGGCCGGGTCAGCGCGATCGAGCTGGAGTTCGAGGGCGAGCTCGCCGAGCACGACGTCAACCTGCACGTCGCCGCCGCGATCAAGGGCGTCTTCCAGACCTTCACTGAGGACCGCATCAACCAGGTCAACGCGCGCCTCATCGCATCCAGCCGGGGAGTGAGGCTCATCGAGCGGCGCAGCCCGGCTCGCGGCAGCTACGCCAGCCTCGTCACAGTCCGCATCGACGGCCACGAGATAGCCGGCACAGTGCTGATGGGGGAGCCGCGCGCGGTGCGGATCGACTCGTTCCGCGTTGACCTGGTGCCTGACGGCCGTTTCCTGGTCAGCCGCCACGAGGACCGGCCGGGGGTGGTGGGCCGCTTTGGCACCATCCTGGGCGAGCACGACGTGAACATCGCGAGCATGCAGGTCGGTCGGGACGGCCCGCGTGGGAACGCAATGATGATCCTGGCCGTCGACGACACAGTCGAGGCCGCTGTGCTGGCGCGGCTGCGCGAGGTGCCAGGCATGTCAGACCTGCGGTACGTCGAGCTGCGTGGAAGCTCCGACGGCTGACGTCAGGGCGCTGCCCGGGATCCGCTACCACCTCGCCAGGGCCGGGGATCCGACCACGCTGGTCGCCCCGCCGTATGACGTCATCCCCGAGCCCGACCTGGCCCGCTACCGCGCCCTTTCACCGTACAACGTCGTCCGCCTGATCCGGCCGGGCGCGGATTATGACGGCGCGGCAACCACGTTTGAAGCGTGGATGCGCGACGGCATCCTTGAGGCGGACCCGCCGTCGATGTACGTCCACGAGGTCACCTTCGAAGGCCGGAAGCGCCGCGACCTGATCGCAGCGCTGCGGCTGCAGCCGTACGAGGACCGCGTCGTCCTCCCTCACGAGCGCACCCATCGCGGCCCCAAGGAAGATCGCCTGGCACTGCTCCGGGCGACCAACGTCAGCCTGGAACCGCTCTGGTTCGTGTACGAAGGAAGGCAAACCGGGCTGGCATCGATCCTCGGGCGCTCGCCAGAACGGGCGCCGGCAATGGTTTTCAAGGGGCCGGAGGAGACTGAGCACCGCCTGTGGGTGATCTCCGACCCCGCGATCCATGCAGCAGCGCACGCGGCTTTCGAGACGCTCCCGGTGCTCATCGCCGACGGCCACCACCGCTACGAGACTGCACTGGCGCACTCCGAGGAGGTCGGAGGCGCAGCCGACGCCGCCTCCCGTTTCACGCTGGCACTTCTGACCGACCTTGACGCTCCGGGCCTGGAGGTTTTGCCCACCCACCGCGTCCTGAAGGCCGGCGTCGCGGTCACCGGAGGAGAGGAGATGCCCTCCCTGGAAGCGACGCTGGGGGCCATTCGCGGCCGGGTTGCGGCAGGCACCTACCGGGACCACAGATTCCAGCTGATTCCGTTGGAAGGAGATGTGGCGGTGGTGGAGTTACATGAGCAGGTGATCGACAACATCCTGGGCAAGCGGAGTCCTGAGGATTTCCTCGTCTACACGCGCGACCCTGCGGAAGCGGTCCGCTGGGTCGACGAGGGGGCGGGCGTGGCGGCCTTCTTCCTGGCGCCGCCCGACCTGCGGCAGGTTTTGAAGCTGGCCCAAGAGGGCAAGACTCTTCCACAGAAGAGCACGTATTTCCACCCCAAGCCGCCCTCCGGGATGGTGTTCCACAGGCTGGATCCGGACCGGCGGCTATAGTAAGGAACCCCAAAGAAATGCCTACCTACGGTTACCGCTGTGGCACCTGCGGCCACGAATTCGAGATCCGCCAGAAGATCACCGACGAGCCCCTCACCACCTGTCCGAAGTGCCAGGGCAAGCTCTCGAAGATGCTCTATCCGGCCGGCATCATCTTCAAGGGGAGTGGCTACTACACCACCGACTACAAGGCGTCGGACAAGAGCTCCGGCTCGTCCAGCAACGGCGTCGCCGCCAGCTCGGATGGTAGCTCTGAGAGCAAGACCGAGACCAAGTCGGAGGGCAAGTCGGAGAGCAAATCAGAAGGCAAGGCCGAGAGCAAGGCCGAGTCAAAAACAGAGTCCAAATCGAAATCAGAGTCCAAGTCGGATTCCAGCGACAAGAAGGGGTCTTAGATGTCAGACGTACAAGCCGTCACCGACAGCGAGTTCGAGAACGCAGTCCTCAAGTCCGACATCCCAGT
>JBGOTG010000099.1:0-9105 GCA_041476405.1 Candidatus Dormibacteraceae bacterium | reverse complement strand
CTTCGCGATCACGCTCGCCATCGGTGTCGTTGCCAGCCTGATCTCCTCGATCGTGGTCACGCACAACCTGCTCGCGATCGTCCTCACCGCGAGCGGCCTCCGCCGGCCGTGGCTGCTAGGGGTGGACCGTGGTCGAATCGTCTGAGGAGATGGCGGGCCCACAGGAGAAGCCGGCTCCAGAGGAGCCCAGGGTCGAGGCCGTCACCGAGGCGCCCCGCCCGGAGCCTCGCGTCCGAAAGCTCGATTTCGTCAGCCGGCGCAACTGGTTCTTCCTCTTCTCGCTGATCATCATCATCCCCGGCATCTTCTTCATGTCGACCCGCGGCTTCCTGCTCGGGATCGACTTCGCGGGTGGAACTGAATTCACCCTCACCTTCACCGACAAGCCAAACGTCGTGGCTGTGCAAAACGCGGTGGCGGCCGAGAACATCCACGGGACCGTGATACCGGCAGGGAACAGCGGTGAATACATCATTCGAGCACTTCCCTTGACCCCGGAGCAGCAGACGACTGTAGTAGCTCACCTGACCAGCAAGCTCGGGGCTGTCGACACGAAGACCGAGTCGGTGATCGAGGTCGGCGGAACCATCGCCGGCGAGACGATCGAGTTCGCGCTGCTGGCGGTCGTGCTGGCGGCGATTGCGATCCTGTTCCTGCTGGCGATCCGGTTCCGCAACGTGCCGGGTGGTTGGCGCGCGGGCTTTCAGTTCGGCGGTTCCGCCCTTGCCGCGCTCCTGCACGACGTGTTCCTGCTGACCGGAATCTTCTCGATCCTCGGCAAGGTTCTCGACCTGCGCATCGGCGAGATCGACAGCCTTTTCGTCACCGCGGTGCTCACTGTCGTGGGCTTCTCGGTGCACGACACAATCGTCGTCTTCGACAGGATTCGCGAGAACCTGCGGGTGAGCCAGCGTCTCTCGTTCGAGCAGGTCGTGAACCTCAGCATCATGCAGACTGCCGCGCGGTCGATCATCACGAGCTTCACCGTCGTTCTGGTGCTGGCGGCCATCCTCATCTCCGGCGGCGACACTCTGAAGGGCTTCGCGCTCGCTCTCATGATCGGCATCGTCTCGGGCACCTACAGCTCGATCTTCAACGCCGCTCCTCTACTGGTCGTCTGGCGGAAGCTGCAGCCTCTCAGGTAAATACCGGGCGAGATCTGGCGATCTCACCCGGGGGAAGACTCGATTGCAAAGCGAGGTGGTATCTGTGCCAGCCTGGGGACGCCCGAAGTGAATTCGGACTTCCGCTCCACTCCCACAACCAAGGATGGGACGGGCGTCTGCGATCGCCAGCGTGAAGTGGCGCGATCCAGCTATCGTTGTTTCAGCAATCCGAACATGCCGACCTGGCCCATACCGTCAATCAAAGAGCTGATCGAGCCCACGCTAAAGCACATGGGTTACGAGCTGTACTCGCTCGAGCAGTCAGGACAGTCGGGCCGCACCCTGCGGATCTCGATCGACCACTCCGACCCGATCACCATCGAGGACTGCGAGCGGGTCAGCCGCGTCGCGGGTCCGCTGATCGACCACTCGGAGCTCATCGACGGGCCTTACAACCTCGAGGTCTCGTCGCCAGGGGCGGAGCGGCCTCTGCGAGCCCAGGCTGACTACGAAAGGTTCAACGGGCAGCGGGTCAACATCCGCTATCGAAGCGGGGTCGCCGACACGGTGGTCGAAGGTCAGCTGGTCGCCGTCGACGGGGCCGGCATAGCCGTACAGGCACTCGGGGCGCGCGGTCGCGCACCAGTGGTTCTGCACATTGCATGGAGTGACGTTGTCGCGGGCAGGCTCGCGGTCACAATCTGAGCCGGCCACGGAGAGCCTCGCCGAGGCGCTGACCGCGCTTTGCGCGGAGGTCGGCATTCCCTTCGAAGAGATGCTGCACACGGTCGAGGGAGCTCTCGCCGTCGCCTACGCCCGGGCGTTCAGCCCTGCGGGCGAGGTCAGCGTGAAGCTGGACACGGCGACCGGCGCGCTGGAGGTGCGCAGCCGTATCACACGAGATGACGGCAGCCAGATGGTCGAGATGCTGCCCTCGGAAGACTTCAAGCGAATGGCTGCGCAGACGGCCAAGCATGCGGTGCTCAGGCACATCCACGATCTCGAGCGGGACAAGGTGCTTCGAGACGTGGCCGAGCACAAGGGTGAGCTGGCCAGCGGCATCGTCGACCGTATCGAGATGGGAACCGTGTTCGTCGACCTGGGCCGCGCCGAGGGCGTCATGCCACCCGAGGAGCAGATCCCTGGTGAGCAGCTGCACCCGGGACGCCCTGTGCTCGTGGTGATCATGGACGCCCAACGCAACGCACGCCAGGCGCAGGTCAGGGTTTCGCGCGCATCACGCGTGTTCGTTCACCGCCTGCTCGAGGCCGAGGTGCCCGAGATCAAGGCGGGCACTGTGCAGGTGCGGGCGATCGCGCGAGAGCCCGGGCTGCGCACAAAGATCGGGGTTTCCTCCAGCCAGGCCGGCCTGGACCCAGTCGGCGCCTGTGTCGGCCCGAAGGGGGTGCGCCACCGCGCGATCATCAGCGAGCTCGCCACCGAGCACGTCGACATCGTCCCGTGGTCGGACGACCCTGAAGCCTTTGTGGCCGCATCGCTGGGCCCCGCCAAGCCCGAGTCGGTGAGCATCGACCGCATGACGCGAACGGCCACCGTGATGGTCCCTCGCGCGCAGCTTTCGCTGGCCATCGGACGCGACGGCCAAAACGCCCGGCTTGCGGCCAAGCTCACAGGCCTTCGGATCGACATCAAAGCGAGCGATGCGGACGGAGAGTCAGGTGCCGGTGCCGCGACATGAGCCTGTGCGCACCTGCGTCGCCTGCCGCAAGGAGGCGGGCAAGGCTTCGCTGGTGAGGATCGTCCGCCGAGCCGATGGCAGCGCGGCGGTCGACCCGACAGGCCACGCCCCAGGCCGCGGCGCATACCTGCACTCGGAGGTTTCGTGTATCGAAGCCGCCCGCAAACGAAAGACACTCGAGCGGGCAATGAAAGCCACTGTCGGCCCGGAAATCTGGACTCAATTACAAACGTAAATACTTGCTGTGGAGCGGCAGGCCGGATTCACTCCGGCCGTCACTTATGCCCCATCCAAGCGCCTCCATTCACCGCACCACACCGGTGGGGGCACCGCGGGGGAGGCCTGCCTCCCCCGCGCCGTCCCGGCATAATCAGTAGTTCCGCATGAAAGCACACGAACTCGCACGCGAACTTGGGATCAGCCAAAAGGAGCTGGTGAACTTCCTCCAGCAGAGGCGGCTGACCCGCAACGCCGCCGCGCCGCTGGCGCCCGGGGCGATCGAAGCCGCCCGCTCCGCGTTCAAGCCGGCGTCGGTGGCGGTCAAGATCCAGCCCAACGGCGACCGCAGGGTCGTGCTGCCGCCCAGCCTGTCGGTGAAGGACCTCGCCGAGAAGCTCTCCGTGAGCCCGGTCGAGGTGATCAAGAAGCTGATGGCCTCGAACATCATGGCCACCATCAACCAGGTCATCGACTTCGCCACCGCGGAGATCGTGGCCGACGAGTTCGGCTTCACGGTCGAACCGGTCTCGAGCGAGGACGTGGTCGCGACCGAGTCGCCCGAAGGCGAAGCCGTCGTCACAACCTCGCGCGAGGAGCTGTTCTCGGTCGCCAACGAAGACCAGAGCAAGCTGGTTCCGCGGCCGCCGATCGTCACGGTCCTCGGTCACGTGGACCACGGCAAGACCTCGATCCTCGACGCCATCCGAAAGACGCGGGTCGCTGCGGGGGAGGCCGGAGGCATCACCCAACGCATCGGCGCGTACAAAATCGAGACGGCCGACGGTCACCCTGTCGTCTTCGTCGACACGCCGGGCCATGAGGCGTTCACCGCCATGCGTGCTCGTGGCGCGCAGGTCACCGACCTCGTCGTGCTCGTCGTCGCCGCCGACGATGGCGTGAAGCCGCAAACCATCGAAGCCATCCAGCACGCCCGCGCGGCGAAGGTTCCGATCATCGTCGCCATCAACAAGATGGACGTGCAGGGGGCGAACCCGGATCGCGTCCACCAGGAGCTGGCCGCGCAGGGCATAGTCACGCGCCACTACGGCGGAGAGCACGAGTGCGTGCACCTCAGCGCCAAGACTGGTCAGGGCATCGACGACCTGCTCACGACCATCGTGCTGTCGTCGGACATCCTCGAGCTGAAGGCCAACCCGGACCGGAATGCCATCGGCACCGTGGTCGACGCCCACCTCGAGCGTGGGCGGGGTCCTGTAGCGACTGTGCTGGTCCAGGCGGGGACGCTCAGAGTCGGCGACGACTTCGTCTGCGGCCACATCTACGGCCGCGTCAGGGCGCTTGCCGACGATCGCGGCCAGAGCGTCATTGAAGCCCCGCCGGCGACTCCGGTGGTGGTCTCGGGCATGAGCGAGGTACCGCAGGCCGGCGACATCTTCCAGGTCGTCGGCTCCGAGAAGGCGGCCCGTCAGATCGCGCTCACCAAGCTGACCGAGCGGCGCACGCAGGAGGCGGCGCGCGATTTCGCGCCGCGGATCACCCTCGAAGAGCTTGCCCGCCGTGCCAAGGAGGGCGAGGTCAAGGAGCTCAGCCTGGTGGTCAAGGCCGATGCGCAGGGAACGCTCGAGGCGGTGCTCAGCGCGCTGCAGAAGATCGAAGACCCGGTGGTCGCGATCAAGATCGTCGGCCAGGGCGTGGGCGCGGTGAGCGACTCGGACCTGCTGCTCGCCGGCGTGTCCAACGCGATCATCATCTGCTTCAACCTCAAGGCCACGCCCGCCGCGGTCGGAGCGGCGGAGCGCGCGAAGGTCGAGGTACGGTATTACGACGTCATCTACAAGCTGACGGAGGATGTCGAGCGTGCCGCAAAGGGTCTGCGCGAGCCGACGTTCCGCCAGATCCGCGAGGGCAAGCTCGAGGTCGTCATCCCGATCAAGATCCCGCGGCAGGGCGTCATCGCCGGATGCCGCGTGGTCGAGGGCAAGGTCACGCGCGGAGGTTGGGTCAAGCTGTTCAGGGGGAAGGAGCAGGTCTTCGAAGGGAGGATCAGCTCGCTCAAACACTTCAAGGAGGACGTGCGCGAGATGTCCGCCGGCCAGGAGTGCGGCGTCGGCCTGGAAGGCTTCGAAGCCTTCGAACCAGGCGACGTGATGGAGACATACCGCCTCGAGCGGGAAGAAATCTAGCAAGGCGTGTCTTGCTTCCTCCCCACGAAATCAGAGGCTTCGCCGAGATTTCGCGGGGGCCCCTACATTTGAAAGCGGAGGTCGTCATGACCAGCTACCGCGCCGATCAGGTCGGCGAGCAGGTGCGCGAGGAGATCATGTCAATCATCCGCCGAGATCTCAAGGACCCACGGATCGGGTTCGTGAGCATCACGGCGGTACGCATGTCGCCTGACCTGCGACAGGCCCGCGTGCGGGTGAGCGTGCTCGGGAACCCGGAGGAGAAGAAGGCATCGATCGCCGGACTTGTCTCCGCGACCGGACTGATCCGGCATGAGCTCGGCCGCCGCCTGCAGAACCTCAAGTTCTCGCCCGAGCTGCGATTCGAGATCGACCCGTCGATCGAATACAGCGTTCACATCGCGGAGCTGCTCAAAGAGGTCTTGCCAAGCGAAACGCGGACTGAGGAGACGAAGTCATAGCGACGGCCAAGTCCCGGAACATGTACGACGAGATCAAGGATCTGATCGACGCCAACCAGGACATCCTCATCTTCGGGCACAAGGACGCGGACGGCGACACCCTCGGCTGCAGTCTCGCGTTTGCCGAAGCCCTGCGCTCCGCCGGCAAGCAGGTGTGGGTGCTCATACCGCCTCCCCTCCCACAGATGTACACGTTCCTGCCTGGCTTCAGTGACATCCAGGAAGAGCCGCCTCACGGAATCGACCCGCAGCTCGCATTCTTTTTCGACTCGGGCAACCTGGAGCGTTCCGGCGCGAGCGTGAAGCGCATCGCCGCGCACGCGACCATCGTCAACATCGACCACCATCCTTCGAACTCACGCTTCGGAGACCTGAACGTCATCGACGCTGACGCGTCCGCGGTCGGACAGATGGTGATGCAGATGCTCGACTACTTCGGCTTCTCCATCACGCCGACCATCGCCGCCAACCTGTACGTTGCGCTGCTGACCGACACCGGCGGCTTCAGGCACGAGAACACGACGCCCCAGGCGCTCGAGGACGCGGCCAGGCTGGCGCGCCTGGGCGCCGACCCGGGGCATATCGCGACCCTCGTCTACAAGATGCGGCCGGAGACCACGCTGAAGCTGAGCGGCCTCGCGCTCGCGACGATGCGCGTCGAGCTGGAGGGCAAGCTGGCCTGGGCGAAGGTGACTCGCCGAATGCTCCGCGATGTAGGCGCCGTGATGTCCGAATCGGAAGGCATCATCGACACGCTCAACAGCATCGCCGGACTGGAGCTCGCCATCCTCTTCAAGGAGGTCCACGGCGAGCTGACGAAGATCAGCGTGCGCAGCCGTGGCGGCGTCGACGCGGCAGCGATGTGCGCGGTCTTCGGCGGAGGCGGCCACATCCGAGCCGCCGGCGCCGAGATCGAGAAGCCGATGGACGCAGCCGTGAAGCTGGTGCTCGCGACAGCCAAGGAGGCGATCGGTGCCGCCTCGCACGCGAGCTGACCTGGCGGGTTTCTCCACTGGCGTTCTGAATGTCGACAAAAGCGCCGGGGAGACCTCCTTCACAGTAGTCAGCCGCCTGCGCCGGCTGACCGGCGCGCACCGCGTCGGCCACGCCGGCACTCTCGACCCGCTGGCGACCGGCGTTCTACCGATCCTGTTCGAGTCCGCCACGCGCCTTGCCGAGTTCGCCCTGCGGCTGCCGAAGACCTACGTAGCCGACATCCATCTTGGATACACGACGGCGACCGACGATGCCGAAGCCGAGCGCGAGCCGGTGGGCGACCCGAGCGGACTGAGCAAGGCGGACATCGTCTCGGCTCTGGAGGCGTTCTCCGGGCGGATCCTCCAGGAGCCGCCTGCCTTCTCCGCGGTGAAGGTCGATGGCAAGCGTGCCTACAAGCTCGCCAGGCGCGGTGAGGAGCCGCGGCCGCACGCGCGCGAGGTGGAGGTCTACGAGGCGCGAGTGCTGGACTACAGGCCTGGAGCCGATGCCGTGGCGCAGGTCGAGATCAAGTGCAGCAGCGGGACGTACCTGCGATCGATCGCGCGAGACCTCGGGAGGCGGCTCGAAGTGGGCGGATACCTTGGCCGGCTCGTCCGGACGGCGTACGGGCCACTCGCCATCGACTCGGCGGTCCGCCTGGAGGCGCTGACCACGGCAGAGGACGTGCGCGCTCTCCTGCTACCCGCCGAAGTCATACTGCCGGACATGGAGCGTGTCCGGCTCAATGTGGAGCAGGAGGCGATGGTGAGGCAGGGCCGCTCGGTGCGGGTGCTGCCAGAGCCCGGGCCCGGCCTGATCAGGGCGCACGACCTGGGCGGCCGCCTGGTCGCCCTGGGCCATGCCGACCCGCTGCGGCGGACCTTCGTGCCCGAGAAGGTGCTCACCTAGGTGAGATCCGGGGGGGTAGCCTGAAGGTCCACCTCGGGCTCCCGCCGAGCCCGATCGGCGCGGTGGCCCTCACCGTCGGGAGCTTCGACGGCGTGCACCTCGGGCATGCCGACGTGATCCGCCGGACTGTCGCCGCCGCCGCCGCCGACGGAGCGCAGCCTGCGCTGATGACGTTCGAGCCCCACCCGCGCTGCGTGCTCGACCCGGCCAACTGCCCGCAGTCCGTCACCACGCTGCAGGAGAAGCTGGCGCACATCGAGTCTCTGGGTATCGAGCACGCGATAGTCATCCGCTTCGATCGGGCCCTCGCCGGCCTGTCCCCGCAGGAGTTCATCGACCTCCTTGCTCAAGTCATGGAGGTGCGACGCTGGGTGGTCGGATTCGACTTCGCTTTTGGCCGCGAGCGTCGGGGCAATGCGGATTGGCTCCAGGCCCACGGCCACAAGGTCGACGTGGTACCTCCTTTCATGCTGAATGGCAAGGAGCTGCACAGCTCCGACGTGCGGCGCCTCGTCACCCTTGGCGAGATGGAGGAGGCGAACCGGCTGTTGGGACGCGAGTACTCGATGGCGGGGCCGGTGGAATCCGGAGACCGGGTCGGCCGACGCCTGGGCTTCCCGACCGCCAACATCGGCATCGAACCCAACAAGCTGGTGCCCGCCCTTGGCGCGTACGCGGGACGCGCCATCGCGGAGGAGGGCCCCTTCATCGCCGCGCTGTCCGTCGGCTACCGCCCGACGTTCGGAGGCACGCAGCTGCGCGTCGAAGCATTCCTGCTCGACTTCGAAGGCGATCTCTACCAGCAGCGCCTCGAGCTGAGGTTCGTCCGCTACCTGCACCCCGACATCACGTTCCCGACCACCGATGAGCTCGTTCAGCAGCTTCGGAGCGACGTGGACGACACGCGGAGGATCGTCAAGCAGTGAGCCGCGTCGTCGTTGTGGGCGGCGGCTTTGCCGGCTATTGCGCAGCCCTCGGAGCCAGGCGCGCCGGAGCGGAAGTGACCGTCGTGGCGCGAGCGCCGGGGGCCACCGCGCTGTATGCCGGTGCGATGGAGGTGGTGGACGACCTCGACTCCACCCTGAAGAGCGAGCCGCACCACCCCTTCACCCGTCTTGGAATGGACGCCGTGCGCCTGGCTACGGAGCTCGACAACGCGATCCAGGCGCTGCACCTCGCGCTCGAAAAGGGCGGCCTCAAGTTCGAGGGCGGCTGGAGGAGCCGAGGGCTCTACGCGGACATCCATGGGCTCGCCCGACCAGCCAACCTGGTCCCTTCCACCGTCGCGCCAGGGGAGCTTCGCGCACTGGCCGGCCGCCGCGTGGCGGTGGTCGGCGTGCAGCAGGTGGGCGACTATGACGCAGCCTCGACCGCGCAGGCGTTGAAAGAGCTCCACGGCATCCAGGCCTTCGCGGAAGACGTGTCGATCGCCGACCTTCCCGAATCGGCGTCGCTGACCGACCTGTACGGGCGGCGGGCTCCGGCACTGACCACAGCGCGCGCCGCGTCGGTCGCATATCCTCCCGGCTTCACCAGCCTGCCGGCGGACAGCTTCGAGCTGCTGGCTGCGCCGCCCTCGCCGCACGGCT
>JBGOTG010000098.1:0-9122 GCA_041476405.1 Candidatus Dormibacteraceae bacterium | reverse complement strand
GTCCCACGATTCCCACCCATCAGGTCTACGCCCAAACCCTGCCAAAGTCGCCATGCGGGAACACTGCCGCCTACCCCTGTATGCACAGGGTTTCCATGCCCTGAAGATCGGCCGCTCGAGCGCCCCGAAGCCGGCTACAGCTCGATGAGGCCCAGGCGGGCGGCCGCGATCACCGCCTGGAGCTTCGAATGGACCTGCAGCTTTTCGATCACGTGACGAACGTGCCACTCGACGGTGTGGGGTGCGATGCCCATGAGACCGGCCATCGTCCCTGTGTTATGGCCCTCGGCCAGCAGCCTCAGCACCTCGAGCTCGCGCGGTGTGAAGTCGGCGACCAGCTTCTCGTGCGCCTGCCTGTCGGTGGTCGCCTTCCGCTGCCTCGCGATGGCCTTGGCGAAGAGTGCGACAGGGATGAGCACCTCGCCGACGGACGCCCTGCGGACGGCTTCGACGATCTGCTCCGCCGTCGCCGACTTGGTGAGGTATGCCGTCGCGCCGGCGTCGATGGCGTCCAGAAGCGCAGTCTCCGACTCATCGGCGCTGTGGAACACGATGGCGGCCCTGGGGGCGGCGGCCTTGATCATGGCGGCGCCGGCCGGGCCGCTCAGGTCGGGAAGCCGGAAATCCATCAGCACCACCGAGGGCTGCCGGCGGGCCGCAAGATCCGCCGCTTCATCCCCCGTGCGTGCGATGCCGCATACGGTGAGGTCATCCTGTGCGTCGAGCACTCGGGCCATAGCCGAGGCCAGGAGCGGGTGATCCTGGACCACCAGCACGTGCACTGGAACGGCCGGCGATGGGGCCAAGAATTGAGCGCCAGTTTCGGAGGTCATTTCAGTAGGCTTCCCCGGTCGCCCACCGTGTCCGCGTCCGATCTTTACGTGGAACCGGGTTGCCTCACCGATGTTCGGCAGACCATCACTGAGTGTGACTCTGGGGTCGTGGAGAGCCGATTATTGCACAGCATCCGAGGGGCCGCCGCCGCCCAGGTACCCGATTACGGGCGATTTGGCCTCAACGGGGTTGGAATGCCATCGATTTGGATGGGTGGATGACCTGATTTCGCAGGGAGACTTACCCAGTTTTCCGGCGTATGACTTGAGTATGCCTGTGGCGAAGCGGATCAGACCGGGGGGAAGCCAGCCTGAGCCTCACCACGCGTAGTGGAATCCACAAGCGGCAGACGGTGCTGATCGTCGACGACGAGCCCAACGTTCGCGCCCTCGTCCACAACACGATCGAATCGCCGTACTACCAGGTCATCGAGGCCTGCGACGGCGACGAAGCCTGGACTCTGATCAAGGAGCGGAAGCCTGCTGTGGTGCTCCTCGACATCAGGATGCCAGGCCGATCCGGATTCGAGGTCCTGACCGCCATCCGGGCCGATCCCGAGCTGCGCGGCACGCAGGTGATGATGCTCACCTCGAGCGGGGAGCAAAAGGACATCGACAGAGGCATCCTCGCGGGCGCCGACTACTATCTGACGAAGCCCTTCTCGCCCGCCGACCTCCTCGAACGTGTGGCGGAGGCGATCGGGCGCCGAGTGCCTTCCTGGTAGGGGCGGATAGGCGTCGTTGATGATGGAGGCCGCCAAAGGTCCGCCGCCGGTTTCCCTGGCATCGATTCGAGCATCAATGTCGTCCAGCGTGCCGGCGCCTATTTCACTGGATCGCGACAGCAGAGTCGTCTTGGGCCAAGCGCTCGCCGCCCGCGCTGCCGAAGCCTCGCGCATGACGGCGGCGGCGGCCGCCGCCGCCGGCCTCACCGAGCTGGCTTCGCGTCGATTCGCCAAACCGATCCGTCACGTTCACAACGTGGCGACGGGTGGTATCGCGAGGTATCTCATCACCGGGCGAAGCAACAGCGAGAAAGAACGCGCTTTCATCGGCCGCCTGGGTGTGATGGCCGCACTGTACGGCCTGCCGGTCGCCACCCTGACGCGCTCCTATCTCCTCTGGCGCGACAGCAACCTCCTCGTGGTGGCTGAAGAAGCGGGCCGCCTTGGCATCGCACCCGCGGTTCTGGAGGAGGCAGCCGCCGCCATCAGGTCGAGTGCGGACACCGGCGTCGTCCGGATGGCGCGTGCGTACGACTACCAGATGCACATCGCCAGCCGGCGCGCGGACGCCGTGACGGTCGCGCTCCACGACAGCGAAGCCCGGCTGCAGGCTGCGGTCGTCGACATCTCGACCAAGAACCAGCAGCTCTCTGAGGCCATGGCTGAAATCTCCGCGAAGAACGCGCTGCTCACTGCGGCGAACCGCCAGCAGTCGGACTTCATCACCAACGTCAGCCATGAGCTGCGCACTCCGCTGGCGGGGATACTCGGCTACCTCGAGCTCCTCTTACAGGGGATGGACGGCGAGCTCACCAGCGACCAGCGCAGGGACCTGCTGGAGGTCGATGCAGGCGGTCGGGTGCTGCTGCGGCTGGTCAACGACATCCTCGACGAATCCCAGATCGAGGCCGGAAGGATGGCCATGACCGCGGTCTCGGTCGACTTGAAGGCGGTGACCGAATCGGTGCTGGCATCGGTGCGCACGCTCGCGGACAGCAAAGGCCTGTACCTCCGTGCCGACTTCGAGGGCGGGGTGGAGGCGTTGGGCGACGAGATCAGGTTGAAGCAGATACTGACCAACCTGGTCGGCAACGCGATCAAGTTCACCGACGCCGGTGGCGTGAGCGTCGGCTGCGTGACGTGGGCGGGCTTCTGGCGCGTGAGCGTGTCGGATACCGGTATCGGGCTCCCTGACGACAGCAGAGAGCTCGTGTTCGAGCGCTTCAGGCAGTTGGACCCGAGCACCACCAGGCGTTTCGGCGGAACCGGCCTGGGCCTGGCGATCGCCAGGGGATTGGTCAAGATGCAGGGGGGCGAGATGGGTGTCGACTCGACGCTCGGTCGCGGGAGCACGTTCTGGTTCACCGTGCCCGCCTACGTTCAGCCCAGGGGAAAACGGTCCGGCCCGCGCGCGACCTGAGGCGCTCTGGCTCAGCGAGCCAGCACTGACACCATCGACTCCGAGATCTTGCGCAGGTCGGCGACGAGCGGGTCTGCGGGATCCGAGGTGACGAGCGGCTTGCCCCGGTTGGCCGCCCTGTCGAGGGTCTCGGACCGCTGCATGACAAAGTCCGGCCGGCGGCCGAGGACGCTCGTGGCGGTGTCGATGTCCATCGAGTGGGTGGTGCTGTAGTTGAGGATCAGGCGTACGCGTCCGGCCGAGACGCCGAGCTTCTCGAAGAGGACCAGGCATCCCCGGGTCGCTTTGAGCGATGGCAGAGAGGCCGAAGTGACCAGGCACACCAGGTCGCTGGTGTCCAGCGCCGTGAGGGTGCGCTCGTTGAACGACGCGGGCGCGTCGATCAGGACGTACTCGCACGTGGCGCTGAGGCGGTCGATCGCGAGCTGGATCGCGGGCAGCGTGACGAGCTCGGCGCGTTCCGGCAGGTCTGCTCCCACCACCAACCTCACGCTTCCGGACTCGGTCACGAAGCCCTCGAACTCTGCCTCGTCGACGAGGCTTCCGGGAGGCGCCTTGAGATCGGCAAGCGTCTGGTTCGGATGAAGGTTCAGGTAGACGGCCGAATCGCCGAACTCGACATCCAGGTCGAGCAGCCCGACGGGGCGAGTGGCCTGCTCTGCAAGGAGAACTGCCAGGTTGACCGCCAATGATGTCGTACCGACCCCTCCCTTGGCGTGGGCGAACAGGATGACCCTGCCTCGGTTGGCTTTTGCGGCGGCGCCCGCCGAGCGTCGCAGCAGGACCTGGACCTTCGCTTCGAGGATCGCCAGCTCGAATGGCTTTGGGAGGTAGTCGTCGGCGCCCACCGCGTAGCCGGCAAGAGCGTCGTGCGCCTCGCCCAGGTCGGAGAACATCAGTATCGGCACGCCCGCAGTTCGGTGGTTGCCGCGCAGGCGGGAGGTCAGCTCGATGCCGTTCAACTCCGGCATTCGTACGTCAGTGATGATCAGGTCGGGCACTTTCGCTCGGACCAGCTCGAGCGCTTCGATGCCGTTGCTGGCCTTGCGGACCCGGTAGCCGGTCCGTTCGAGGAACCCGCCGACCATCTTCTGGATGACCCGGTCGTCGTCGACCAGGACGATGTCCTCCGCCGGCATTACGGTGCCTCGCCGCCCGTCAGCTTGGCTGCGATGGCGCGAGCCAGGTCATGGGCGGTGAAACCGCCGAGCGCGGAGAGGTCCTCGCTTCCATTGCCTCTCATCATCGCCAATCCGGCGGCTCCGAAAGCACGCCTCGCCTCGCGCGCATCGCCGGCGAGCTCGAGTGCAGCGCCCAGCTGAAAGTAGGCGATCGCAAGGTTGGGGTCGAGGTAGGTCGCCTGGCGAAATGCGCGGATCGCTGCGCGAAGGTCGCCGCTTGCCGCCGCGTGGTCGCCTTCGACCAGCAGGCCCGGCAGCGCAGGAAGGGGGTGCGTCGCGGGTGTCCGCCTGACGGCCGGAGGCTGGGTTGCGGTTGCGGTGGCGGGTGGTGCCGTCGCTGGGAGCCGCCGGTAGCACAGAGCACCGGCCACCTGGGTCGTTTCGAAGTATCGCGCCATGGGTCCAGGCGAATCCGAGTGGCCGAGGAAGAGGTAGCCGTGCGGGACCATGTGGTCGGCGATGCGCTTGATGCACGCATCAGTTTCTTCGCGGCCGAAGTACATGAGGACATTGCGGCAGAACACCGCCTCCGATTCGGGTAGCACGGCGGATGCCTCGGCGCGCGCGAGGTTGTGATGCGCGATCCTCACATTGCGTTTGATAAAGGGGGCGATCTCATAACCGCCCGCCGTCGGCGCCATGTATCTGCGCCGGCGCTCGGGTGACAGGCCCTGGATCTCGCGCTCCGTGTACTGCGCCTTCTCGGTGCGCGCGAGCGCGTGAAATGAGACGTCCGTCGCGACGACGTGCCAATTTCCACGACCGGTTTCATCCAGGAGCATCGCCAGGCTGTACGGCTCCTGGCCGTTGCCGCATCCCGCGCTCCAGACCGTATGGGTAGCGCCGGTCGAATTACGCACGATGTCGGCGAGGGCTGCGAATTGAGCTGGATCACGAAAGAACGCGCTGTGCTGGACCGTGACCCGGTCGAGGAGGTCGGCGAAGGCGGCAGGTTGCGCGTCGACCATGTCGACGTATGAGAGCACCGGGACTCCCGCCAGGGTCGCGCTTTCCTGCAGCAGCCTTTCGAGCCTCGCACGGCTGGCGGGCTCGGCCTTGAGCCCTGCGCGCGAGCGGAGGAGCACGGCGGCTCGATCGATCGGGTCCCGAATCACCGCAGCGTCGTCGGCTTCGCGGGGATGGCGCCTTCGCTCTTCGAGGGAGTGTGGGCCCCATTCTTACTGTGGGACTTGGCGGCTGCGGTTCGACCCAACAATCGCGAAACAGCGCTCAGCAGGCCCGCCTCGTCGAACGAGGTCTTCACGATGTAGCCGTCGGCGCCGGCGTCGAGGCCGCGCTGGTGATCTTCCTCGCTCGCGCGCGACGACACGATCAGCACTGGAATGTTGGCAGTCCGCGGGTGAGCCCGGATGCTGCCGATGAGCTGGAAGCCGTCTACGATCGGCATCTCCAGGTCGGTCACCACGAGATCGGCGGGCCGGTCGGCCAACATTGCGAGCGCTTCGGCCCCGTCGTTCGCGGTCCGTACCTCGTACCCTCCGCGCTCCAGTATCGAACGCTGCAGCTCGCGCACCATCAGCGCGTCCTCGACCACAAGGATCGACAGGGCGCGCGTCGGGCCGACGGCTTTGTCGGTGACCGTCGACACGGTCTCGCTGACGGAGCCGCTGAGCTCGATTAGCTGCGGAACATCGAGCACGAGCAGGATCGAGCCGTTCGGCTCGATGCTCGCACCGCTCATCGCTTTCAGGCCGCGAAGCCGTCCGGTCAACCCGCGGACGACCACATCGCGCTTCTGGAGCACTGTCTCCACCTGGAATGCGTGTGGGCTGGAGGCGGTGCCGAGCAGAATCCATGGTCCTCCGTCGGCCGAAGGCAGGCCGAGGAGCTCGGCGAGATCGGAAACCGGAACGGCGACCCCGTCGATCACTGCGAGCTTTCTCCCGCTCACGACCTGCACGTTTTGTGGCTCGAGCATCCGAAGGATCCGGTGCAGCGGCAGCGCGAAAGATTGCGTGTCGATGGACACGACAAGGCAGGGGACCACTGTCAACGTGATCGGGACGACGATCCGGAACTCGGCGCCTGAGCCGGGATTGTTCACGATCTCGACAGTGCCGTGGACCGCCGCGACAGCGGTCGACACCACGTCGAGGCCAACGCCTCGTCCGGATTCCTCGGTGAGGACCTTGGCGGTCGAAATCCCTGAACGGAGGATCAGGTGCAGAGATTCGTCATCGGTCAGGCCGTTCACATCGACGCCGGCTTTGGCCGCGGCCGCGCGCACGGCGGCCAGGTTGATCCCGGCGCCGTCATCGCTGATGGCGATCACGACCTTGGATCCAACCTGGCTCGCCTCGAGCCGTACCCGGGCCTGTTCTGGCTTGCCGGCCGCCAGCCGCTGCGCTGGGAGCTCGACGCCGTGCCCGACCGAATTTCGCACGATGTGAAGGAGAGGGTTGACGAGCTGCTCGAGGACGCCCCTGTCGACCTCGATGTCCTCGCCGATCACCTCCCATCGCACGTTCTTGCCGGCGGCCCGGGCGGCGTCACGGACCGTCCGATGCAGGATGGGCTCCAGCGTTCCCACCGGCACCATCCGGGTCCGCTCCGTGACCTCCTGGAGCTGGTTGATGACCTTCGTGAGCTCCCGATACTCGGTCACAGTAGCCGGGTCTAGGCTCAGCTCGGAACCGATAATCTGGCCCACCCTCAGCTGAGCGGCTGACGCTTCGCCGACCAGCCTGTTGAGCTCGTCGATTCGAGTGACAGGCACCTCGAGGGTCGCCGCGTCCAGGTGTCGCCGTTCGAGAATGCCTCCCTGATGTGGCGCGCCGTTCGGGGCCTCCGGCGGCACCTGAGCTGTGGTGGCCACCGGCTCCTGCGCTGCGGCCACGGCCGGAACAGGCACTGCGACGCCCACCGGTGTCGGGCGCGCAGTCGCGGGGGGGGCGATCTTCGCGGCGGCCGATGGGAGCGTTTCGCCTGCCGGCGCGGCGGTGACCGTCACAGCAGCCGCGGCCGGCGCGACGGGAGTAGGCAGAAGGCGCTCGAGCGCGGCCTCGTCGCTCGAGTCTTGCTCGCCTCCGGACGCGCTCGCGATCAGCCGGCCCAGGCCGTCGACGACGAGGAGCATCGCATCGGTCAGCTCCGGTGTCGACCGGCGCGTCCCGGCTCGCAGCTCGACCAGCAGGTCTTCGAGCCGGTGCGCCAGGCGGCTGACACGCATCATGCCGACCATCCCGGCTGCGCCCTTCATCGTGTGCGCCTCTCGAAATATCCCGTCGATGGTGAAGTGATCGTCGGGTGACGTCTCGAGCTGGAGGAGGCCCGACGCGATGCGCTCGAGGTGGCCCTTGGCCTCCTCGATGAACATCGGCCGGAACTCGTCCTCTAGCTAGCCCATTTCAAGTCCAGGAGGTTCTTCACCATCTCCTCGATGTCGATCAGCACCACCAGGCGCCCGCCGTTGCTGTACACGCCCAGCTCGCCAGGACGCGTGCCAGGCCCGACCGGCTCCTCGAAATCGGCGGCGAAAGGGAGTTCCATGGCGGCCAGCGCCAGCATGTCCTTCTCGCCTCTGACGAGGACGGCGAAAGGTGGGTCGGTCAGCGCGCCGGTTCCTGTCAGGATGCCCATGTCCAGGAGTGGCACGATCTCGCCACGCACGTTGACGATGCCCAGAAGGCCCGTCGGCGCGAGCGGCACGCGCGTCACCATCGGGTGTCGCAGCACCTGGTGCACCGTCGTCATGGGTACTGCGAAAAACGCGCCGTTCGCCGCAAGCGCGAGCACTTGCATCATCTCTTTGACTCCTGGTTGGATGCCGCAGCTGCCATCTCCCGCGCTGTCGCGGCGACCACCATGCTGCTTTCGGCGATCTGCCCGATGGCGACCACCACCTGCCCGACGGTGGCGCTCTGCTCCCGGGTGGCGAGCTGGACCTGGCCGCTCGCGTCGGCCATCGTCCCCACCATCGTGAGCCACAGGTCCATCTGCACCTGTCGACGCTGGACCGCAACGATGACTGCCTGGCTCTGAGCCTGGGCGCTCTCGACCAGGCCGGCGATCTGTGTCGCAGCCGCTTTGGATCGCTCGGCCAGGCGCCGAACCTCGTCCGCGACGACAGCGAATCCTCGCCCCGCCTCACCGGCTCGAGCGGCTTCGATCGCCGCATTCAACGCGAGCAGGCTGGTCTGGTCGGCGATGTCGTTGATGACTTCGAGGACGCCTTCCACCTCGCGGATTTTCTGACTCAGTGCCATCAAGCGATCGCTCGCTTGCTGCGCTTCGGTCTTGGCTATGCCGATGTTGGACCGCACGTCGCCGGCCTGAGTGGCCACCGAGGCCGCGGTGTCGGCGATCGACGCGCTGCTCAGAGAAAGCTTCTCCATGCTCGAGGAGCTCTGGGTTGTGGCGACAGTCTGGTCCTCGGTGGCTGTCGCGAGCCGCTCGGCGGCCATCGTGAACTGGGCTGCCGACTCGGCAAGCTCAGACCGGAGACCGACGAGCGTACCGGTGAGCCGCTCGAGCATGGCGTTGAACGTCTGGCCCAGCACTCGGATCTCCGAGCTGCCGCTGGGGACGGCCCGCGCTGAAAGATCTCCAGCGCCGACTCGCGCCGCCACGCGCGACAGCGCGAGCACGGGGCGGATCATCAAGCGCGCCAGGACGGCGGTGATGCCGATCAGGACGACGATGGCGAGCACCTCCGGCCCGACTCCCCATCGTGCGAGCACGTTGGGCACCAGGCCCGAGATGATGAGGATGGGAAGCCCCACTGCCAGCAGGCTGATGAGCATCCTCACGAAGAAGCTGTCCCAGGGCTTTGCATGGCCGGTGCCCGCTACCTCGTCTGCGCGCTCGGGCACCGGAAGGCTCAGGACGCGCAGGCCTGCAGCCGGGCCTGGCGTGATGCGAGCCGGTCGAGGGGCCTTAAGCTCCGACATGCGCGACCTCCGTGCCATCCCCGCCCCCGCCGGCGAGCTCGGTGGCGAGCTCG
>JBGOTG010000097.1:0-9146 GCA_041476405.1 Candidatus Dormibacteraceae bacterium | reverse complement strand
GTGGAACCCCCTCCTGGTTTGGAACGACGCCTGGCGGCGCGTGGTAAGTGTTTGCCTGGAAAGTGTTTGCATGGTGACGGCCGGGGTGAACCCGGCCTGACGGCGCGCCGTGGGTCTCGTTCGAATTCTCGGCTCGTGAACTGGGCTTTCGTCAGGCGGGAATGGGGTGCGGTCACTTTCGTGCTGGCCGTCGTCGCCGGCATGATCATCGTGCCGGTGGCTCTGTATTTCGCAAACCAGGGCCCAAGCGCGGTGGCCGTCCCGAACATCCCGATCACCGCCAGCCCCATCGCGAGCGGCGTGCCCACGACGCCTACGCCTTCGCCCAAGCCTTCGCCGTCCCCGGCGAAGAGTCCCTAGCCGGCCAGCTGCCAGAGCAGGCGGTCGCCGTTCGACTGGACGATGTCCGCCAGTGGCATCGCGACTTCCCAGTTGGCCGCTCCGCCGGCGCTGACGCGCATCTCGATGACCTCGGCCAGCCGCAGGTGGGCCGTGGCCGCGCAGTCGTTCAGAAAAGCGAAGACCACGGGCCTGACCAGGTTGATCACGTAGCTCGCTGACGCGCCGGCGCCGTCCGAGAGGGTCTGGCCCGCGAGGCTGCGGTCGCGAAACGCGAGCACGACGACCTCGTCGCTGAGCATGATCGGGTCGCTCCACGAATAGGCGCCGGCTTCTGCGTTGCGCAGCAGCTGGAGGAGCTCGGTGAGGCGGCGCATCGGCGGGGGCGGGCCCTCGATCAGTAGGGGCACGTCACGCAGTGGCTCGTGCAGGTTCTGCGCCCGGTACTGGGCGGTGAACCCAAGGTCGGAGACCCCGGCGAAGGGCGCGGGGACCTTGATCGTCATCTCGCTGAGATAGGGATTGGTGGATCGCATTCTTGGACGTGGGCCCTTCATGCCGTATTAACGCACGAGGAACGCCGAAGTGTCCCTTCCGAACCTGGCTGACGGGTCTGGGAGGCGCATTCGAGCAAAGCGGCTTAAGAACGCCCCTCCCCGCTCGCCGGGGAGGGGATGGGGGTGGGGCCGCTGTCGCGTCCGATGAGGACGCGGGCTTTACTGTTGGAGGTCGCATGCCCCTGACCGGCCTCCGTGTGCTGGACCTGACCCGCCTGCTCCCAGGCGCCTTCTGCACCATGCTCCTGGCCGATATGGGCGCGGACGTCGTCAAAGTCGAGGAGCCCGCCCGCGGGGACTATATGCGCTGGACCCCGCCCCTGGTCGACGGCCAGAGTGCGCTGTTCAACGCCCTCAACCGAAACAAACGCAGCCTCACCCTGAACCTCAAGTCGCCTGCCGGCCGCGACCTCCTGCTCAGCCTGGCCGGCCGCGCCGCGGTCCTGGTCGAGGGCAACCGCCCAGGCGTGATGGACCGCCTCGGCCTGGGGTGGGACATCGTGCACGCGCGCAATCCGAAGCTGGTGATGTGCTCGATCACCGGTTACGGCCAGGACGGGCCTTTCGCCTCGCGTGCCGGTCACGACCTCAACTACATGGCGACCTCCGGCGCCCTCGGCCTGAACGGCGAACGTGGTGGTCCGCCCGTGCCCCTCGCGGTCCAGATGGCAGACATCGGCGGAGGCGGCCTCCAGCCCGCGGTCGCCATCCTCGGAGCGCTGGTCGGCGTGGAGCGCGGAAGCCAGGGCCGCTGGATCGACGCCTCGATGATGGACGGCGCCGTGAGCTGGCTGGCCCTTGCCCTGGCCGCTGCCGCCGGCGGTGAGCGCGTCGGCCGGGGCGACCAGCGTCTGGCCGGCCGCTACCCCTGCTATCGCGTGTACGCGTGCAAGGACGGCGGCTACTACAGCGTCGGCGCGCTCGAGCCGAAGTTCTGGGCCAACCTGTGCGAGGCCATCAAAAGGCTTGACCTGACCGACCTGCAGTTCGCCCACGGACCGGAGGGCGTTCCCGTGCACGAGGCGATGGAGTCGGTGTTCGCGTCGAGGACCCGCGCCGAGTGGGAAGTCGCGCTGGACGGCCTCGACGTCTGCTGCGAGCCGGTCCTCGATCTGGACGAGGTCGCGTCGCACCCGCAGGTGGCCGCGCGAGGGCTCATCGCTCGCACTCATGCCGGAGTTGAGGTGCGTCCCGCGACACTCATTCGCGAGGATTGGCGGCGACTCGACGCGCCGGGGTTGGGCGAGCACACGGCCGAGATCCTCGCGGAGGTCGGCGTCGATGCGCAGCGCCTCGACGCTCTGAAGAAAGAAGGCGCGGTCTGACGCTCAGCTCGCGAGCAGCTGCGCCCAGAGCCGTTCGACCTGCGCACGGGTCTCTTCGAGGGTGCCGCTGTTGTCGATGACGTGCCCTGCGAGCCGTCGCTTCTCGTCGATCGGCATCTGGGCGGCGATCACGTCCCGCGCCCGCTTGGCAGTGAACCCGCGTCCGCCGACCAGGCGCTCGACCTGAACGTCCTCGGGGACGTAGACGAGGACGACCGACGAAAACAGGCCCCCGAGCCCGTTCTCGAATAGAAGCGGGACGTCCTGGACCACGACCTCGGCTCCGCGCTCCACCGCCTCCACCGTCCGCGCTGCCATCCAGTCGCGTACGAGGGGGTGCACTATCGCGTTCAGCCGGCGCCTCGCATCCGCGTCCTTGAAGACAAGCTCGCCCAGGCGCTGCCGGTCGATGCGTCCGCCGCTCGCGTACTCGTCGCCAAACTCACGGATTACTGCAGCGAAGCCCGGCGTGCCTGGCTCATAGACGGCGTGGCTCGCCTCGTCGGCGTCGACGACCTCAGCCCCGAGCTCGCGCAACATGCCGGCCACGGTCGACTTTCCCGAACCGACCCCGCCCGTGAGTCCGACCAGCTTCACGACTTAGGATGTTGCATCAATGGCCGACGACGAGAAATTCGACGCGGTGGTGGTCGGCGCTGGTCCAGCGGGCACCGCCGCGGCGCTCACGATGGCGAAGGCGGGGCTGCAGGTCGCTCTGCTCGAGCGAGGCGTCAAGCCGGGATCCAAGAACGTCATGGGCGGCATCCTCTACAGCCACTACCTCGCCGAGATCGTAGGGGACGACTGGAAGCAGGCGCCGCTCGAGCGACCGATCATCGAGGAGCGGCGCTGGATCATGACGCCGCAGGCCACCATCGGCATCGACTACAAGAACCTGCGCAACCGCGAGCACCCGCACTCGTTCTCCGTCCTGCGCGCGAGATTTGACGCCTGGTTCGCAGAGCAGGCTGAGAAAGCCGGCGCGGTGGTCGTGCCGGAGACCGTTGTCGACCGGCTCATCGTCAAAGACGGAAAGGTGGTCGGCGTCGGAACCGGGCGCGGAGACGATGTCTACGCGGATGTCGTGATCGTCTGCGAAGGCATCGGCCTCGGCACGGGGCTGCTCGAGAAGACACTGATCGGCGGCAAGCCTCTGCGGCGCAAGCTGCGTCCCAACGAGGTCGCCATGGCGGTCAAGGAGATCATGCAGCTCGACTCGGGCCTCATCGAAGAGCGCTTCAACTGCGAGGCGGGAGAGGGCTGCACCATCGAGTGCTTCGGGGACTCGACGATGGGCATGTCCGGCTTCATGTTCATCTACACGAACAAGGACACGCTGTCGGTCGGAGGCGGCGCCTTGCTGAGCGAGTTCAACGCCACGCTGCGAAGCCCCAACGACATCATGGAGCACTTCAAGAATCACGCCGCCGTCAAGCCGCTGCTGCGAGGCGCCGAGACCGTCGAGTACCTGGCGCACCTCATTCCGGAGGGTGGCCACCGCGGCATCCCCAAGGTCTACGGCCCCGGCTATCTCGTCTGCGGCGATGCCGCGATGCTCTCGAACCCCGTTCACCGCGAAGGCTCGAACCTGGCGATGGTGTCAGGCAGGCTGGCCGGCGAAACGGTGATCCACGCCAAGGAGGCCAACGACTTCTCGGAGCGCAGGCTGGCTGAGTACAAGGGCAAGCTGGACCACTCCTGGATCATGGCCGACATGCGCAAGTACGACGGCGCGGTGCCGCTGCTGGAGCACAACCCGCAGATGCTGACCGAGTACCCGCAGGTCGCCGATGAGGCGCTGGACGAGTTCTTCAGAGTTGATGGCGTTTCGAAGTGGCAGAAGCAGTCGAACATCCTGAAGATGGTCCGCAAGCATGGCTTGCTCAGGATGGGCCGCGACTCCTTCAAAGCCCTGTGGACGATGAAGTGAGGGATCCGAAGGTCAAGAGCTCTTAGAGACGGAGATCCGCACCGTGTGGTACCCGCTGGCGCCGCTCGGGTAGCTCGGACTCGACCGCGATGTTTGCAGGGCTCCGGTGTTGTCGGTTGCGCGCACGCGGAGCTCGTATGCGCCCTCACCGGCCGGCGTCCAGTCGGCCGACCACAGCACCCAGGTCAGCGGCGACAGAGGTTGCGGAAACGCGGCCGAGGTCCAGGTCCGGCCCGCGTCCGCGCTGAACTCCACCTTCGACACGCCGCGCGAGCCAGCAAAGGCCACGCCGGCGAGCGTGACCGGCCCCAGCTTGACGATGTCGCCGTCGCCGGGCACGTCGAACCGCGCGGTGGTCTTGATCACTGCGTTGTGGTCCCAACCCTGCTGTTCCCAGTAGCCGCCGCTCTCATGGTTAACGACGGTGATGGAGTCGAGCCACTTGGGCCCCTTCATGCCGTAGTGGCCCGGAATCAGCATGCGCGCCGGAAAGCCGTGGCCCATCGGCAGCGCTGCGCCGTCGAGCTGGTATGCGACGAGAATGTCCGGTTCGCCCTGGATGAGACTGATCGGCAGGCTCTCCTGGTATCCGTCGCGCGCCTTGAACGCCACCCAGGTACCCCCGACTTGTGGGGAGGCCATTGCGAGGAGGCCGCGAAGGCTCACGCCAGTGAAGCTGCCAGTGCTCATCAGCCCGCCGCCCACGTCGTTGCTGATGCACTCCATGGTCACGTACTCGGTGACGCTCGGTTGCGCGCTCAAGTCGGCAAGCGACAGCTTCAGTGGCTTGTCGACCATCCCGCCGACTCCAAGGCTCCAGCCGTGGGCGTCGACGCTCGGGTCGCTGAAGTTCTTCGAAACGACGTAGAAGTTCTGGATCGGGGTCAGCTCGGGTGAGACGCCGCTCAGGCCGGCTTCCGGTGGATTGAAGACGGCGTTGTACCAGCCGGGCACCAGCCGCAAGGCCAGCGCGCCAAGGCTCACGACGCCGATCGTGACCGGCAGGACGCTGAACATCCGCCTGCGGCCCAGGTCGGGCGCGGTCTCACCTCCGCCGAAATCCGCGCCCAGCTGAAGGACCACACCGTAGACCGCGAACAGCGCGGCCCAGATCAGAGGTGTCGTCACACCGTCGACGAGGCCCAGGAAGCCTGCTCCCGAGACCGGCAGCAAGAGTCCCACCACCACCGCCCAACCGACTGCGGCGAAGGCGAGCGCGGAATGCTGGGAATGCCAGCGGCGGCCGGCCAGGGCCCAGGCCGCGCCGAGCACGCCGAGGCCGGCCACCATCGCGAAGATGAGTCCCAGCTCCTCGACCACCTTGCCGGCGTGCTGCAGGGTGTCGATCAGGAACCCGAACACGAAACCCGGCATGATCGACAGGAACGGCTGATTGAGGAGCTGAGGGAGGGGCCGGAGCCCCAGCACCAGGTTCGCCAGGTACATGAGGGTCACCAGCACCAGTCCGGCGAGCGCTCCCCAACCGAATCCGCGAAGCGCCGCCTGCCTGCCGCCCTCCCTTGTCATTTCGAGTGGTTTACCACCCGGAGATACCTCCACGCACCATGCGAACCCGCACCGGGCCGGATTTGCTGCTTAAATCGGGGGAAGCGTGCCCGCACCCATCGTCGCCGATGACCTGTATCGCTTTCGCTGGATCGACCACGTCCGTCTGAGCCCTGACGGCGAGCGCGTCGCCTATCAGCTGACCTGGGCGGACGCCGAGTCGCGCCAGAACAAGAGCCGGATCGTGGTGAGACGACTGCTCGACCCGGAGCCCGTCGAGGCGACCGCGGGGCCGCGCCGCGATCACTCCCCTGAATGGTCGCCGGACGGCCGGAGCATCGCGTTTGTCAGCCGCCACGGCGCCGCCGACCAGGTGTTCGTCCTGGACGTCGCGGGAGGGAGCGGCGACCCGCTGCAGCTCAGCACGACAGAGGAGGGCGCATCGAGCCCGGCATGGTCGCCGGACGGCAGGCATGTGGCGTTCATCGGCATCGTGGTCGGCGACCCCGATGCGGTGGTGGACGACCCAAGGCCGCCCGAGAGCAAGGAGCAGCTCAGGCGCTCTCCTGTCGTCAGGGTGGCCCAGCGGCTCGATTACAAGCACGACGGCCAGGGTTTCGTCGACGGCCGCTACCACCACCTGTTCGTCGTGCCCGCAGGAGGCGGCGAGGCGGTGCAGGTGACGAGCGGCGCGTGGGACGTCGGAGGTTTCGACTGGTCGCCGGACGGCACGAAGCTGGTCGTCGCCGGCAACGCCGAACAGGACTCAGACCTGCAGCGAGAGCTCAACCTCTACGTTGTCGACCTGGCCGGCAACCGGGAGAAGCTGACAGGCGGCTACTACCTTGGCTCGCCGTCATGGTCGCCCCGCGGGGACGTGGTCGCGTTCGTCGCTCCGAACGGCCTCGACGCCGGCCTGATCGAGCGGTTGTGGATCGTGCCGGCCGGTGGAGGGGTGCCGCGCTGCCTGACCCTGGCGCTCGACCAGTCAGTCGGCGACAGCCTGATCACCGACATGCGCGGCGGTCATGGCGGAGAGCGCCTGCGTTGGTCAAAGGACGGGAGTCGCCTCTTCTTCCTGGCCAGCGGCCCGGGAGTCTCCGCGCTGTGCTCATGCGATCTGGACGGCAACGTGTGGCCGGAGGCCGGCGGGCCACGTCGCATCTTCGACTTCGACGTCACGCCTGGAGTCCTGGCGTTGTGCGCCTCCGACGCGAAGAACCCTGGCGAGCTGCACGTGGTCATGCAGGGCGCGGAGGCCCGCCTCACTGACCTGAACCCGTGGCTCCGCGAGCGTTACCTCGCCGTGCCCGAGCGTCACGAGTTCACCGCCCCGGACGGGTGGGTGATCGAAGGTTGGCTCCTCAAGCCCGAGAACTTCGACCCGAACCGGCTGCACCCGCTGGTGATGGAAGTCCACGGCGGTCCGCACGGCCAGTATGGGTGGGCGTTCTTCCACGAGCTCCAGATCCTGGCCGGAATGGGTTATCTCGTCCTCTACACCAACCCGCGCGGTTCGGACGGGTATGGCGAGCGGTTCCGCCGCGAGGTCGTTCGCGACTGGGGAGGCAAGGATTTCGTCGACCTCATGACCGCGTTGGATCAGCTCATCGAGCGGACCGGAGCCGTCGACTTGAAGCGCATCGGCATCGGGGGCGGCTCGTACGGCGGCTACATGACGAACTGGGTGATCGGCCAGACGGACCGATTCGCGGCCGCCGTGGCGATGCGCTCCATCTCCAACCTGGTCAGCGAGTACGCGCAGCACGACATTGTGATCTTGGGCTTCCTCGAGCTGGGTCCGCCGCCGTACCCGGACCTTGACGAGCTTTGGCGCCGATCCCCGATTCGATACGTCCAGAACATCAAGACGCCGCTGCTGCTGACCTGTGGCGAGATGGACCTTCGGTGCGCCATCTCGCAATCCGAGGAGATGTTCGGCGCCATGCGCCTGCTGGGCAAGACCGTCGAGCTCGTCCGCTTCCCCGAGGAGTCGCATGACATCTCGCGGAGCGGCCGGCCCGACCGGCGCGTCGAACGGCTGCGGCGCATCGCCGCCTGGTTCGAACGTTTCCTCGGCACGGCTGCGTCGGACCGGTCCGAAGAGGTCCAGGTCGATACGCAGACGCTGGGCACGCGAAAGCTGGCTTCCATCGCGACAGTCGACGGGACGGTCTCTCCTTCAGCAGCCGTCGAGCCGCCGTTCGAGGTCGAGGTCGAGGTCGGCGCGGAGGCGATCGCGCAAGCTCTCGAGCCGGAGCCCGTCGAAGTCGGCCTGGAGCCGGCCTCGCCGGCGGCCGAGGCTGAGCCTGTAGAGGAAGCAGAGCCTGTCGCGGAAGCAGAGCCTGTCGCAGAGCCAGAGCCTGTCGCCGAGGCAGAGCTTGTGGCTGAGGCAGAGCCGGTGGCGGAGACAGAGCCGGCGGCGGAGGCAGAGCCGCTGGCGGAGACGGAGCCTGTGGCGCAGACAGAGCCGGCGGCCGAGGCGGTTCGCGAACCGGTGCCGGTCGCGCAGGAGGAGGCCACCGCCGCGGACGAAGGGGCGCTGCCCTGGGTGGAGACGGTTCCTCCGGCGGTCGAGCCGGCGGCCGAGCCGGCGGGCGACTGGAATGCGACGGTGCCTCCCGCGGTCGAGCCCGCTGAAGACTGGCGGGCGACGGTTCCTCCTGCTGCCGAACCTGAAGCGCTCGAGCACCTGCCCGTCTTCCCTGAGCCGGAGCCCCTGTTCCCCGAGCCGCCTCCGGTGGAACCAGTCGAAGAACCGTCGCCACCGGTCGCCACCGCCACCGAGCCGGCGCCCCCTGCCGCAGAGCCAGAGGCGCCCGCGGCCGAGCCCGAGCCGGCCCCTGCCGAGCGTGAAGAGGTTGCCGCGGCCGCGCCGTCCGCGTCAGGCCCGGATCCGGTGGCCCAGACCATCATCGCCTGGCCGCACGGCGCCGGCGCCGACCCGGCCAGCAACGGCGCGCCGTCCCAGTCCGAAACCTCGGAGGAGGCCACCTCCATCATTCCCGCGTGGCAGCCGTCGGACGCGCTGCCCGAGTCCAAGCAGACGGTCTCCCTGCAGGCGCTCCCGCCCGAGGTGCTCGCGGCGGGCGATGGCTATCCGGCCCAGCTCACCTTCGAGTCGGGGCCTTTCGTGGGACGGACCGTCGCCCTTCCGAACCAGATGGTCACTCTCGGCAGGGCGCCCGACAACGACATAGTGGTTAGCGATCCCGCCACGTCAGGCCGTCACGGCAGGATCGAGGTGAGGGGTGGGTTCTTCTGGATCAGCGACCTCGGCAGCACCAACGGGACGCTGGTCAACGGCGAACCGATCATCGAGCGGCAGCTCGGCCATGGCGACCTGATCGCCATCGGCCAGAACATGATCCGTTTTACTCTGGAATAGGCGGGTCTTCGACCCGCCTTATGAGGGAAAACCCAGACGGTTTTCCCTCATCGCCGGGCGCTTCGCGCGCGGCTGCGCCCATTCCGGTATATGGATGGGAT
>JBGOTG010000096.1:0-9215 GCA_041476405.1 Candidatus Dormibacteraceae bacterium | reverse complement strand
GGCGAAAGCGGAGTGCTCCCGGTCATCCTCGCCATGGTTCTGATCATGGTCGTGTTCACCGCGATCAGCCCGAACCACGTCTTTCTCTCCGCCGTCAACCTGGTCAACCTGTTTCAGCAAGCCGCCGTGTTCATGGTTCTCGCCATGGCCGAGGGATTCGCTCTCGTCCTTGGCGAGATCGACCTGTCAGTCGGGTTCGTCGGCGCCATCGGGGCGGCGATCACTGTCCAGCTGGTCCAGCCCATCACCACCAACTGGCATTGGGTGCCGGCCATCCTCGCGGGTCTGCTTGTCTGCGCCGTGTTCGGCCTGATTCAAGGCACGCTCATCACGCGGCTGCGTCTCCCTTCTTTCATCGTCACGCTGGCCGGATTGCTCATCGCCAACGGGATCTTCCTGAAGATCCTTCTGCTAGGGCCGTTCTCCGGCTATCCCAACCTCGCCGGCCAGGGCGCCAACCTGCAGGTCATCTATCAGCTGATGTGGGGCACTATCGACCCAACGGTGTCCTGGATCGGGGCCGGTGTCGTAGTCCTCGGGCTCGGTCTGTCGATCTGGCTCAGCGATTCCCGACGGCGGAGGAGCGGCCTCGTCGCGCCGCCGGCGAGCCTTTCGTTGATCAAAATCGGTCTGATCGCCGCCGTCGCGATCGTCGTCGTGGCCATCTGCAACACCAACCGCGCCAACCTGGGAACCCTGGAGGGCGTGCCGTGGGTCATCCCGATCGTCCTCGGAGTGCTTGGGGCCTGGACAGTGCTCCTCCAGCGCACGCAGTTCGGGCGCTACGTGAATGCCATCGGCGGCAACGCCGAGGCGTCGCGCCGCGCGGGCATCAACGTCTCGCTCGTCCGCACGGTGGCTTTTGCGCTCTGCTCGTTCACCGCCGGCATTGCCATGCTGCTGTATGCGTCCCTCCTGGGCGGGATGTCGAACAACGTCGGGGGCGGGCAGTACGTCCTCTATGCCGTCGCCGCGGCGGTCATAGGGGGCACGAGCCTGTTCGGGGGCAGGGGCAAGCCGATACATGGTGTGTTGGGCGGACTGGTGATCGCCGGCATCTACAACGGCCTGTATCTGCAAGGGATCTCCTCCGTGGAGTGGCAGTACATAGTGACCGGCCTGGTGCTCCTGGCCGCCGTGATCATCGACGCCGTGTCCCGGCGCGGGGCCTCCTCGGGGAGCGTGACCCGGGCCTAGAAGAAGGGAAGTTGTCCTCCCCACTGGCTGGGGAGGTCCCCGGCGCAGCCGGGGGGAGGGGCCGACCAAGAAAAGAGAGCCCTGGCAGCCGTCCACGATTGGGAATTGCCGGTCGTGGGTAAGTGTTTCTCCAGATATGGAAAAGCCCAAGTCCGAGTTGCTCCCAGTCCTCCCCATGGACGACGTCGTCGTCCTCCCCCACATGACAGTCACCCTCGCCGTGGAGGGGGACAGCCAGAAGGCTGCGATCGAGGCCGCCCGCCAGGGGAACCGCCTGATCCTGCTCGTCCCCCGCATCGACGGGCACTACGGCAAGATCGGCACCGTCGCCCGCCTGGGCGACTCGGCCGAGCTCCCGACCGGCGCGGAAGCCTTCATGATCCGCGGCGAGTACCGCGCCCGCCTGGGCAGCGGCCAGGCCGACATCGGCGGCGCGCTCTGGGTCACTGCGGAGCCTGTTCCCGACCCCGACCCCGCCTCCACTAAGGCGATCGAGCTCGGCCGCGAGTACCGCGCCATGCTGGAGAACCTCGTCGAGTCGAGGGGCATCCCGCAGGTCGTGCAGTTCCTGCGCGCGGCCAAGACCCCAAGCCACCTTTCCGACCTCGCCGGCTACTCGCCGGACCTCACCACGGAGCAGAAGGTCGAGGTCCTCGAGACCATCGACCTCGAGGAGCGTCTGGCCAAGCTCATCGGCTGGACCAAGCAGATCCTCGCGGATGCTTCGCTCAAGGAGAGGATCCGCAGCGACGTCGCCGAAGGCATGGAGAAGACGCAGCGCGAGTTCCTGCTCCGCCAGCAGCTCGAAGCGATCAAGAAGCAGCTGAACGAAGGGAGCACAGACGTCGTCTCCACGTACCGCGAGCGCGTGGTGAAGGCGGAGATGCCGGAGAACGTGCTCACCGAGGTCAACCGCGAGCTCGACCGCCTGGAGCGGACGAGCGAGCAGAACCCCGAGTACGGCTGGATCCGCACCTACCTGGACTGGATGCTCGACATCCCCTGGAACGTGCGGTCGGACGACAACTACGACCTGAACGAGGCTCGGCGCATCCTCGATGAGGACCACACGGGCCTGGGCGACGTCAAGGACAGGATCATCGAGTTCCTCGCCGTGCGCAAGCTGCGAAAGGAGCGCGGGCTCGAGGTGCTCGGCGGCCGTGGATCCGGCGCGATCATCACGCTGGTCGGACCTCCAGGCGTCGGCAAGACCTCGCTCGGCGAGTCCGTCGCGCGGGCTCTCGGCAGGAAGTTCACCCGCGTCTCTCTCGGCGGCATCCGCGACGAAGCGGACATCCGCGGCCACCGGCGTACCTACGTCGGCGCGCTCCCGGGCCGCATCGTGCGCGCGCTGAAAGAGGCCGGGACCAAGAACCCCGTCATCATGCTGGACGAGATCGACAAGGTCGGCAGCGACTGGAGGGGCGACCCGTCTGCCGCTCTGCTCGAGGTGCTCGACCCCGCCCAGAACAACACCTTCCGCGACCACTACCTCGAGGTCGACCTCGACCTCTCGGAGGTGCTGTTCATCCCGACCGCCAACGTGTCCGAGACGATCCCGGCGCCGCTGCTCGACAGGATGGAGCTCATCCGGCTCGACGGCTATACCGAGGAGGAGAAGGTCGCGATCGCACGTGACCACCTGCTGAAGCGGCAGGTAGAGCAGGCCGGCCTGAACCCGGACGAGGTCACCGTGACCGACGAAGCCCTGATGAAGGTCATCACTGAGCACACACGCGAGGCCGGCGTCCGGAACCTCGAGCGCGAGCTCGGCAAGATGACGCGCAAGGTCGCCACCAAGGTCGCGACCAAGGCGATGACGCCGCCCGTGGCGATCACGCCGGATCGCGTGCGTGAGTTCCTCGGCAAACCAAAGTTCGACAACGAGGTTGCCGCTCGAACCGCGGTGCCCGGCGTGGCCACCGGCCTTGCCGTCACCGGCACTGGTGGAGACGTCCTCTTCGTCGAGGCCACCTCAACGAACACCAACGGCCACGGCGCAAGCCTGACGCTCACCGGCCAGCTCGGAGACGTGATGAAGGAGTCGGCGCAGATCGCGCTCTCCTACGTTCGGTCGCACACGGCCGCCCTCAACATCGAGCCCGACGCCGCAGACAGGTCGTTCCACATCCACGTTCCGGAGGGCGCAGTGCCCAAGGACGGCCCATCCGCCGGCGTGACGATGACGACCGCCATCGTGAGCCTGCTCACGGGACGCCCGGTCAAGAGCACAGTGGGCATGACCGGCGAGGTCACGCTTCAGGGTTTGGTGCTGCCGATCGGCGGCGTCAAGCAGAAGGTGCTGGCCGCGCACCGCATGGGGCTCAAGGAGGTCATCCTTCCCCGCCGCAACGAGAAGGACCTCGACGACGTGCCCGAGAGCGTGCGGAATGCGATGACGTTCCACCTGGCCAGCCGCGTGGAAGAGGTGCTCGAGTTTGCGCTCGAGCGCCCGGCCGAGTCCGGCGTCCGCGCTGCGTAAGAGGTTGGGCAAGAGTTCCAAGGAGGTTCTCGAGAACGCGACCACCATTGCTGTGGTCGGGGCTTCGCGGGATCCGTTCAAGGCGGGTGGCTCGGTCCCTGTCGGCCTGCAGCGGCGCGGTTTTCGCATCATCCCGATCAATCCCTTCGCCGAGGTCCTCTTCGGCGAGAAGGTGTACCGCACGCTCGCCGAGGTGCCCGAGACGGTGGACCTCGTCGACGTGTTCCGGCCCGCGGCGGACGCGCCCGAGATCGCGAGGCAGGCGGTGGCGATCGGCGCCAAGGCCCTGTGGCTCCAGCAGGACATCCGCTCTGATGAGGCGCGACTGATCGCCGAGGCGGCCGGCCTCGACTTCATCGAGGACGACTGCACCGCAGTGGTGGCCTCGCTCCACCGGATCAAGAAAGAAACCGCCGCGTAAAGCCCCTACCGCTACTCTCCACGCGTGGCCCCACGGCGTCCGCATCATCGGCCCCGCGATCGGAGCGTCGAATGTGAGCTCAAGTTTCGGGTGGCAGGTCCCCGCGACCATGCTCGACTGCGCGCCCTGTTGCGCAAGAGAGGAGCGCGGCTCGAGGGCAAGTACGACGAGGAGAATTACCGGTTCGAAGGTCGTGGCAAGTCGACGCGTCGAACCACACTGAGGCTGCGCGTTCTCAACGGAGGCCCGCGGGGAGTGCTCACTGCGAAGGGCCCCGCGAATTTCGTCGGCGCGGTCAAGGTCCGCGAAGAAACCGAGAGCGAGGTCAAGGACGCGCACGCGATGCTCGACCTCCTCACCCAGCTCGGTTTTCGAGTCGCGTTCACATACAAGAAGCACCGCGCGATGTGGACTCTCGACGGCGTGGTGAGTGTGACTCTCGACACGCTGGACTACGGCTGGTTCGTCGAGCTTGAGGGACCCCTCGAAGTCCTGCCCGACCAGGCGCGCAGCCTCGGCCTGGATCCTGACGATGCGGTGAAGGACTCCTACTCGGTCATGGCCCGCAAGCACCTCGCGAAGGCCGGCACGGCATCGGGGGCGGCGTAGGGCCAAGGAGTCACCGGCCGAGGCAAGAGCGCTAAAGTGTGGGCCCGATGTCGGGACAGTCGCGGGGACAGCTGTCGGTGATGATCCCCGCCTACAACGAGGAACGCACCATCGAGCTGATCCTTGACCACGTCCTCGCGCGGCCTGAAGTGGGTGAGGTGATAGCAGTCGACGACGGCTCAACCGACGGGACGTGGGCAATTCTCTCGCGAGTCGCGGATCGCGATAAGCGTGTTCGAACCTTCCGCCAAGAAGTCAACCAGGGCAAAGGAGCAGCCCTACGGCGAGCCGTTGGGGAGCTGCGCATGCCGTTCGCGTTGGTGCAGGACGCGGACCTCGAGTACGACCCGCGTGACTATCCGCTCCTTCTGGAACCCCTCGCGGAAGGCCGCGCGGACGCCGTGTACGGGGTGCGCGGTTTCGCCGGCCAGACTTCTCACAGCTTCTGGTTCGTCATGGGCAACAAGGTGGTCACCTTCGCGACCAATGTTCTCTTCAACTGCTATCTCTCGGACATCGAGACCGGTTACAAGGTTCTCCGTTCACAGCTCTGGAGGGGGCTCAACCTGAGGGGGGTTCGGTTTGACATCGAACCTGACATAACCGCGCGGATCCTACGTCTGGGTTACCGGATCCACGAGGTCCCGATCCGCTACTACGCTCGGAGCCACGAAGAGGGGAAGAAGCTCACCTGGCGGGATGGGGTCGCGGCATTGGGGACCCTGGTCCGGTTGCGGATGACATCCGATGCCGCGCTATTCGGGCCTTCGCTCGACCACGAGTACCACACGCGGCGCAAGCTCGAGCTCGCGCGTCAGCATCCGCTGATTCTGCCGAGAGACCAGGAGAACATCTGACTCAGGACTCGCCAGCGGGGCGAGCGACCACAGGAGTGGGAGGTACTCGACGCCGGCCCGCCAGCGATTTCAGCGCCTCGCCACCACCAAGCTCCTCGACCGTGAGCACGAAGGCGATCAACCAGAGGGGAAGGCCGATGCTGGTGATTCGGTCACCCTGGGAGAAGGTCAAGCCGCCGGTGATGAAAACGGTGAGGATCCCGACGCAGAGCAGCGCCAGCCGGCCGTCCCGCTTTCGCCAGAGGGCAGCGGGTACCAGCGGGATCATCGCGAGCAGCATGACGAAATAGATCCGCTGTGTGACCAGGATGCCGGCCCTGATCAAGCGATGGCCGGTGCCCACGAAGCCGCTTCCCGCCAGGAGATTCTCCTTCAACGAGGTGGCGAACACGTTCACCGCGTCTCCAAAGTGGCTGAGCACGAGCCGAGCGACGTCGGCAGCGCTGAGCGAGGCCATTTTGAGCCGTGCGGTGGCGAAATCGGCGCTCTGCCCAATCGCAACATCGAAACGCGCCAGGTAGTACCCGCGAATCGTCTTCTCCCCGATGCTCGATATGCCGAAGTACCCGTTGAAGTAGAGATTCAACGCAAGCTGAGCGGCGACGGGGATCAGGCAGGCGACCAGGACAACCGCGGCCGTTCCCCGCGCTGGACTCCTCAGGATCACGACGATCAACGCGACGACGACGACCGCCAGTAGGAGCTCGAACTCCGGTTTCACGACCACGAGCAGAGCGACCGGCAGTAGCGCCAATGCGACCTGTGATGGGGTTGGCCGGCGGGTCAGGTGCGACAGGCCGTAGATCCAGACCGTCAGGAGGGCCACCGTGATGACCTCCGTCAATCCTTTGAAGGTGAGAACGATCAGCGATCCGTTGACCGCCATCGCCAGGAAGACGATTGCGGCGACCCTCTCGGATTTCACGAATCGATTCGTTGCGGCAAAGGCGACATTCAATGCGGTGAACCAAAGCAGCACGTTGAGAAGCCAGATTCCGCGAACTCCCCCTGATCGCTCAGCCAGTCCCATGAGCAGCGGGTAAAGGAAAGGACGCCAGGCTGAGGCGTCCGGCTTCGGCCGCGCACCATAGATCCAGTCGGCAACCGCGTGGTACTGCACCGAGTCGTTGGCGCTGAAGACGCTGAAGAAACCGGATTGGCTCGTCTGGACCTGTGTGAGAAGCCCCGATCCCCAGCCCGCCAAGAGATAGGCGATCACCGCAATCAGATTGAGGATGATCAGAAACGACCAGCGCTTCAAGGTGCCCTAACTTACCACGGAGCTCTGGAGACCCAGTCGAGCGCTGGGGACTCTTACACGGTGCCGGCGCGCACACGTATCGGCGCATCGTCGATGACGAGCTCGTAGCTTTCGGCGTAGAACGTTCCGAGCCCGCCCTGCGGCCGCCAGTCGAGCGCGCCGATGTGCCCGAAGCCCAGCTTTGCGGCGACGCGACGGCTGGCTGCGTTGTCTTGCCCGGCCCAGAGGGTGAGCCGCCGCACCCCCAGGGCTCGGGGCGCCCAGTCGATAAGGGCCCGGCATGCTTCCGTGACCAGGCCTGCGCCGGCGTGGTCCGACCGTATCCAGTAATGAAGCTCCGCGGACGCGAAGCCGTCGCGGTTCAGTCCGGCGACGCCGAGCACCGGGCGGGTGCCGCGCTCGACCAGGCAGAAGTGGAACTCGCGGCCGCGACGCCATTCGCGCCTGCTGTTGTGCGTCTGGTGATAGGTCTCTTCCAGGGAGGGCTCTCGAGCCCACGGCATCCACGGGAGGAGCTCCGGGCGCGAGTCCAGCACCGCCTGGAAAAGTGACTCGGCGTGGGCCGAGCTCACAGGGTGCAGCTCGAGGCGCTCGGTCGACAAGACCTCGCGAGCAACTGTCAACACGGCTCGGCGTCCATTGGACGGCCCCTCCGGGCTACCCCGCGCACCACGAGCGCGGGGACCCCAAAGGAAACGCATTTGGGGCGCCACCTCAGCGGCAAGCGGGGAGGACAGATATCAGGTTTTTGCCGGGCCCACCCAGACGGTCTGGATGTTGGTGAACTCCTTGATCCCGTAGGACGACAGCTCGCGGCCGTAGCCTGACCTCTTGATCCCTCCGAACGGCAGCCGCGCATCAGACGCGACCATGCTGTTGACGAACACCAGCCCCGCCTCGACGCGCTCCGCCAGCAGTTCGCCCCGCTTGACGTCGCCCGTCCAGATGCTCGACCCCAGCCCGAACTCGGTGTCGTTGGCGACTCTCAAGGCCTCCTCGGCGTCGCGGACACGGATCACCGCCGCCACCGGTCCGAAGGTCTCCTCGTGATAAACGGGCATCCCTGGGCTCACGCCGGCAAGGACTGTGGGCTCGAAGAAATACCCGCCGTTGTCCAGCCGCTTGCCGCCGGTCAACACCCGGGCGCCCTACTTCACCGACTCCTTGACCTGGCGCTCCAGGTCGTCCACGAGGTCAGCTCGCGCGAGCGGACCGACTTGATGGGCCCGATCCATCGGGTCCCCGACCTTGAGCGCCGCGACAGCGTCGCCGAACAGCCTTTCGAACTCGTCGGCGACCGGCTCGGCGACGATGAAGCGCTTGGCGGCGATGCAGCTCTGGCCGTTGTTCTGGTTGCGGGCGCGGCAGGCGACGGTGGCCGCCGCCTTGACGTCAGCGTCCTCGAGAACGATGAAGGGGTCCGAGCCGCCGAGCTCGAGGACCGACTTCTTGAGAGCCTTCCCGGCTGTAGCGGCGACGTGCGCGCCCGCCGCCTCAGAGCCCGTGAGCGTGACGCCGGCGACGCGGCGATCGGAGACGATTCCCTCGACGGGGCCGGGGCCGATGAGTAGCGTCTGGAAGACGCCCCTGGGGACGCCCGCCTCTCTGAACACGTCCTCGATCGCAAGGGCGCACTGGGGAACGTTGGAAGCGTGCTTCAGGAGCATCACGTTGCCTGCCGCAAGGGCCGGGAGCCCGGCGCGGAAGGCCTGCCAGAAGGGGAAGTTCCAGGGCATCACGGCCAGGATCACTCCCAGCGGCTGAAACCGAACGTAACTCTTGGTGGCGGTGCTCTCGATCGGCTCGTCGGCGAGTAGGTGGGCGGCATTGTCGGCGATCCAGGCCGCCGTCCACGCGCACTTCTCCACCTCGGCCTCGGCCTCCACGATGGGCTTGCCCATCTCCGATGTCATCAGCTCGGCGAAGCGGGGTTTTTCCGCCCGCAGGACGCCTGCGACCGACCGCAAAACCGCCGTGCGCAGATCGAGGCCTGCGTCCCGCCAGGCGTGCCGGGAGGCGTAGGCGCGCTCGATGGCGGCCTCGATGCCGGCTGCGTCCAGCTCGGGGAAGGTTGCGAGCTCCTTGCCGTTGGACGGGTCGATCGATTTCAGCATCCAGCACAGATTACGCCCGCGTTGATATAGGTCGCGTTGGCGGCCCCTCCCCCATCCCCTCCCCGGCGGGCGGGGAGGGGAGTCCGATACCGCCTGGCTAACCCTCGAACGCTCCGTTTCGCCGGACCCACCCGCGTTGATATAGGTCGCGCTGGCGGGGCCCCCCCCCCACCCCCCCCCCCCGGGCGGGGGGGGGGGTTGGGGATAACGCTGCGACCCCAAAATGGGCCGCCACAGAAAATTATAAAATAGGAGCCGGCCCCCCACAACCGGC
>JBGOTG010000095.1:0-9253 GCA_041476405.1 Candidatus Dormibacteraceae bacterium | reverse complement strand
ACGCGGCCATGATCATGCCCGGGGTGCAGTACCCGCATTGCAGGCCGTGCTCGTCCCAGAAGGCTTGCTGCAGCGGGTGCAGAACCCCGTCCTTGGCCATGCCCTCGATGGTGGTCAGGCTCCTTCCCTCGGCCTGGACCGCGAACATGGTGCAGCTCTTGACCGCCTGGCCGTCGACCAGGATCGTGCATGCGCCGCACTGGCTCGTGTCGCAGCCGACGTGGGTCCCGGTGAGTCCGACGACGTCTCGCAAGTAGTGCACGAGCAGGAGTCGGGGCTCGACCTCGTGCTCCTGCGCGTGGCCGTTGACAGTGGTCGCGACCTTGTGCTTCATACGACTCCTCCCTAAGCGCGGTGGCGGCGCTACCTGGCGCCGAAAACAGTCCTTGAATCGTGCCGGCGACGTGCGCAGTATCGAACGTGCGGGCAGCCGGGGTGCTCCCACGTTCGCGGTCGGCCGAAGATGAACCCTTCTATTGCGCTACTTTTAGCGCTGAAATGCAACTAGAAAATTCGTTCACGGTGGAGGCGCCTCCCGACCGCGTGTTCGCGTACCTGCTCGAAGTCAACAAGATTGTCGGCTGCGTACCCGGCGCCGAGCTGTCGGAGGTCGTCGACCCGACCACGTTCAAAGGCAAGGTCAAGATCAAGGTCGGCCCGATCACCGTCGCCTACAACGGCACGGCCCGGATCGTCGATCGGGACGACGTCAACCGCGCGGCCACCCTGGAGGCCGATGGCCGCGAGACCACCGGTCCAGGCTCTGCCCGCGCGAAGGCGCGCATGTCGGTCGAAGCCGACGGCTCAGGTTCGATGGTCAAGATCGTCACCGATTACAGCGTGGCCGGCCGGGTGGCCCAGTTCGGTCGCGGCGTCATGGAGGACGTGTCGCGCCGCATCGTCAACGACATGGCGACCTGCATCAAGGCGAACGTCGAGGCGGCCGAGCCCGCCCAAAACGGTGGCGACGGTGGCGCGCCGCAAGCCGCCGCCGGCCCCGGCGCGGCCCACGCCGCGGAGGCGGCGCCTCCCGCCACCGCCAAGCCGGTAAACGCCATCGGGTTGCTGTTCTCGGTCCTGTGGGCCCGGCTCAAAAGACTCTTCACGGGCCGCCCGGCCTGACCGCCGCGCCGAGGGGGCGTCAGCCCAGGTAGAGCGCCAGCATGTGGGCGCGGTTGACCCAGATGATGGGTTGGCTCCACACCTTTCCCGCGACTCCGATGATGGTGATCGTCACGTCGACGAGCGGGAAGAAAGCGTTCTTCAGCAGCACCTCGGCGTGCATCTTCGGCTCGAGCGCCGTTGGGAACTCGGCGGCGCCGGTGACCATGAACGTGCCCGCCTGGTACATCGCGAAGCGACGGTTCACCTCGACCTGGTCGGGCGGCGGCGGCTCCGTCTCGATCGGCCTGATGCCGCACACCAGCGCCTTGCTGAACAGGCCTTCGGGCACGCCGTTGAGCGGTACCGCGCCGGGCAGCAGGGGCTCGGCGCTGACGTTCCGCAGATGGAAGTACGGCTCAGGATCGTTCATCGTCTCGCGCAGGCGGACCCGCATCTGGATCTCGCCGGACAGGCGCTGATACGAGGTGAGCACGTCGACCTTGGTCCAGGCCACGCTCGGGTTGATCACGCCGGCTGTCGAGGGCATCGCGAGGGAGGATAACTCTCCGGCTGCCAGAATTGGCACGATGGAACTCGCAGAGGCACGTAAGCGCATCCTGGAGAGGGCGGACCTCAACGCCTTCATCTCGGTTTCCACGGAGGAGGGCGAGGGAACGGTGGTCGCCGTGAAAGACCTGGTCGACGTCGCCGGGATGGTGACCACTGGAGGCGGCATCATCCTCCCGAGGGTGCCGGCGGCGGCCGATGCCCCTGTCGTGCGGCGACTTCGCGATGAAGGGTGCGTGATCGTCGGCAAGACGAACCTCCACGAGTTTGCCTACGGGGTCACGAGCGTCAACCCGCACTACGGCGCCGTGCGCAACCCGTACGACATGGAGCGGGTCGCCGGCGGGTCTTCAGGCGGGTCGGCGGTCGCGGTCGCCGCAGGTATGTGCGATTGGGCGGTGGGGACCGACACGGGCGGCTCGATCAGGATCCCTGCTTCGTTCTGCGGGGTGGTCGGCTTCAAGCCCGCGCTCGGCAGCGTCGACACCACAGGCGTGATCCCCGTCAGCCGGTCCCTCGATACGGTCGGCCCGATGGCCGCCGACGTCGCGCGTGTCGCGCGTGCCTACTCGATGATGTCGGGAGAGGCGATGCCGCTCGAACCGATCCGGGAGCCCCGGCTCGCAGTGCCGGCCGGATGGGTGGCAGACCTCGACGAGCAGACGGCACGCGCGTGGAGCCTCGTGTCGGCGGGCTTGCCCGAGATCGACTTCGTCCCCCGCGAGCCGCTGTACACGAAAGGCCTGACCATCCTGATGGTCGAGGCTGCCGTCTATCACCGGCGCTGGGCTGCCGAATCTCCCGAGAAGTACGGCGCCGACGTCATCGGCCACATCCGCCGCGGGTTGGAGATCCTCGCCGTGGACTTCGACGAGGCCATGGTCGCGTGGCCGGGCCTGCGCGCCGACGCGATGCGTGCGATGGAGGGAATCGACGCCCTCGTCCTGCCCGCGACGGCGATAGTGGCGCCGCCCATCGGCAGCGGAACCGAGGTGCGCGAGCCGATCACCCGCTACACGCGGCCGTTCAACACGACGGGCCAGCCGGTGGTCACCATCCCGGCTCCCGTGCGTGGGCTTCCAGTCGGCATCCAGGTCGTCGGCCGGACCAACAGCGGCGCGATCGCCGCCGCCCTGTGGCTCGAACAAAGGTGGAAGACGCTCCAGGCGTGAAGTCGAAGGAGCTCTTCCCACCGGTCTTCAGCCGGCATGCGGAGGCATACCAGCGCCGCCTCGAGGAGATCATGTCGCGCGGCGAATCGATCGGTCGCATTCGAGCGCTCGACCTGGTCGCGGCGCGGCCCGGAATGCGCATCCTCGACCTGGCGTGTGGTCCTGGCACTCTGAGCCGGCGCCTGGCGGACAAGGTCTCGCCGGGCGGAGAGGTGATCGGCGTAGACCTCGCGCCGGGGATGATCGCGCTGGCTCGCTCGATGAGCATCCCGAAAGCGCGCTTCGAGCTCATGGACATCGAACGGCTCGACTTCGCAGACGAATCGTTCGACGCTGCGGTGTGCGGCCACGGGCTCCAGTTCGTGCCGAACCTTGCGCGCGCCCTGAGCGAAGCCAGGCGGGTGCTGCGACCGGCAGGAAAGCTTGCTGCGAGCGTGCCTGTGACGAGCCGGCAGGAGACTGTGTGGGCGCTGCTCGACTCGGTGATCGACAGGTGGCTTCCGCCCGCACCGGAGGCCGTCGACAGGGGCGCGACGAGAGAGACGGTCCAGGACGCCGAGGCGTTCCGGAAGGTGGCGCTGGATGCCGGGTTCGCGACCGCGCGGGTGGAGATGATCGAGGAAGACGTGCACTGGGAATCGGCGGAGCACATGGTCGCCAACTTCCTGGGCTGGGTGGATTGCGCCGTCCGCCTCGAAGGAATGGACGCGGATCGGCGTCAAGCCATCATGGATGACGCCATCGAAACCCTGCGCCGCGACCATCCAGGTCGGATCGAGACCAAAGGGAGGAACCATGTGCTTTTCGCGCAGGCCTGATGCCGGCAAAAGGATCCATCGGTAGGGCCGCCGTGGCGCGCCGGCGCGGCGCTTGGGCGGTCATTCTCCTCGCTGCATTGACCGGATGCTCGTCCCAGCCGTCGGCCACTGTCACGATCTCGCCGGTTGCATCGCCCAGTCCGGCGCCAAGCCCGATCGACTTCGGTCCGCCGCAGTACCGCGCGCTCTGGGTTGACGCGTTCCATGACGGGATCAAATCTCGGGCTCAGGTGGAAAAGCTCGTGGCCGACGCGCAGCGCGCGAACATCAACGCGCTCATCGTGCAGGTGCGCAAGAGAGGCGACGCGTACTTCAACGTGGCCGACGAGCCGCGCGCGAAGGACATCCTGGGGCCACGCGCATTCGATCCGCTCGCCTACGTCATCCAGCTCGCGCATGCCGCGGTTCCCAGGATCGAGGTCCACGCGTGGCTCAACACCTTCTTCGTGGGCGACACCAGCGCGGTGTACAAGCTGCACGGCGATCAATGGGGCAACCGGGCCGCCGACGGCAGCCAGGGTGGTTTTCTCGACCCGGGTGTGCCCGAGGTGCTGGACTACACGCACAAGGTCTTCATGGACGTGGCGCGGAACTACGATGTCGACGGGCTGCACATGGATTACGTGCGCTACCCGGGCGTCGACTGGGGGTACAGCCCCGAATCGGTCGCCCTCTACAAGCAGCAGACCGGCGCCACCAACACGCCTGAACCAGGCGATGAGGCCTGGAAGGCGTGGCGCAGAGCTCGCGTGACCGCGTTCGTGCAGAGCCTGCATGACGACCTGAAGCAGGTCAAGCCGAACGTGAAGCTCAGCGGCGCATTCATCTGCTTCGGTGGTGGACCTGTTGACGCTTCGGAGTGGCCGCTGACGTCCGCATACGGATCGGTCTTCCAGGACTGGCACACGTGGCTCGCCAAGGGCTATGTCGACTTTGGCGTGCCGATGAACTACGACAGCGACTGGAGCGGCCAGGAGAAAGACTGGTTCGGGCGCTGGCTCGAGTTCGAGAAGGACTCAGGGTTCGCCGACCGCATCCTGACCGGCGTCGGCGCGTTCCTGAACTATCCCGAGGACACGCTGGCCCAGATCCGCCGGGCGCTCGCGCCGTCGGCGCGGGGCAACCGCGTGCTGGGTGTCGCCATCTACTCCTACGGGTCGACCTCCGTGTACGGCAACTCCGACTTTTACGGGAGCCGAAGTCTTGCCGCGGGGCTGCCCCGCCAGCCCTACTACGCGAGCGTGACCAGACGCGACACCGCCTCCGATCGGGGCCGCGCCTTCAACAACTCGTTCATGACACAGCTTGCAAGGCCCGACCTCTACTGGGACGTCGAGCTCGGATGGGTCCCGACGAGGCCCGTTTTCACGCGGCCGGCACCTGTGCCAGACCTGCCCGTCTCGTGAGCCGCTGACTTTGCCGAGGGCAAGCAGGCTGCTGCGCCTGGTCGCTTTCGCGGTGCCCGCCGGACTCGCGATGGCGGGAGTTCAGCCGCTCCTCGGGGCTGCGGCCGGAGCGGTCGGAACCGGCTGGGCGTTCAGCCTCGCGGGTCCGGCGGTCGGCGGCGCCGCCCTCATCTTCGGCGCCGGGCGACTGCTCGACCGCGGGGACGTGGTCCAGCCCCCGTGGTACTGCGCCTGGTTGCTGCTCCCCGGCTCCTTCCTGCTCGCGGGCGCGGCCGCGATGTGCATCTTCGGAGCGCTGGTCGAGTTCCCCGGGATCCCGTCGACGATGTGGACGCTGCTCGCGGCGGGCGCCGTCTCATGGGCTGCCGCGATGGTCCTCGTGCGCCGTGCCTCCCATTGAAGCCTGGCGTGGCCGACAGCTCTAACCGCTGGCCCTTGAGTGCATCATGCCCGCACCGCCTGCCGCGGTTCGCCGGAGGTGAACACAGACCCACATGCTGAACGGCCTCCAGCTCTCGGCCAGCTCTTCGAGCTTCGCCTGGTCAGGCTCTCGGTCCAGCCCATACGCGTCGCGGATCGCCGCCGCAAGTCGCGGTTCGGTGGTTGGCAGCTCGTCGACGGCGCTGAGCGCCCTGAGTCGCACCAGCTGGGAACCGAACTCCCCTATGCCGCTGAGCGCCTTCAGCCGGCGAAGGGACTCCTCGCGCGGCAGCCCACGCAGCGTGTCGGTGTCGAGAGCGCCGGCCAGCGCGGCGCGCCCCAACGCGTTCAGGTACTCCACCTTGCGCCCGAAGAGTCCCTTGTGGGCCTCGAGCCGGATCAGCGTCGCCGGGCCTGGAAACACCCACAGCCGGTGCCCATGGACGTCAACCTGCTCGCCCAGCTCGCGGCTCATTGCATCCTTCACGGCCTGGCCCTGGCGCATGGTGATCCGCGAGGAGATGAGGCACCAGGCGGCCGCCTCGTAGGCGTTCGACCAGTTCACGGGCCGGAAACCGGGGTACATGCGCTGGAGCCCGGCGACCACCCTGTCGCGTTCGCCCACCGCCGGCCAGTCCCGACCGTCGACGTCGAGGCTGAGGATGCGGGCGACCTGTCGCCTCACCTCATCGAGGCTCGCGTCGCCGTAAACAGTTCCGCGTACGCGGCCGGCCCCGGTCTGCGTCAGGCACACCCCGACAGGTAGCCACTCGGCATCGGTGAGAAAAGCGAGGTGCAGGTGGCCCTCGGTGGTCCCCCCTTCAGCCGGCGCCTGGTGCCAGGCGCCTATGAACCTCGCGCTCTCCTCGAGCGAGTAGTCGCCGGCTGGATCGATCTCGAATGCCTGGCCGCCGGCGCTCGCGTCTCCCCCCTCCAAGCGTCCCCCTACGCGAGCTTGATCCGGTTTGCCCTCGGTCCCTTCTGGCTGGGTTCGATCTCGAAGGTGACGCGCTCGCCACCGGCCAGCGAGTCGAAGTTCACGCTCGAGTCGAGCCCTGTGCGGTGGAAGAAGTACTCCCGACCGTCCTCCGCCGCGATGAACCCGAAACCGCGATCGGAGACGAGCTTCTTGATGGTGCCTGTCGGCATCTCCCTGACTCCTCCTTCTCGAAAGCAAATCCCGCAAACCGCACCGGCCCTCTCGAGAAGAATCGACGACCGCGGCGATCATCACCCATGGCGGGCGACCGATCTACCTTACCACCGGAATTTCGGAAGTTCATCCCAGATTTACAGGGCGAGCAGGGCGACTCCGAGAAGGGTCGCGCCCGCACCCAGCAGCTTCAGAGCAGCGCCCTTGCGCTCGCCAAGCTGCCATACGCCCCAGACCGCCACCGCCACCACTGCAGTCTCACGCACAGGAGCCACCACCGCCAGCGGGGCGATGCTCAGGGCGGCGAGCACGAGCAGGTAACCGGTCCACATGAAGACCCCGATCACCGCGCCCTGGCGCCAGGTCACAGGCGGGGATTCACGAACCTCCGGTCGCTCGGGTTCCAGCGGAACCCGACGTTTCTCCAGCCACGCCGAGACCCACATCGAGATCGCCAGGCCGCCGGCCAGCAGCACGATGAGCAGCCAGCCGTACAGCAGTGGAGACGACAGCCTCACGCCCACCCGATCGACGGCGGTGTACGCGGCGATCGACACGCCGGTCAGCAGCGCCGGCACCGTCGCGCGACCGCTCGTCTGGGGGAGCGTGACGCCGAGGATGCCCAGCAGCAGCAGCGCAACGCCTGCCAGCTGAGCGGGCGCCAGCCTCTCGCCCAGCACACCGATCCCTGCGACGACGGCGAGCAGCGGCGCCGAGCCGCGCGCGATCGGGTACACGACCGAGAGCTCGCCGCGCCTGTACGCGGTGGAGAGCAGCCACAGGTAGACGAGCTCGAGCGCAGCCGATAGCGCCGCCAGCCCCGCGGCGGCAGGCGTGAAGGCGGGGCGGCCGGACACCAGCCATGCGGCCAGTGCGATCGGCGTCGTCACCACGGCCGCGAAGATGGTGGCGCGCTGGAACGTGCCCATCGGGTCGCCACTGACCTTGACGAGCACGTTCCAGGTCCCGTGCAGCACGGCCGCCGCAAGCGCAAGCCCGATCGCGAGCGGAATCATCCGCGGCAATGTAGCAAGGCGCATGCGAGAATCCGCGCGCTAGGGGGCAACATGACGGACACCTATTCCGAGCCCCTGTCCGGGCTGGACTCCTTTTTCCTGTACGGCGAGCGCCACGAGGCACCGCTGCACATCGGCGCGACCTACATCTTCGAGGGCACCCCTCGGGTCAAAGGGGGCCGAGGGGCGCTTGGCCTGGCGCGAACCATCGAGGAACGGCTGCATCTCGTGCCGCGCTACCGCCAGAAGTTGATGTGGCTGCCCGGCAACCTCGGCAATCCGGTTTGGGTCGACGACCCTGACTTCGACCTCTCGTACCACGTCCGCCGGGCGGCGCTCCCGAGCCCCGGGGACGACGCCACCCTTCGCGACTACACTGCGCGAGTCTTCGCCCGCCCGCTCGACCTCGACAAGCCGCTGTGGGAGTTGACAATCATCGAAGGGTTGAGCGGCGGTCGCGTCGCTGTCGTGAACAAGGTCCACCACGCGATGGTCGACGGCATCTCGACAGTCGACCTCGCCACTCTCTTGCTGGACGCCGAGCCGACCCCGGCCAAGTACCGGAAACCCCGGAGGTGGAAGCCTCGACCGGCGCCGACGCAGCGCGACCTCGTCCGCCGCATGGCCGCCGACCTGTCGCCACTCGATGCGCTGAAAAGGCTGGCGCAGGTCCGGCCGCAGGAGGTCGTCGAAACGATCATGCGGTCGCCCTGGTCAGGCGGCTTGCAGCTGGCGCTGACATGGCTGCGACCGGGCAGCCCGCTCTTCTTCAACCACCGAATCGGGCCGCACCGTCGCGTGTATTCGGTGAAGGTGCCCTTGCAGGACCTGAAGGATGTCAAGTCGGCTTTCGGCGGGACGGTGAACGACGTCGTGCTCGCGGTCATCGGCGAGGCGATGGCGCGGTGGCTCGACGACCGCGGCGATGCGGTTCCCCACGCCCTGCGGATATTCGCGCCGGTGAGCGTCCGCGACGACTCGCACCGTTACCGCCTGGGCAACATGGTCAGCGGGATGGTGGTCGAAGTCCCGCTGGCGCCGATGACCCTCAAGGAAAGGCTCAACGCCGTGACCGAGGCCACCGGAGACCTCAAGCGATCGCGGCAGGCGGTGGCGGCGCAGACGCTGAGCAACCTCGCCAACTTCGCTCCCGCGACAATCCAGGCGCTGGCAAGCCGGGTGGTGACCTCACAGCCGCAATGGTCGAACCAATCGGTGATCAACATCGTCGCCACCAACATCCCGGGACCGCAGTTCCCCTTTTACACCGGCGGTGCGGAGCTGCTCGACATCTGGCCCCTCGTGGCGATCTACCACTCGCTCGGGCTCAACGTCGCCATCGTCTCCTACAACGGCAGCGTCCATTTCGGGCTGCTCGCCGACCGCGACCTGGTGCCCGACCTCGACGACTTCGGGCGGCACCTCGCGGAGTCGGTCGCCGATTTCAAGCTGGCGGCTGTCCCGCCAGAACGAACCGTCCGGTCAGGCGGCCGGACGTCGGGGCCGCGCAAGAAGGCGGCCAAGAAGCCGGTAGACCTCCGGGTTGACGACCAACCCGTTGTGGCTGCCCCAAACGGCGATGGCGGGAATGTCGGGT
>JBGOTG010000094.1:0-9282 GCA_041476405.1 Candidatus Dormibacteraceae bacterium | reverse complement strand
GATGGGAACCGGTTGGCGGAGCGGGTCGATCCCCGCGAGTCGGCAGTTGCGCATGAAATTGGGAAAGCTGCGCCTGAGCAGCTCAGGGTCCATGTGGGTCGCCGAGATGTACGCCTGGCCCCGGTGCTTCGCCAGAGCAACCGCCACCTGGTCTCGCGGCAGCAGCTCGTCGATGAAGCGCTCTCCTGCCTCGTCGACCAGGTACGCGCCGGCGCCGCGCAGCGCTTCGGTGATCAGGAACGGGCGCGCACCGGCGAAGACGGTCGGGTGGAACTGGACGAACTCGAGGTCGGCGACGCGAGCTCCGGCGCGAGCGGCTTCCAGAATTCCTTTGCCGTTGCTCAGCCGGCTGTTGGTGGTTCGCTCGTACAGGCCGGCGTACCCTCCGGTCGCCAGGATGGTGGCCCCCGCGTGGACGATCAGGCCGCCCGAGAACTCGGCGCCTTCGCAGACGCCGTCGCCCAGCAGCGCGTGAAGCTTTGCGCTGAAACGTGTGATGAGCGGCTCACTCTCGATTGCCGCATGCACGAAGGCCATGAGGGTGTGACCGCTCTGGTCGCCGTCCAGGTGAAGGACGCGAGCCATCGAGTGGGCCGCCTCGCGAGCAGCGCCGCCGTCGAAACGGACGCCTAGCGACTCCAGCCAGTGGACGGTCTCCGGACCTGCCGAGGTCAGCATCGCCACCGCGTCCGGATCGCAGAGTCCGGCTCCGGCGGCGAGCGTGTCCAGGGCGTGCAGCCGAGGCGAGTCCTCGGGCAGCACCGCGGCGGCGATCCCACCCTGCGCACGCTCGGACGAGGCCGGGCCCGCGGATACGAGTGCGACGTGAGCGCCGAGCCGCGCCGCCTCCAGCGCTGCGGCGGAACCGGCAAGTCCGTCACCGATGACCAGAATGTCCGTCTGAGGGGGGGCGTCCCCCCTTGAGGCGCCAGGCCTGGCGGAGCCGGCTCCCGGCGCACCCCCCTGGTTCACAATTCCACCATCCGCTGGATGGCACCCCTGGCGCGGTCCGCCACGTCCTCGGGCACTGTGACCTCGAACACGTCGTCGCGCAGCGACGTCAGCAGCTTCTCCAGCGTGATCTTCTTCATGTAGCGGCAGATCGCGCGCTCGCTGGCCGCGTAGAACCGGCCCTGTGGCGCCTCTTTCGCGAGGCGGTGCATGATCCCGAGCTCGGTCGCGACCACAAAGTTGCGGGTCGGGTGCTCCTTGGCGTGCCGCACCATGCCCTCGGTGCTGAGGATGTACGTGCGATCGGCGTCGATGTCGCCGCTTGCCTTGAAGTACATGCACTGGCTGGCGCAGCCGCATTCGGGGTGAACGAGCAGGTCGGCGTCGCCGTGCTCTGCCCGCGCGCGGTCGATGTCCGCGGGCCTGATCCCGGCGTGCACGTGGCATTCGCCGGGCCAGACATGCATCGTGCGTCCGGTGACCTTCTCCAGGTACGTGCCGAGGAACATGTCGGGCAGGAACAGGATCTCCTTGTCTTCGGGGATCGCGCGGATCACGCGCTCCGCGTTGCCTGAGGTGCAGCAGTAGTCGCTGAGCGCTTTCACTTCAGCGGTCGTGTTGACGTACGAGACGACTATCGCTTCGGGATACTCGGCCTTCCATGCGGCGAGCTGCTCGGCGTTGATGGTCGCGGCCAGCGAGCATCCGGCCGCAAGGTCGGGGATGAGCACGCGCTTCTTCGGGCTGAGGATCACAGCGGTCTCGGCCATGAAGTGGACGCCGCAGAACACGATCAGGTCGGATGGGGTTGCCGCCGCCTGGCGCGAAAGGCCCAGCGAGTCGCCGACGTAGTCGGCCACGTCCTGCACCTCCGGCACCTGGTAGTTGTGCGCGAGGATCACCGCGTTTCGCCTGCGAGCGAGCTCGCGGATCTCTGCGCTCATGCCGTCGATGTCGCGTGGAACGTCGCGCCGAGCGTATTCGGCGGCATCCTCTTCGAGTGAGATCACCTCTAGCGCCATGTCCTTCTCACCTCCAGGCTCAGGTCGAGGGCTGGCGCCGAGTGCGTCAACGCTCCGACCGAGATCCGATCCACCCCCGCCTGCGCGGCCGCGACCGCTCCCTCCAATGTCATGCCACCTGATGCTTCCAACTTCGCGCGGCCGGCCGTGATTTCAACCGCCTTGCGCATGAGCTCGGCCGGCATGTTGTCCAGCAGCACGACCTCCGCCTTGCTGTCGAGCGCCTCGGCGAGCTGATCGAGCGTCTCGACCTCCACCTCCACCGGCATCGCCGCCTTGCGCGCACGCTTCACCGCTTCGGCGACGCCGCCGGCAGCCGCGATGTGGTTGTCCTTGATGAGGATCGCGTCCCACAGACCCGCACGATGGTTGTGACCGCCACCGTCCCGCACCGCGGCCCGCTCGAGGAACCTGAGTCCCGGGGTCGTCTTGCGGGTGTCGAGCAGCGTCACACCGGGGTACGGCGCCAGCGCATCGGCATAGCGCCGCGTGAGCGTCGCGATTCCTGACATGCGCTGGAGGAAGTTGAGCGCGGTCCGCTCGCCGATGAGGATCGAGCTCAAAGGCCCGGTGATCCGCGCGACCTCCTCGCCCGCCTTGACGAGGGTGCCGTCGGGTACCAGCCCGACGTACTCGCTCCGAGGGCGGATCATGTCGAAGACCTCGGTGGCTGCGTCGTTGCCGCTCAGCACGCCGGGCTTGCGCGCCACGACCGACGCTTCGCCCATGAGGTCCGGGTCGACGATGGATTTCGTCGTGACATCGACGTCCCGCTCGCCGAGATCCTCCGCGAGCGCGGCCGCCACCGCCACATGCAGCTCGCTCCGCTGCGCGACGCGGTCAGGCTTCGATGAAACCATCGGGCTCCTCCCGTAGGCCAAACGCCTGCTGGGTGAAACGGAAGAGGTATGCGCGCTTGCCTCGAACGTTCCGCTCCTTGCCGGTTTGCTCGATCACGCCGCGGTCTACGACCCTTCGCCAGAAGTTGCCGCGGTTGATCGAAAGTCCGAGCACCGCCTCGTACACGTGCTGGAGCTCCGAGATAGTGAACTCTGACGGCAGCAGCTGGAAGCCCACCGACGAGTAGCCGACCTTGCTGCGCAGCCTCCGGACCGCGTAGTCGACGACCTCGCGGTGGTCGAACGCCATCTCGACGGGCAGCCTGCGAACCGGGTGCCAGTCCTGCTCGGCGCCCTCCTTCTCGCCTGCACAGTCCTCGGCGAGCGCAGTGGGGACGATGGCGATGTAGGCGACGCTGAGTACGTCGCCACGCGGGTCGCGGCCGGGCACGACGATCCGGCCGGCTGCATCGACCTGCTGTGGCCGGTGAAAGGTCTTCAGCTGCTCGATCCACCCACCCTCGACGCCTGCCGTCCGGGCCTGCAGAGCCCGGGCCTGGGCGTCGAGCGAGGTGCCCGGGCATCGAAGCTCACCGGGGAGTGCCCAGAAGCCTGGATAGGGAGGCTCGTTCCGCCGGCGCAACAGCACACTGAGCTCACGTCCGGCCAGGGTGAAGACCGCCAGGTCGATCGAGACCGGGCAGCTCGACTCTAAAAGGCTGCGAGGCTCCATGTGCTCCACCATCCCATGCCCAATCTTATCTCAAATCGAAGCACCAGTGGGAAGCGGAGTTCAGCCTCGCCTGGACAGCACAGTGGCCAGGGCGACCAGCGCGGCAGTGTCGGCGCGCAGGTTGCGCGGGCCCAGCGTCGCGTGGACGGGGGCAAGCGCCATCTCGCGGTCCGACCAACCCCCCTCCGGGCCTACGAATAGCGTCAGGTCTTGCGGCTCGACGAGGTCGGCAAGCCTAACCTGCGCGGAGCGCGCGAGCATCACCGGGTGCTCGCTGACCGCCAGGACCTCCTCGATGGGGAACGGACCGGCGACCTCAGGGACGACGAGCCTGCCGGCCAGCATCGCCGCCTCCCGGCAGATGGTCCGCCACCGCTCGGGCTTGGACCCGCGTGCGACGCTGCGGTCCGCCTGGACGATGCGGAAGGCGAACGCGCCGGCCTCCGTGCAGCGCGAGAGGACGAGCTCGAGCGCGGGTGCGGGCAGGTGGGCGATGGCGATGACGATTCGAGCTCTGGGTTCGGGATCGTGGTCGCGCTCGGCCACGACCGTGCCTTCGACCCGCTCGGGCGTCACATGATCGAGACGCAGGGTGAGCATGAGCCCTTTGGGGTCGAGGACCTCGATCTCCTCCCCCACTCGCGCGCGCAGCGAGCGAGCCAGGTGGCGGGCGTCATCGCCGACGATGACAGCCCGCTCACCGTGTCGCTCAACAAAGAAGGAAGGCAACCCCGCAGTCGATGACCTGCCTACATCGCGTTGAACGTTTCGTAGACCGCGATCTCGCCGCCACTCTTCAGGAGCGGACAGCCTTTGGCCATCCTGGTCGCCTTGTCGAGGTTGGCCGCTTCGATGATGCTGTAGCCGGTGGCACGCTTGCCGATCGGGCCTTTGGCGACGCTGCCGTCAGCCCTGATCTTGTTCACCGCTCCTGACATCGGGTTGCCGCCGTCGACCATTGCGGGCCCGACCTTTCCGAACCAGCTCTCCCACTGCTTGAGCACGCGTGCCTGGGCTGCCGCGCCCTCGGGCATCCCACCACCGTAGTAGACGAGCAAGTACTTCAACCTTCCTTCTCCTCGCGTTGGCTGACGGCGTCCCGCTCAGGCTAGCTCTTGGGCGCCGTCACGGCACGATGGACGCCCGCCACGCTCAGGCGGAGGTCGCCGATGACGGCGAGAGCGTCGGCGAGACGGTCGCGGTTCACCAGCTCGTTGAGCCAGCGGCTCTGGCCTGACGGATGCGGAAGCGGCACGATCACGGGGCTGTCGCCGAATCGCCTGCCCACTCGTTGCTCCAGCGTCCCGGGTCCCAGGAATCGACTGATCGCCATCTGGCCGACCGGGATCAGGACCAGGGGCCGCAGGATGCGCATCTCGGCGTCGAGCCAGTGGGCGCAGTTGGCGGTGGCGGCGGGGGGCGGCCTGAGGTCGCCAGTGCCCTTCGCGTTGCGTCCGGGGAAGCAGCGCATCAAGGCGGCGATGTAGGTCAGCCTGCGGAACTCGTCTGGACTCTCGAATCCCGCACGCTGCATCCAGCGGTCGAGCTCCTTGCCCGCGCGACCGGAGAAGGGGCGCCGCGACACCCTCTCGGTCGGGCCGGGCGCCTGGCCCACCAGGATGAATGGCGCTCCCCACTCGCCCTGGAAGGTGGGGTTCGCCTCGGGGATGATCCCGTCGTCGACGCACGCGTGACATGCGCGGCACGCCGCTTGATGCGCGACAAGGTCGGCTCGACTCATACGACGTCGAAGTTAACAGGCAGGGTAGGCGAACCAAGAAGGTCCCCGTAAGGTGCCGGCAGGTGCGACGGCTGAGGGGGTGGGCGGCCGCGGGAGGGTGGGCCCGCGCCAGGTGTGGCCGTTGAATGTTCGCGGGCTCGGTTGCGCGGGGACTGCTCAGGTCTCAGCTATCGGTAACATGCCTTGGCGATGAGCACCCCCTCCACCGACCAGGTGCTCGGCGTGCTCTCCCACATCCAGGACCCCGACCTCGGTCGCGACGTGGTGAGCCTCGGCATGATCAAGGATCTCGAGGTCAGCCCCGAAGGCAAGGTCAGTTTCACCTTTGAGCTGACGACGCCCGCGTGCCCGGTCCGTGACCGTTTCAAGTCGCAGGCGCAGGACCTGGTCGGCGACATCCCGGGCGTCACCGCCGTCGACGTCCGCATGACAGCCAACGTCCGCCCCGCGTTCATGCGGCCCAAGCCTTCGGAGATCCTCCCTGGTGTCAAGCAGACCATCGCGGTCGCCTCGGGCAAAGGCGGCGTCGGCAAGTCCACCGTGGCGGTCAACATCGCCGCAGCGCTGCGCAAGGCCGGCGCCGAGGTCGGCCTCCTCGACGCCGACATCTACGGACCGTCGATCCCGGCCATGGTCGGCTCGAAGGCGGAGCCGGAGCAGGTCAACGGGCGCCTGCAGCCGATCGACGCCCACGGGCTCAAGGTGATGTCGTTCGGCCTGATCTACCCTGGCGACCAGCCGACGATCTATCGCGGGCCGATGGTGGGCAAAGCGATCGAGGCGATGATGGTCCAGGTCGATTGGGGCCGCCTCGACTACCTCGTCATCGACCTCCCTCCAGGCACCGGCGACGCGTCCCTGACCCTTGCGCAGGCCATCCCTCTGACCGGCGTGGCGATCGTCTGCACGCCGCAAGACGTGGCCACCGACATCGCAGTCAAAGCACTCCAGATGTTCAGGAAGCTGAACGTCACCCCACTCGGACTGATCGAGAACATGAGCTGGTACATCTGCCCGAGCTGCGGGCATCGCCACGAGATCTTCAGCCACGGTGGCGCCGAATCCGCCGCCAAGCGTCTCGGCGTGCCGTTCCTGGGCGCGATTCCCCTGGAAGAAGGAATTCGTGAAGACGCCGACTCCGGCACGCCGGTGGTCATCTCGAGGCCCGATTCCGCAGGTGCGAAAGCGTTCGTCAACATTGCGTCCCAGGTGGCGGCACGCACCTCCATCCAGTCCTTCCGGCAGCTGCCGGTGATCAACGTCCGATAGGGGTCATCAGAGCAACTGCAAGACCCGGACCCGTTTCCAATCAACGTCGACGTCGATCGCGAACGCCAGGTGATGGAGATCGCATGGGAGGGCGGCCACCGCAGCACTTACGCGGCTGCACAGCTCAGGTGGGCGTGCCCCTGCGCCGAATGTCGCGGTGAGGCCGGGGCGCCGGGCCGCCTGTCCAGGGTCAAGGACCTCGCCGAGGACGAGCTTCGAATCCAGGACGTGAGCCTGATCGGCCAGTACGCCCTGCAGATCGCGTTCCAGAGCGGCCATGCGACAGGCCTCTACACCTTTTCTCTCTTGCGCAGGCTCTGCACCTGCGAGGAGTGCTCCGCGCGGCCCGCGTGACATAATTCCCCCCGGCCCGTTGTCCCTTCGACGTCATTGCAAGAGATAGAGCACCCGTCCATACCGGCCGAAGCCCGCAAGCGGCCCCGAACCAGGATGTTCGGCCGCCGGGGCTGGATCGCGCTTGGGGCTGCCCTCGCCGTTCTCCTGAGCGCGGCCGGTGGGTTCATCGCCTACGCCAATACCCTGCCCACCCTCGTCACCCTCAACATCAAGGAAGGCGAGAAGGACGTACCCGTCTACACCAGGCTGACCTTCAAGTTCACCCGCCCGGTTGCACTGACCACCTTTCAATCCGCGCTTTCGTTCTCCCCGGCGACGGATGGGACTTTGACGGAGGTGGTGGGTCAGACCGAGTTCGCATGGTCCGCGGCCCAGCCCTTCACCGACCTCACGACTTACACAGTCACGATGAGCGCGATCAGCGACCTCGGCCACCACAAGGTCAAAGCTGCGCAGTGGACGTTCACCACGAACATCGAGCCTCGCGTGCTGTCGATCACCGCCGCTGCCGGCGTGGTGCTCGCGGACGGCGGCGAGATTGATCCCGCCGCCCCGCTTCAGATCAACTTCAACGATGCAATGAACCCCACCACGGTGAGCCTCACGCTCGGCACAAAGGTCGCCGCCCTGAAGTGGGCCGCGGACAGCCGGAGCGCCGCAATATCCACGACCGGCATCCCCTCAGGCCCGCTTCTCATCCAGCTCGCGCCGGGCGCGATCGACCAGACCGGCCATCCGATCGCAGCGGCGTTCAGCTTGAAGACCGGCATCTATTACCACGATCACGAGCGCACGACTGCTCTGAAGTTCCCTGCTCTGATCCAGATCCCCAACGACGAGTTCGCCTGGGACCAAAACGGCCTGCAGGCTGCGACTCTCGTCTTCGAGTACGTGGCCGAGGGCGGTATCACACGCCTGACTGCCATCTACGACAACGCCCCGAACCTCGTCGGCCCGATGCGTTCGAGCCGGTTCATCTCGCTGAAGATCGCACGTCACTACAAGGGCCTGCTGTTCCAGTCGGGTGAGTCGCAGGCCACCCGCGACAGGGCCTCCGGCGACCCCGTACCTCAGTTCTTCGACACGATCGGCTACACGTTCCGCACCGGAGTCCGAATCGCACCGGACAACCTGATGATCAGCGGCGTCAACATCCGCCGCGCCGAAGCGCGGTTCAGCCTACCGGCCTACATCGTTCCGAAGGCGAGGCCTGCACCGACGCGTGGGGCGATTGCGACGAAGGTCAGCGTTGCCGAGCATTACTCCACTTATACGTATGACCCGATCAACGGCACGTATCAGAAGACTGAATTGGGGCACCTGATCCGAGACGCGAGCCTGCGCCAGCCTCTGCGAATCGAGATGCTGATCGACCTGCACACACAGGTGCAGCTACTCGACGTCGGCGACGGCCACGGCGCCCACATCCACGACTACAGCCTCGATTCGAGCGGCAAGATCGACATCTACTACAAGGGCAAGCGTTACCAGGGCACCTGGACGTCGACCAACGCTCACAAACCGCTGACGTTCAAGCTCGCCAACGGCACGCCGCTGAGCCTGCCGCCGGGGTTGGTCTGGATCGACGTCACCTCGTAGCCGGCCGCGCCGCCGGCTGCGCTCTATGCGGGCGCGGCGTCTTTCAGAGAGGTCACGTACGCCGAAGCCGCCACCGCCGCCGTGGTGCCGTCTCCGACCGCCGTCGCGATCTGCTTGGTCAGCTGGGCCCGCACGTCGCCGACCGCCCATATCCCTTCCACCGATGTCTGCATGTCGCGGTTCGTGATGATGTAGCCCGCTTCGTCGTGGTCGACGTGCACCTTGAGCAACCCTGAGTTGGGTGTGAACCCGACGAAGATGAACACGCCGCCGACCGGCAGCTCCTTCGTGGTGCCGCCCTGCTCGTAGCGGATCGCGTGGACCTTCTCGTTGCCCGTGATCTCCTTCACCGCCGACTGGAGGATGAAGTCGACCTTCGGGTTGGCGCGGGCGCGGTCCACCAGGATGGGCTGCGCGCGAAGCTCGTTGCGCCGATGAATGATGTGCACTTTCGACGCGTACCGGGTGAGAAAGTCGCCCTCCTCGACTGCAGCGTCCCCACCGCCCACGACGGCCAGCTCCTGCCCCTTGAAGAAGGCGCCGTCACACACCGCGCAGTAGCTGACGCCCCGGCCCCAGAATTCCTTCTCGCCTGGCACCCCGAGGTATCGGGGCAGGCCGCCGGCCGCCATGATCAGCGCTGGAGCGCGCAGCTCCTCGCCGGACTCCAGTCGCGCCACCTTGGTGTTGCCCTCGACGTCGATCTCCTTGACCGGCTCGAAGTCGCGGACTTCGAGGCCGAACTTGCGGGCGTGGTCGCCCATCTTCGTG
>JBGOTG010000093.1:0-9304 GCA_041476405.1 Candidatus Dormibacteraceae bacterium | reverse complement strand
CCCAAGCGAGCGAAGAGGCTTTCAGCTCCTGCGCATGGCGCCATTGGCGATGTGGCAGGTGCTCCGCGCGAAAGTCCTGCTGACGCTGCCCCCCGTGCTCGCGATGACAATTCTCTTCAGCGTCGTCGTCGCGCTTGCCGGGGGCAGCGGCGCCGGCCCCCTCCTCGAGCTCGGCGCCCTGGTGATCTGGCTTGGATGCGGCTTTGTGTCGATAGGGGTGTCCGCCGGCGGCATCGACCCGCATTTCGACGCTCTTGACGATCGGCGCTCCGTCGGCCTGGTTGGGACGATGGCGGGCCTTGGCGGCTCGCTGGGGTTCGGCCTCCTCAGCGTGGGCTCGTTTGCGCTCTTCGTGTTCGGCGCGGACGCCGCCGCAGGCACCGCCGACCTCGGCCAGATCCCTGCCACACCGATAATCGGCGCACTGATGTGGGTGGCAGGGTTGGTGCTGGCCGCCGGTGCGCTCGCGGTCGTCGGCTTGCTCCTGTGGCTCGCCAACTCCCGGCTCAAGGGGTATGAGACCGCGATCGCGAACACCTAGCGATCACTCGAACGGGTCCTCGACGAGCTCGACCTCGAACGTACCAGCAGTCGAAACCGTCAGCCCGACGACGGCGTAGCGAATCGTGCCCCGCCAGTTCGCCAGCGCTCGATATTCGGCGGCAGCAGCCATGAGCGCCCGCCGCTTGCGCGAGCCAACCGCTTCCACTGCGGTGCCGAAGCTCTCGTCCGTCCTCGTCTTGACCTCCACTACCACCAACTCGCCTCCGCGGCGGCAGATCAGGTCCAGCTCTCCGCGCCGTGCCCTGAAGCCCGTGCCGACCACCTCATAGCCGCGCCGCCTCAGCAGGTCGGCCGCGGCCTTCTCCCCGGCACGGCCGAGCTCTAGTCGAGCTGCGGCTGCTCGCGAAACGGCGCCCACGAAGTGCGGTGGATCGGGCTCGGCCCGAGGCGGCGGATGGCGGCACGGTGGGCCGGCGTCGCGTAGCCCTTGTGGCCCGCGAAACCGTAGCCCGGATAGAGCCTGTCGTACTCGATCATTGCGCGGTCGCGAGCCACCTTGGCGACGATGCTGGCCGCCATGATCGAGGCGCAGATCCGGTCGCCCTTGACCACCGCCATCTGCGCCACCTGCGCACCGGGCACGTCCCACGCGTCCACCAGCAGGTATTCGGCGGGCACCCGCAGGCCGGCCACCGCGCCGGCTGTCGCGAGGTGGCGCGCACGCAGGAGGCCGAGGCTGTCGACCTGAGCGTGGTCGACGGCGCAGACGGACACCGCCAGCGCGCGGCGCCGGATGGCCCTGTCCAAACGGTCGCGCTGCTCCGCGTTGAGGAGCTTCGAGTCGTCGAGGCCCGGGATCCGGACGCCGATCGGGAGGACGACGGCGCCTCCGACCACCGTGCCCGCGAGCGGACCCATGCCCACCTCGTCCACCCCGGCGACGACCTGGTAGCCCATCGCGCTGGCCATGCGTTCGTAGCGCCAGAGCTTGGGACGCATCAGCGGCTCACCATGACGCGAGATTACCGAGCCTGGGACGCAAGCGCCATGCCCTTAACAACGGCCGGGTGGGACCTTACGCCGTAGCTACTCCTCCGCGTCTCCCTGTGGCTCTGCTTCTGGCGCCGCTACCACTGCGCTCCTGCGCTCGCGCACTCGAGCCTCCTTGCCGACCTTGCCACGCAGGTAGTACAGGCGGCCCTGGCGGACGTCGCCGTGGCGGAGGACGTCGATCTTGTCGATGCGTGGTGAGTGGATCAGGAATGTGCGCTCGACGCCCACGCCATGCGTGACCCGACGCACTGTGAAGTTCTGGCGCAGCCCACCGCCGGTGACCCGGATGACTGTGCCCTCGAACACCTGGATGCGCTCGCGCGTGCCCTCGACCACCTTGGCGTGCACCTTCACCGTGTCGCCCGCCCGCAGCGCCGGGACCTTGTCCTTCTGCTGCTCCTTCTCGAGCTGCTGGATTACGTTCATGTCTTCTTCAACTCCTTGATGTGAGACCCGTGTCTTGCTGCTGCTTGTTGCCGGCGCCACAGTCGAATCCGCGCGTGGTCGCCGGAGAGGAGGACGTCAGGAACGCCCAGGCCCCGAAACTCGGCCGGCCTCGTGAACTGCGGCCATCCAGCCGGCTCGCTTGAAAACGTGTCTTGCGTGAGGGATTCGGGATCGCCGACGACGCCGGGCACCAGCCGCGCGACCGCGTCGATGAGGACCATGGCCGGGATCTCGCCCCCGCTGAGGACATAATCGCCGATCGAGACCTCGCGCGCAGCCAGGCCGGAGCGCACGCGGTCGTCGATGCCTTCGTACCGACCACAGACCACGATGATCCCGGGCTCGGCCGAAAGCTCGGCCGCCATCCGCTGGTCGAGCGGCTCACCCCAAGGCTCCATAAGGACGACCGGGCCGGCGTTGTGCGGCCTGATCGACTCGACAGCCTCGAACACCGGCTCGGGTTTGAGCACCATGCCCGGGCCGCCGCCGAAGGGCATGTCGTCCACCTGGCGATGGCGGTCGTGCGTGTGATCGCGCAGGTCGTGCGCGTGGAGCTCGATCAAGCCGCGCTCGATGGCACGGCCGACCACGCCCTGCTCGAACACCGGGGCGAACATGCCCGGGAAGATCGTGATGACGTCAAGCCGCATCAGCCACGCGCCCCTTGCTCATACGTCCTCGACCTGCACCAGCCAATCGGCAACGACGACCCTTCCTGCAGCCAGGTCCACCTCGACCACGGCGTCCCGTGTCGCCGGGATGAGGTGCTCGACCACGCCTTCGCGACTGACCCACACGTCGTTTGCAGGCCGCTGCAGGATCTCGGCGATCGTCCCGAGCTGCCGGCCCGAGCTGGTCAGCACTGTGAGCCCGACCACCTGGTGGTGATAGAAGTGCCCTTCTGCCAGCGGCCTCGCATCCGCGTCGGACACCTCCAGGTACCTGCCTCGGAACAGCTCGGCCACCGTGCGGTTGTCGATCCCGCGCAGCTTGACGATCAGGCCTGGCTGGCCCTGGCGGCTCCACTCCACCTGCCGCTCCGCCCCATCGATGAGAAAGGTCGCTCCCGGATCGAATCGATCGGCGAAATCTGTCAAGGGAATGACCTTTACAGCTCCGTCAAGCCCGTAGGCTCCGGCAACGTGCCCGACCCGGATCATTCTTCCGCGCCACCTTCCAATCGCCTGCCTCCGCGAGGCCCCTGGTCGGCGAGCGACGGGTTGGCGAGATCGACGAATACCCGCTTGCGGTCGCGAAGCGACGCCACCCTGACGAGGGTCCGCACAGCCTCGATGTTGCGGCCGGCCCTCCCGATGAACCTGCCGACGTCGCCGTCGGCCAGCTTCACTTTGATGGCGATGGTCCCGCCGCCTCTCTCGATCGCCTCCACGACGACCTCGTCGGGCTTCTCCGCGAGGGACTTGGCGACGTATTCCACCAGAGCCTTGTAATCAACAGCCGGCCCGGCCGGACCTGATGGACCCTCACGCCGATAGCCGCGGTTGTAAGAACCGCGGCCGCCGTCACGCCGAGGCGGTCGACTTTCGCGTCTCTGCAAGTCGCTCAAGAATTCCCTCCCGCTTCAACAGGCTCCGCGCGGCTTCGGTGGGCTGAGCGCCCTGCTGGAGCCAGCGCACGACTTTGTCGCCATCGATCTTGATCTGCACCGGGTCGGTCATCGGATCGTAGTACCCGAGGTGCTCGATGAACCGCCCGTCGCGCGGTGACCGCGCGTCCGCCACAACGAGGCGGTAGAAGGGGTGCTTCTTCGCCCCCATCCGCCTCAATCTGATCTTTACCAACCTGGACCTCCTTGTCCAAACAGCCGGGACACCCCGGCCTTGCTTCCACGGTTCCCGAACTGCTTGACGAGCTTCTGCATCGCCTCGCGCGCCTTGAGCAACCGGTTGACGTCGGCCGGCTGCACTCCACTGCCGCGCGCGATCCGCCGCTTGCGCGCTCCATCGATGAGCTCGGGATGCGCGCGCTCCCGCGCCGTCATGGAAAGGATGATCGCCTCCATCCTCCTGACCTCGAGCTCGGTGTCGGTTCCGGCCATCCGTCCTTTCAGCGCCCCGCCCCCCGGCAGCATGTCAAGCACGCCTTCGAGCGGCCCCATCCCGCGGAGCTGGCGGATCTGCGTCAGGAAGTCATCGAAGCTCAAATGGCCCGCGCGCATGTTGCGCTCGATCTCGCGCGCCCTGTCCTTGTCCACGGTCTGCTCCGCCCGCTCGATCAAGGTCAGGACGTCTCCCATCCCAAGAATCCGCGACGCCATCCGCTCGGCGTGGAAAACCTCCAGGTCCTGGGGCTTCTCTCCAGTGCCGGCGAATTTGATCTGCTGGCCCGTGGCGCTTCTCAGCGAGAGGGCCGCGCCGCCCCGCGCGTCGCCGTCGAGCTTGGTGAGGATCACGCCGTCCACTCCGACTCCGCTCGAGAACGCCTCGCCGACCTTCACCGCCTCCTGGCCGGTCATCGAGTCCGCGACCAGCAGCGTCTCGGTCACAGGCACCGCTGCCTTCAGGCGCCTCAGCTCGTCCATGAGGTCGGCGTCGACGTGCAGCCGGCCGGCAGTATCGAGGATCACCACGTCGAGGCCGAGGCGCTGTGCCTCCCGGACCGCAGCCGCGGCGATCTGCTCGACTGCTCCTGTGCCGGAGTGGAAGGCGACCTTCTCGCGCTCGGCGAGGGTGCGCAACTGCTCCACGGCCGCAGGGCGCCGCAGGTCCAGCGCCGCCACGAGCGGACGATGGCTGTCCCGCCGGGCGAGCAGCGCCAGCTTGATGGCGGTGGTGGTCTTGCCCGACCCCTGGAGGCCGACGAGCATCACAACGGTGGGCGAGCCTCCATACCGAAGCCCTTCGGAGTTGCCACCGAGCAGCTCGACCAGCTCGTCGTGGACCGCCTTCACCACCTGCTGCGGCGCGGTCAGTCCCGGTGCGACCTCCGCTCCGGTCAGCCTCTGGCGCACGCGCTCGATGAACTCCTTGACCACCTTGAAGTTGACGTCCGCCTCGAGCAAGGCAAGGCGAACCTCGCGCAGCCCCGCGTCGACGTCCTCCGGGCGCAGGACGCCCCGACCGGAGATCTTCTTGAGGGCCGCGGCGAGGCGCTCGCCCAGCGACTCGAACATCTACTGCGCCAGCTGGGTCATGCGCTGCTTGAGGTCTGCCAGCTCGCGCTCCAGGGAGGCAACGGCACGGCGCCGGCGGCCGGCTTCTTTGAGGAGGCCCAGGCGGACCTCGTAGTCCTCGAGGGAGCGGGTGGAGCGGCGCACGATGTCGTGGACGGCAGCGCGAGAGGTACCCTGGTTCGTGGCGATCTCAGCGAGGGACCAGTCGTTGCGCAGGTGGAGGTCGAGGACCTGGCGCTGGTGGTCCGTCAGGAGGGCGCCGTAGCGATCGTAGAGGGCCAGGTGGCGGTTCCTGGTCTGGAGGGTGTCAAGGGCCATGCCTTGACAGCTTACCAAGTCTTAGAATACGGCGACATCGACGTGTGGGCGTACGGACACGCGACAGGCGCCATCGTTCCCGTCCCATCGAAGAGCTAGACTCGGCGACGTGCTGACCGCCGTCATCCTCGTCAAGTCGAGCCGCGAAGGCTTGAGCAACCTCGGTCCGAAGCTGGCCGACGTGCAGGGGGTCGCGGAGGTCTACACGGTCACAGGCGAGTGGGACTTCGTAGTCATCGTCCGAGTGCGCGAGCACGACGAGCTCGCCAAGGTCGTGACCCAGGGCCTGACCAGGCTCGACGGGATCGAGCGCACACAGACCATGGTCGCCTTCCAGCAGTTCTCGGCCCACGACCTGGAGGCGATGTTCGGCCTCGGAATGGAAGACAAGACGGGTTAGGGCTACCAGCCTCCGCGCAGGCGTCTGATCGGAAGATCGACGAGCGCACGCCATTGCTGTCGGAGAGCGATTCCGGTCGGGATCCGCCGCCGTTCGCCCGCCGCAGGTTTGGTGGTGCGCTCGAGCACCGCAGTACGGAAATCGCCCTCGAACAGGGTCAGCGCGCGACCCAGATCGCCGGCTCCGAAGTGACAGTCGCTCGCGCCGATCTGAGCGCCAAGGCGTTCGCGATTCGCCTCGAAGAACTGGGTCAGCAGCTTCCTGCGCGAAGCGCCCATTGGCACGGTGGAGAGCATCTCGATGCCATCGACCGTCTGCCGCTCGAGCAGGCGCCGCAGCATACCCGGCTGCATCGAGGCCACGTAGGTCGGCATGAAAGGGTGCGGAATGATCACCAGGCCGCCTTGCGCGTGGATCGCCTCGACGGTGTCCTCGAGCGACATGCCGCTTTTGACTGGCCTTTCGAGGAACCAGCCGAGGATGTGGGTCTGCGCCGGCCATCTCGTCGTCAGCTCCTGGCCCGCCACGACGGTCAACCCCGCGGCTTCGCCATACGCCTGCGTCTCGTGAACGGACGCCATGGTGTCGTGGTCGGTGACCGCGATGAGGTCGAGTCCGGCCTTGACGGCAGCGTCGACGAGGTCGGCCGGCGTCACCATGCCGTCGGAGGCGGTGGTGTGGCAGTGGGGATCGGCGCGCGCCATGCTCAGACCTCGAAGAGGGCCCGCAGGAATGCGGCCGGGTCGAACGCGGCGAGGTCGTCGATCTCCTCACCCACTCCGGCCAGCTTGACGGGTACGTCCAGCTCCGATTCGATGGCGATCACTGCGCCGCCCTTGGCGCTGCTGTCGAGCTTCGCGAGGACGAGCCCTGTCATCGGAACGGCCTTGTTGAAAGCCCGCGCCTGGACCAGGCTGGTCAAGCCGACGACCGCGTCCAGGACCAGGAACGACTCATAGGGCTGGTCGCCGAGCGCCTTCGCTGCAACGCGGCCGACCTTGGCCAGCTCCTCCAAGAGGTTGCGCTGCGTCTGCAGGCGCCCAGCGGTGTCCACCAGCACCACATCGATTCCGCGGCCTCGCGCCGACTGCAGACCGTCAAAGACGACCGAGGCGGGATCGGCGCCGGGCTTTCCGGCGAACGAGGCCACGCCTGCCCTCTCGGCCCACACGACCATCTGCTCGACGGCTGCGGCGCGGTACGTGTCGGCTGCCACCACCAGTGGCGTATGGCCCTCTGTTCGCAACCGGTGGGCGAGCTTGCCGATCGTGGTCGTCTTTCCCGCGCCGTTCACGCCGTACAGCAGCAAGCATGCCGGCCGCCCGCGCAGGTCGAGCTCCCTCGATCGCGAGGACATCATCGGGAGGGCTGACGCCACCAGCGCCTCGACGGCCTCCTCGCGCGTGCGGGGCGCTCGGGCACGAACGCCGGATACGAGTTGAGCGGCCACGGCCGGCCCCATGTCCGCCGAGAGCAGGACCTCTTCCAGCTCCTGGTAGTAGCCCGACGCCAGGGGCGGGCTGAGAGCGCGCAAGCCTACGGCGAGAGCGGTGCGCGTCCGGCCGGTGACCCGGCTCCAGATGCTCGCCCGCGTGCTCCTCAGCCGGCCTGGGCGGCGGTCGCGGCCCGGCTTGCCGGCTTGCGGATGTCCTCGAGACGCACCGACACCAGGTGGGAGGAGCCGCTCTCGTCCAGGTGGATGCCGTACAGGCTCGAAGCGTGAGACATCGTCACGTGGTTGTGCGTGATCACCAGGAACTGGCGTTGTGCGCCCAGCCGCGCCAGCATCTCGCCGAAGCGGCCGACGTTGGCGTCGTCGAGCGCAGCGTCGACCTCGTCGAGAATCGTGAACGGGCTCGGGTTGACCTCGTCCAGCGCCAGCACCAGCGCCAAAGCGGCGAGAGACCGCTCGCCTGACGACAGCAGGGTCACGTTCTGGAGGCGCTTGCGGGGCGGCTGGACCAGAATCTCGACCCCGGAGCGCGGTCCGTCGTCACCCTCGGCGTGCTTGAGCGTCGCGCGGCCGCCGGGAGCGAGCTGCGAGAAGTACTCGTGGAAGTTGGCGGCGACCGCGCCGAACACCGCCTCGTAGCGCGACTCCTCCTCTTCGCGCAGCTTGGCGATCAGCTGCTCCAGGTCTTCGCGTGCGCCGGCGATGTCCTCGAGCTGTGTCCGGAGCGTCTCGAACCGCTCCTCGAGGTCACGGCACTCAGTCTCGGCCAAGGCGTTGGTGGGACCGATCTCTTCGAGCCTGCGCTCCAGGGCTCGCATCTCGCGCTCGCGGGCCTTGCCCCCGGGCACCTCTTCCGGGGCGACGCCGTCAGGCATCCTCGAGCGGATCTCCTCCATTCGGACCTGCACCAGCTCGGCCTCGCGTGCGACGAGCTCGAGGTTTCCCTCCAGGGTGCCTGCCTTGAGTCGCGCGTCCATCCGCGCCTCGTCCAGCGCACCGAGTCGCTGCGCGCCCTCGGCGATCTCGGCCTCCTCCTCCGGAGACTCGCTCTCCGCTTCGGCGAGACTGGTCCTGGCGAGCGAAGCGGCCTCCGTCAATCCAGGCAAGACCTCGAGTGAAGCCGCCGCGAAGCCGTCGGCCTCCGCAACGCGGGTCGACCTTTCATCGGCGGCGGCGCGAAGCCCCGCGAGGTCTTCGTCAACGGAGCGGAGCTGCCGCCGCAGGTCGTCGATGCGGTCCCGCCAGCGCGCCCTCTCCATCTCGGCCTGCTGCGAGGCGGCACGGTGGGCGCCCAGCGCCTCGAGGTGCACCTCCAGCGCGCGCGCCACCGACGCAGCACGCTCCTCGGCTGTGTTCGCGACCCGCTCGAGCTCGGGCAGCCGCTCGGACTCAGTGGTTTCATCCGCACGTGCGGACTCGAGCACCCGCCGGGACTCCTCCAGCCTGCCGGCGCCCGCAGCCTGGGCGCGAAGCTCGGCGAGCTTTGTCTCGGCCGCCTTCAACCGGCCGCCGGCCGCCTCGCCCTCCAGCATCTTGGGCTCCAGGCCCGCGATCCGCTCCCTCAACCGGGCGCGCCTTGCGTCGATCTCGACCCGCGGATCGGCACCCGCTCGGACCAGCCCGTCCTCGCGGTAGACGCCCAGCATCGTGACGTCCTCGCCGACCACGACAGCTCCGAGCAACCGGCGCGCCACCCGCTCATAGCCGCTGCGCACCGCCACGTGCTCGATCAGCGACCCTGGCTTGGACGTCACCGGCGCCGACGCGGGGTAGAGCACTGTGCGCTGCGGGTCGGTCGCCGACGCGGCACTCATCGCCGCGCTCTCGTCGGGCGCGGCGAGGGCGTCCACCAGCGAGCCCAGTGCGGCCGACAGGGCGGCCTCGAAGCCCGGCTCCGGGGTCAGGACATCGCCGAGGCGGACGAGGCCAGGAGCGGCGGCCGGGCGGAGCGCGTCAAGGCCTTCCAGCTCGGAGCGGAGGCGTCCGACCGCGATGG
>JBGOTG010000092.1:0-9346 GCA_041476405.1 Candidatus Dormibacteraceae bacterium | reverse complement strand
CCGGCAAGCGCGACGACGACGCTGAAGAGAATTGTCATCGCGAGCACGGGGGGCAGCGTCAGCAGGACTTTCGCGCGGAGCACCTGCCACATCGCCAATGGCGCCATGCGCAGGAGCTGAAAGCCTCTTCGCTCGCTTGGGATCGATGGCGTGGCCAGCGTCGTGGACATGAACATCGACATGAAAGCGACCAGGAACACCTCGCTCCAGAAACCGGAGAGGCTCCGCGACGGCCGGCTGACTGCGAAGACGTAGCCGATCGGGAAAAGCAGCGCGGGCAGGAGACGGCTCAGTCTCCGGATGTCACGACGAAACCCCAGCCAGTCCTTGCGCGCGATGGCGAACGTGGGCGAACCCGCGCCACTGGCCGCCGTCGGCGCGACAGGCCGGTGTGGCCGGCGTCTCCAGATCGCCTGCGGGGCGCCGAAGACGCCAAGGCCCGCGAGCAGCGTGCGCTGGTACAGGACCGCCGCCGCGACAGCCAGCGATGTGCCGAGGAGGAGCGTGAGCAGGATCCACAACACGGCGGCCTCGCCGTTCCCAGCGATGATGGCGCTGAGGGCATGACCGGGCCAGGCGGGGGGCAGCCAGTCGATGCGCTGGGTCAGGTCGGTGAGGTTCTTGAGGTCGGGCCGCGAACGGCCCGCCAACGATTGCCGGAGACTCAGGTTCCAGGCCAGGTACAGTCCGGCGCCGGTGAGACCCGCGACCATCGCGGCCACATCGCGTGCCATGCGGGCAGGCACCCACTTCAGGACTATCGACATGAGGACTGTCTGCGTCGTGGTGATGACCAGCACCTGGACCAGGACTAGCGGCACCGCCAGGAGGAAGTAGGTGATCGGGGCGTGGGCGCCTGCTCCGATCCCCAGCACTGAAGCCAGGAGGATGGAGCTGATCAGCAGGTTGGCGCTCATCGCGAGCAGCAGGCGGGCCGCGAAGATCTCGATGGTGCGGACCGGCGCGAGGGCGAGGAACAGGAGGTCGCGGCCGACGAAGAACGTGGCGATGACGGTGGGAAAGCCGACCACCAGCATGAGGACGGAAAGCCCGGTGAAGCCCCCGGCCAGAATCGGGTCGACGGCGGTGGGCAGGAAGTGCGCCGCGGTCGCACCGAATGTGAAGGCGCCGCCGCCGAGGAACACGGCGACACCGGCCAGAAAGAGGCCTAGCAGCGCCAGGCGCACAGGACCGCGCTTTAGCAGGCGATGCCGGAGCGCCAGGATCTCCGCGCCGAGGATTATTCGCGTCGCCGACAGATCGGTCACGCCAGCAAGCGCTCGATCAGCTCTTTCGACTCAGGGCCCGCCGTGAGCGTCAAGAACAGCTCCTCGAGGCTCGCCTGCTCGTTTCCGGTCTGGGCGCGAAGCTCCTTCATGGTGCCGGTTGCCGCGATGTGGCCGCGGTCGATGATGGCGACGCGTGCGCACAGCGCCTGGGCCACTTCGAGGATGTGAGTCGAGAGCACGACTGTGGTGCCGCGGCTGGCCAGCTCTTCGAGCAGGTCCTTGACCAGGCGCGCGGAGCGTGGGTCGAGCCCGTTGGTCGGTTCGTCAAGCAACAGCACCGACGGTTCGCGAATCAGCAGAGACGCCAGCCCGATCTTCTGCTTCATGCCGTGGCTGTAGGCGCCGATCAGCTCGCCGTCCCGGTTGGCCAGCTCGAACAGGCCGAGCAGGCGCTCCATGCGCTGCTCGCGTTCAGCGCCCCGCGGCATTCGGTAGAGGTCGGCCACGAAGTGGAGGAATTCCCGCCCGGTCAGGTGTGGGTGAACGAACGGCTCTTCGTCGAGGTAGCCGAGGCGAGCCTTCGCGAGGAGAGGCTGCTGGACGATGTCGATCCCATCGATGAGCGCAGTCCCCGACGTCGGGGCCAGGAGGCCGCAGAGCATGCGCAGCGTGGTGGTCTTTCCAGCGCCGTTGGCGCCGAGGAACCCGAAGATCTCGCCACGCGCGACCTCGAAGCTGACTCCGTCGACCGCGGTGATCACGCCGTACCGCTTGACAAGGTGGCGAGCCTCGACCGCTGTAGAGGGACCTGGCGCGGTCGACGTCATCGTCTGCAGGTTACCAGCGACAGTGGAAGGTCCCGTACGTGCGAAGCCGCGGGTGAACCGATCAGCCCGAGCTCAGCGGAAGTGGCGGCTGAGCTCCGATGCGTAGATCGTTCCAAGAGTCGGGGCGCTCTTGAGAAGCCAATCGTCCACGTGCTGCTTGCCGCGGGGCTCCTCATGGGAGACGAGGAGCTCCTGCATGAGCCCTTCGAGCTCCTGTCGCGTCAGCACGACGTCGCGCACGAACAAGCCCACGACGTCGGCGGCGATCAGCGCCACCGACGGTGCGACGTGGAGGATGCGGGGTCGCCGGCCGACGGCCACCGCCACGCTGTCCACCAGCTCGGCGTACGACATGATCTCGGGCCCCGCGGCGTCCACGACCATGTTGTCGGCCTGGCCCGCCGTCCAGATGGCGATCTCGGCCACGTCTTCACCGGCCACCGGCTGGACCCTGTATTGCCCGAGCTCCGGGATGACGAACACCGGCATCCTTCTGAGCAGCCAGGCGATGTTGTTGATCAGGATGTCCCCTGGACCGAAGATCAACGTCGGCCTGACCACTGCCCACGGAACGCCCGACTCGCGAACTATCTCCTCGGTGCGCGCCTTCCCGGCGTAGTAGTCCAGGTTCGAATCGACGGACGGATTGCTGACGCTGACGTGGACCACCTTGCGAACACCCGCCTGGGCCGCCGCCGACATCAGGATTCGGGTGTTGGCGACCGCGTCGCCGAAACCGACGCCGCCATGGCGGAACCGCACCCAATACGTGTTGTACAGGGCTTCGGCACCGCGAAGGCTCTCCACGAGCGCAGCGTGGTCGGTGAACTGAAGGGGCGCCACGTCGACCTCGAGGTCCTGCGCGCCCGGCCGCTTCGGGTGGTTCGTCAGCGTGCGTACACGCCTGCCGTCATTCAGGAGCCGGCGTGCGATGAACTGACCCGTGTAGCTGAACGCTCCGGTCACGACGTCGAACCCCGGGTCCATCAGAAGGGGAACCGCGTGAGGTCATATGCGAGCGAACCGGGCTTGACGTGGCCCGAGATCACGACTCGTGGGCGGTGCCGCACGGCTTCGGCCGGATGCACCTCCGGGCGCAGTCCATTGAAGATCGGAAAGCGCAGAGTGCCGTCCGGCGACCATTCCGAGTATCGGATGCTCACGACGAGCTCGGGCCGCACCCAGTTCACGGGCCTGGTCATGATCGGCGGCGGCTCGAGGGGAGAGGTTTCGCTGGCGAGGCCAATCAGCGCCTCGCCGACCGCCCGGGTGGCAGCATCGTCGTAACCGCCGCCGACGGTTCCGCACGGGAGGAGCCGCCCGTCCTCGTGATAGCCGACGACCAGCGCGTCGAACGGCTTGTCGCCCGTCCAGCCGATCACCACGAAGTCGTCCGACTTGACAGCCTTGACCTTGAGCCAGAAGGGGCTTCGCTGGCCGGCGACGTAAGGACTCTGCTTGTGCTTGGCGACCACGCCCTCGAGGCCACGCTCGAGGCAAGCCTCGAAGAGCTCGACCCCGTCCTCATCTATGTGGTCGGGAACGAAGATGTGGCCGCCGGCCTCGACCGCCTTCTGCAATCGGGCGCGCCTCCTGAGCACGGGTTGGCGCATCAGTGGTTTCTCGTCGAGGTAGAGGGCGTCGAACGCCAGGTACGCGACGGGGATCTGGTCGCGAAGCGTGGCCCCGCCCGCGAGCCGCCTGCGCAGGCGCGGGTAGTCGGGCCGCCCATCGTTGTCGGTGGCGACCAGCTCGCCGTCGATCACACTGCCGGGCGGGATGCGCCTGGAGGCGGCGATCACCTCCGGCACGTCCGCGGTCAGGTCGTTGAGCCCGCGGTCCTGCAGGCGGACGTGCCCGTCGGGGTCGCGGAAGACCAGGCAGCGAAGACCGTCCCACTTGACCTCGAAGATGTAGTCGGGGGAGCTGAACGGCGCTTCCGCTGAGGCGGCCTGCATGGGGCGCAGCTCGGCCGGGAAGCTCTCGAGCTCGATCTGAAGCTGGTCGGGATCAGAGGTCATCTCTCTTCAGATTAGGGGTCTACCTGAGTGGCCGCCCCCTCCGGCCCTGCGGGCCGCCTCCCCGGCAAGCGGGGAGGACCCCCCGACTAAACTAGGACGCCTTTCGGCGCTGCTTCTTGGCTTCCGCCGGCGGGGCTTCGCGGCCGCCGGTCTTGCGGGACTTTTTCGCCGCTTCGACCGAGGCTCGTAGGGCTTCCATCAGGTCCATCACCTTCGCGGTCTGCGGCGCAGCAGGAGCTTCGATCTCCTCGCCGTCGATCTTCGCCTGCACCACCTTCATCACCGCTTCCTTGTACTCGTCCTTGTAGCGGGCGGGATCGAAGGTGTCGGCGAGGCTCTCGATCAGGGCCTTGGCCATCTCGAGCTCCTTGGAGTTGATCTTCACGTCGCCTTCGAGGCCCTTGAGGCCCTCGACCGAGCGGATCTCATCGGGCCAGTTCAGGGTGTTCATGAGCAGCCCTGGGCCGGTGGAGTGGAGCGCGCACAGGTGCTCGCGGTCCCGCAGCGCGATCTTCGCGATCGCCATGCGGCCTGTCTCTTCCAGGGCCTTGCGCAAGAGTTGGTACGGCTTCTTGCCCAGTTCCTCGGGCTCCATGTAGTACGCGTTCTTGAAGTAGAGGCCGGGCTCGATGTCGTCGGAGGGTACGAACTCCGTGATGTCGATGCTGTGCGCTGTCGCCAGCGGGAGGTTGTCGAGGTCCTTGTCGTCGATGATCACGTAGCGGTCCTTGCCGACCTCGTAGCCCTTGAGGATCTCGCCATAGCTGACCTCGTGCTCACCCTCGGAGCACCAGCGCTTGTAGGTGATCGGCGAGCGGTGGTCGGGGCAGAGCTGGCGGAACGACACCTTGGCGCTCGACTCGGTCGCGTTATACAGGCGGATCGGGATCGAGACCATCCCGAACGAGACGACTCCTTTCCACATCGATCGCGGCATGCCGGTGAGTTTATAGGTAAACGCACAGGTCCTGGCTACTTTTCGTAAGGGTCAGCCTGCGACGTCCCGCCGCTGCATCGCGATCGCCGACGCCGCGAATCCGACGAGGACGATAGTGAGCATGATCGCCAGTCCGATTCCGTCTACTCCATCGGCCAGCGGCTGCCCGTAGAGCTTGAAGGCCGAAAGGTTCTGGACCCACCCAGGCAGCTTGAAGATGGGACCGAGTTGGAGCATCAGGTAGCTTGCGAAAGCGAAGATGCCCAGGATGGCGACCGTGGCGCGGGGGAGGCGGGCGGCGAGCAAGGCCCCTACTGCGGCAAACACCAGCGTGAACGGAACGAGCAGAAGCGTGGCTTCGGCCAGGCGGCCGGTTTCGAGTGCGATTGACTGGTTATGCGACTCGATGCCGACCGCCGCGCCGCTGAGTGCCGCTACGACGAGCGTTCCCAGAGTCAGGATGGCAGCCCTCTCCAAAAGGACCTGAGTACGGGAAACCGGGTTGCTGAGGATGAGCTCGAGACGGCCGTCCGTGTCCTCCGACGCCCAGCGCGCGACCTCGGCGATCGCGAACCCTGCCAGCAACAGCTGCGCGAACCCGAACCAGATGAAGGAGAGGAAAGAGGGAAACAGGGCTCCGTGAATGAAGGCGGCGAAATAGGGCGCCAGGCCGGGAATCGCCATCAGCGGCTGGACGATGGTCTTGGTCAACACCACGAACAAGGCCCCGATCGCCGAGACGCCCACCGCCCAGAGCGCAAGGCCGAGGCGCCGATCGTAGAGACCACGGACGACAGGAATGCGCCAGAAGATCGCGCTTGATGGTTCATACGTCGGGCGTCGGGCGGTCGCGCGAAACGCGAGGAGTGGGGAACCAAGGTCGCGCCGCGTGAATGCAAGCGCCGCCAGCGCGCCTGCCACGATGGCGATGCCGATCAGGACCAGCGTGGCTCGCACGTCGAAATTGCCGCCGGGTACGAGTGGCGCGCTCAGCTCGTAGTACCGGAAAGGTGACAGCCACCGCCACGTGGACAAGGCGTCGAACGTCCGGCTCAGGCTGTTGAGCAAGAAGAGCGCCAGCAGCAGCGCGCCTCCGATGGCAGTCGCCATCCTGGCCGCGACGAGCTGCGCGACCAACATGACAAGCGAGTAGCAGCTCAAAGTGAACGCCGCGAGCAAGACGGCAGTTTCCACTGACGGCCCGACAGCGAACGACTCATTTCCGCTCGCCGCTCCGAGGATCACTCCAATGCTCGCAGCAAGGGAAGCGATGAAGCTGGCTATGGCGAATGCCGCAATTCGCGCTATGACGGCCCGGGCGCGAGAGAGGCTGCCCGCGACGATCATCTCCACGATGCCCCGCTCCTCATCGCCACGGGCGGCTCCGCTCGCCGAGGCAAGGGCCCAGATCGCGAACACGATGGCGAGCGATCCGTAGCCGCGGAACTGCACATAGCCGCCGACGGTGTCGAGCCGAACGGGGGGCGGCAGGAGGACAGTCAGCTGCGCCGCAATGACCGAAAAGGACTTGGCGAACGCCTCGCGTTGCGCCTGCGTATGGCCGGCCACCGCGTAGAAGCCGAGGGCGTTGACGAAGGTGGCGATGAAGCCGACCCCTGAGAAGCCGATCAAGCCCCAGCGCCCCAAGCGCAGGGCGAGCCGGATCGCAGTCACTGAGTGGTCGGCTCGGCGGTCGTGTCCGGCCTGTAGTAGGTGAGGAAGGTCTCCTCGAGACTCGGTTCGTGGCTCACCATGTTGATCACGCTCGCCCCACTCAGCGCCCTTAGTAGAGGATCGAACGTCCCTTTCACGGTGCACGTGACCCGATGGTCGCTGACGTCGACATCCTCGATGCCGTCCGCGGCTCTTATCGCAGCCTCGGGCACCTCGGTGCCGGGTGCGAACTCCAGGTCCAGGCGATGCACCCGGATGCGATGGATCTCATCGAGGTCTGCGACCTTCACGAGCCGTCCTGCACGGATGATGCCAACCCGGTCGCAGGCGTGCTCGACCTCGGACAGGATGTGCGAAGAGAGAAAGACCGTCGCGCCGCCGTTGCGCGCCTCGCGAAGAAGCTTGTAGAACTCCTGCTGGTTCAACGGGTCGAGACCGCCGGTCGGCTCGTCGAGGATGAGCACCTCGGGGTTGTGCATGAACGCGAGCACGATGCCCAGCTTCTTCTTGTTGCCGCTCGAGTACTCGCGGAAGCGACGGCCGAGATCGAGGTCGAAGCGCTCGGCGATGCCGCGAACGACCTTGAGGTCTAGACCGCCGCGAAGGCCTCCGAGGTAGGCGACCACCTCTTTCCCGCGGAGGCTGCCGAACTGAGGCATCTCGCCGGGCATGTATCCGACCTTGCGCTTGACCGCGACCGAGTCGCGCTGGCAGTCGAGGCCGAAGATTTGCGCCGAGCCCAGGGTGGGCCGGATCATGCCCATGAGGCAGCGGATCGTCGTGCTCTTGCCGGCTCCGTTCGGCCCGAGGTAGCCGAAAACCTCCTGCGCCGAGACCTCGAGATCGAGCTCGAAGAGACCGTGTCCGAGCCCGTAGTCCTTCGAGAGTTTTGCAGTCCGGATCGCCGCGGCGGGCATTCGAGCAGCATAGTAATCGCCGTGCAACTGGGCGACCTCGAGATTCACCTCCTCGTCGCAGGCCGTTGGAAGGCGGATGGAGGCCTGATGTTCGGCGTCGTTCCCAAAATCCTGTGGGAGAAGCAGAAGCCCGCCGACGGGAACAACATGATCGAATGCGCTTGCGTCGGCCTGATCGCCCGTGTCAACGGCCGCGTGATCGTTTGCGAGACAGGCATCGGAACCAAGCTGAGTGAGAAGAGGGCTCGGCAGGTGGCGCTCCGAGAGCCCGAGGGCCTGCTGCATTCGCTGCAGCGCGTCGGGATCCGTCCCGAAGAGGTCGACGCTGTCATCACCACGCATCTGCATTGGGACCACGCCGGCGGTCTCACGCGGCGCGATGAGCGCGGGGGCCTCGAGCTCACCTTCAAGCGGGCGCGTCATTTCATCCAGCGGAGCGAATGGGACTTCGCGCTGCATCCCGACGTGCGCAGCGCGTCAGGTTATGTGAGCGAGGACTTCACGCCGCTGGCTGATGGGAACAACGCGGTCGAGTACCTGAGCGGCGATGCCGAGGTGATGCCCGGCGTCCACGTGCGCCACGTCGGCGGCCACACGCCAGGCAGCCAGGTCCTCGTCCTACGTTCGGGCGAGCTTGCGTGTGCCGTGACCGGCGACCTGGTTTGCCAGACGCCCCATCTGCGGGTGCCGTGGACCATGTCGGCCGACATCGAACCCCTGCGGGTGCTGGAGCAGAAAGCGCGGTTGTTGGAGGAGGCGGAGATGCATCGATGGCTGCTCGTTCTGAGCCATGAGCCCGACCAGCCGGCCGGTTACCTGGAGGACGGCGGGAGATGGCGGCATGAGCCAAGGCTCTCATGAAGGTCAAAACCGCGGACGGGATGATGCTCGGCTACCACAAGATGGGGAGCGGGCCTGTGGTGGTCTGCCACCCGGGCGGTCCGGGCTTCTCGTCGCTCTACTTCGGCGACCTCGCCGGTCTCTGGGAGAGGTTCACGCTCATCCTGCTGAACCCTCGGGGTACCGGGGACTCGGGGCGGCCGGCGGACTCGGCCGCGTATCAGATTGCGGATTACGTGGCCGACGTCGAGGAGTTGCGACAGCACCTCCGACTGGAAAAATTGACGTTGCTGGGGCATTCACACGGAGGGGTGGTGGCACAGGCGTACGCGGCTCGGCATCCGGCGAGCGTCGAGCGGCTCGTTCTGGCCTCGACCCTGGCGCGGTTCGGACAGGAGCAGGCAGCGGCCATGCAGGACGGGATGGAGAAGCGCTCGGGGCAGCCGTGGTATCCGGACGCGCTGGCTGCCCTGGAGGCGGAGCAGCACGGCGAGTTCTCGAACGATGAGGAGATGGCGGAGCTGGTGTTCCGCGAGCTGCCTCTGTACTTCGCGCATTTCGGGACCGCGGAGGCGGGCTACCTTGACACCCTCAAGACCGAGACTCCCAACGCGGATGCGCTGCGGCTCTTCAACAAGGAGATCTTCGAAACCTTCGACCTGCGTCCGGAGCTTGGATCGATCAAGGCGCCGACGCTCGTCATCACCGGCGAGGAGGACTTCATCTGCGGGCCGGTGTGCGCGGACGAGATCGCCGGCGGCATCGTGGGCTCGCGCAAGGTGATCGTGGGCGATGCGGGCCACATGATGTTCATAGAGCAGCCGGAGGCGTTCCAGACGGAGGTCGCGGACTTCCTGGAGTCTTAACTGGCGGGGCCGCGCCGGCGCGTCGGGGCGTGGTT
>JBGOTG010000091.1:0-9469 GCA_041476405.1 Candidatus Dormibacteraceae bacterium | reverse complement strand
TTCGCGCCGGCCAGCTCCTGGTGCCCGACGACTGTGAAGCGCGCCACCGAGCTCGAGGCAGGCGGAACAGCGCCGCGGCCCGCGAGGTCGCCGGCCACGACACCGACCAGGAGCGCGAGCAGGACGCCGGCCGCTGCCGCATAAGCCGGTATCCATCCCCGTGGCGCCGCGGGCGCGTGGCCCCGTGGCGCCGCGGGCGCCTGGCCACGGGGTGCGGCGGGAGCCGTCGTGACCCTGGCCTGGCGCCTGGGTTCCGTCGGCTTGGGGCGCGCCGGCGCCGCGCTCGATCCCCTCGCCGCGGCGGCAGCCGCCAGCACGCGCTCGCGAAGCCTTGCAGGCGGCGCCACCTCCTCGACGGCCAGCGGCAGCGCGCCGAGCGTCCGCCGAAGTCGGGCCGCCGTCTCGCGGCAGCTCGCGCAGCCTTCGACGTGGATCCGGATCGCCTCGGCTTCGTCGGCCTCGACAGCGCCGAGGACCCACGCCGCCACTGACATCTCGAGCTCTTCGTGGTCAGACATCGACCAACCCTCTGCCCTGGAGATACGAGGCCAGCTTCTCGAGGGCCAGCCTCATCCTGCCCTTGACCGTGCTGAGCGGCACTCGGGTCATGTCGGCGATCTCGCGATGCGAATAGCCGCCGAAGAAGGCCAGCTCGACGGCCTGCCGCTGCTCGGCCGGAATGCTGCTCAGAGCTTCGAGCACCGCGCTGCGCTCGAGCGACAGTGACACCTGGCGCCAGGGATCCGAACGGGGGCTGCCTTCGGCCAGCTCAGGCTGCAGCTCAAGCTCCTGGCGCTCGTGGGCGGCGCGTCCGCGCAGGTAGTCGATGGAGCGATTGCGCACCGTGGTGAGCAGCCAGGCTCGCAGCGAGCCGCGCTTGACGTCGAAGGTGCCGGCGTTGTTCCAGATCCTCATGAAGGCTTCCTGCACGACGTCTTCGGCGCGCGCGGGATCGCCGAGCACCCGGAGCGCGACCCCGTACGCAAGTCGCGCGTAGCGGTCGTAAAGCTCGGCCAGGGCGTCGTTGCTACCCGCCACCAGCGCGGCGGCGAGGTCAGCGTCGGCGAGTCCTTCGGTCGCTCCGCTGCCCACCTACAAACGATCGCGCGGGCGCCACGTCATCGGATCAGCCCTCCATCACCGCCGTCGCGCTCGCGCCCGATCGGCGCGTGGTCAGCTGACCGACGGGCGACCTCCTCGCCGGCGCCACCGCCCACTCCTCGTTGTCGATGAGGCGCCATCCCCACCGCCTGTCCTGCCGGCTGTTTTGGCGCGCCCGCTCGCGCGCGGCGTATAGAGCCCTCGACATGAGCTTTACCCCGGAGAGGCCTGGCAGCTTGCCGATCTTCGCGTCGAGGTTGATGAGATCCTCTTCGCCTTGCTCGTCGTCGAACAGGTAGAGGGCGAGCGCGTCCACCTCCTCCTGCGTCTTGACCCCCTGGCCGACCGGAACCCACACGCGGTCGATCATCCACCTGTCGATCCTCTGCGCCTTCACATTGTCGGTGAGCCATTCCTTCGCGGAGTTGAAGTAGAAGGCAAAGTGGCGGCGCTCGTCCTTGATGATCCCGCCCAGCAGGTCGGTGAGCACCGGGTGGCCCGACTTGCGGATCAGCGCCGCGTATCCCGTCAGGGTCGACAGCTCGTTGATCGCGCCGATCGACAGGTAGACGGCCGAGAAGTCCTTCAGCAGCCATGACCCCGCCATCGTGGACAGGATGCTCAGGCTGTTCTGCAGGCCGAGGTTGGCTCGCACGTTGGCGATGCGGTCCTGGGTGTCGAACTCGATCCCGTACAGGTTCAGGAGCTTGCCCAGGTTCTCGCCGTGCCACAGCTCCTCGTAGTTCCAGCACGCCAGGAATGAGGTGAGGATCGGATCCATGCACGCGCGCGTCACCAGCAGGTGGGATAGATAGAGGGGGACGTGGTTCTCGATGTCCATCATGTAGTGGAGGCAGAACAGATCGCCCTTCGACAGCGGGTGTGCAGTCACCGCCGCCCAGTCGACACCCACGGTGTCGAGCTTTTTGGACTCCTCCTTGTATCGCTCGATGCTGAAGCTCATCCTTCCTCCTTCCTTCTGCGTACGACGCGTGTCAATGAATACGGACCAGACCGCGTGCCGGATCATTCTCGTCGAGGTCATCTCGGCAAACTCACAGTCTCCTCACACGACCCGCTGAGGCTCGGCCGTCAGCCTCGGCCCTAACGCTCGATGAGCGAATACAAGTCAGAGGAGACAGCCACATGAACGGAGTTCGCAAGTCGGTTGCAGCGGCCGCCATCGCGGCGTCGATGCTCGCGGGAGGCGTCGTCGGAGCAGTCATGTACGGGGTAACCACGATCGGTGCAGCGGCCGCCACCACGGCGGCGACGCCCACCCCGGCGACCAACGCGCCATTCGTATCCAACGAGACGCCGGCCCACGAGGCTACTGAAAGCGCCGCGCGCGAGGCGCAGGAGAACGCGGGCATCCGTCCGACGGTCCCGTAGCGTCCCCCCCAACCAGCCGCCAGGCTGGTCCCACAACGCCGCTGGGCGAGGGCCGGTGCAAACGCCGGCCCTCAGCCCGCGGTAGCCCCGCCTGAGCGCGGCCCCGCCCGGCGAGGTCAGCGCGACGAGGCGGCTCGTTCCGTGTCCGGCATCAGGTCGGCCACGTCGGATGCCGCGACGTGGCAGGCCGCGGTGTGCGCCGGCCGAAGGAGACGCAGATGCGGCGTTGACACCGAGCATTCGTCGATTGCGAACGGACAGCGGGCTCGGAAGCGGCAACCCTCGCCCGGGCTGACCACGCGCGGCGGCTCCGCAACCTCCGACGACGCAGGCAGCGAGATGGGGGCGCGCGGATCGGGAACCGCCGACAGCAGGAGCTGCGTGTATGGGTGCTTGGGGTGCGCGAGCACGTCCTCGACGGGGCCGCTCTCGGCGATCTGACCCGCGTACATGACGATCAGCCGGTCCGCGACGTACCTCGCGCTCGCGATGTCGTGGGTGATGTAAAGGAAAGAGATCCGCAGCTCTCGACGCAACGTGGCCATGAGGTTGAGCACCCCGATGCGCACCGAGACATCGAGCATCGAGACGGGCTCGTCGGCCAGGATGAGCTCGGGGCTGCACGCAAGCGCCTGCGCGAATCCGACCCTCTGCCGCTGCCCGCCGCTCAGCTCGTACGGGTACTTGACGAGGAACTCCCTGCCCGGCGAAAGACCCACCGACTCGAACAGCTCCGCTGCGACCTGCTCCCGCGCCGACTTGGCGAGCGCCGGGCGGTGCAGCTTCAAAGCCCGCAGCACCCCATGAGAAACCCGATACACAGGGCTCAGCGAGCCGTACGGATCCTGAAAGACCATCGGCACGTGGCCGCGATATTCGAGCTGTTCCGCGCGAGACCTCATGGCGCTCAACGGGCGCCCGTGATAGCGGATCTCGCCTCTCGTCGGCCTGTACACGCGCGCAATCAGGCGCGCGATAGTGCTCTTCCCGCTCCCACTCTCGCCGACCAGGGCGACGATCTCCGCTGCGCCGATCGCCAGATCGACGTCGTCGACGGCGTGGAGGATGCGTTTGGAGAAGACGCCACCGAGACGGAAGTGCCTCGTGAGGCTGACTGTCTCGAGGAGCGGGCGCGGCTCGGTCTTCATCGGTCGTACAGGTGGCATCTCACGAGATCGCCGTCCTGCTGGTAGAACGGAGGCTCCTCCGTGCGGCAGCGCGGCATCACCGAAGGGCAGCGCGGATGGAACCTGCAGCCCGACGGCAGGTGCAGAAGGTCCGGAGGGCTGCCCGCGATTCCCACGAGCCGTTCCTTCGGCCCCGAGATCGAAGGGAACGAGTGCATCAGGCCCTTGGTGTACGGGTGTTTCGGGTCTGCGAACACGGCGCGGGTGTCCCCGATCTCGACGATCTGCCCCGCGTACATCACGGCGAGCCGGTCGGAGAAATGGCTCACCAGGGACATGTCGTGCGTCACGAACACAGCGGCGAACCCGATTCGGCGCTGGAGGTCCTTGATCTGCAGCATCAGGGATCGCTGCGCGACGACGTCGAGCGCCGAGGTGGGCTCGTCCATGATGACGAGGTCGGGCGTGAAGACGAGTGCCATCGCGATCATCGCGCGCTGGCGCATGCCGCCGCTGAGCTGGTGGGGGTAGCTGCCGAGATGCACGGGGTCGATGCCGACAAGCCGCATGACCTGCTCGCTGCGCTCGCGGAGGCTCTGCGCTGACTGCCGCTCATGCGCCTCGATCGCGTCGCGCAGCTGCGCCCCAATCGTCATCACGGGGTTTAGCGCGTTCATGGCGCTCTGCATGACGACCGAGTAGTCGCGCCAGCGGATATGACGGAGCTCAGGCTCGGTCATCGCGACCATGTCCCTCCCCCCGAAGTGCACCGAGCCGCCGGCTATCTCCGCGGGCGGCGTCAGCAGGCGCGCGATGGCGAACAGGAGGGTCGACTTGCCGCAACCCGATTCGCCCACTATGCCCAGGAACTCACCCTTGGCCACGTCCAGCGAGACGCGGTCCACCGCCCTCACCGCGCCGGCGTCGGTTTGGTACTCGACGCTGAGCTCCTTGACCTCCAGCACCGGCGCGGCGGCGATCATCGCTTCCTGCGGACCGGCCTCAGGGCCGGGTTGCTGATCTCGTCGAACGCGTAGTTGAGGAGCGCGAAGGCGGCCCCCAGGACCGCTATGCAGAGGCCGGGTGCAAGCACCCACAGCGGAGACCCAGCCAGCAGTGCGCCGTTGTTCTCCGCCCAGTACAGCATGGTTCCCCAGCTGAGGTCGTTGGTGTCGCCAAGCCCGATGAACTGCAGGCCGGCCGCCGCCAGCACCGCGTAGAGCGCGGCGCCCAGGAAGATGGCGACGATCAGCGAGGTCATGTTCGGAAGGACCTCGAACGCGATGATGTACATGCTTCGCTCGCCCCTGACCCGCGCCGCCTCGAGGAACTCGCGGTTGCGCAGAGACAGGGCCTGCGAGCGGAGCTGTCGGGCCCCGTAGGACCAGCCGGTGATCACGATGACGGCTATGAGCACCGCCGTCCCGCCGCCCTTGGCATACGCGGCGACGACGATCATCAACGGCAGCGTCGGGATGACGAGGAAGACGTCGGTGAACAGGTTCAGGAGGTGGTCCCACAGCCCGCCCAGATAGGCGGCCGAAACGCCGACCAGGACCGAGATGGCTGTCGCCATCACGCCGGCCACCACCGCCAGCAACAGCGATTGCCTCGTGCTCCAGACCAGCTGCGAGAAGATGTCCTGCCCGTTGCCGGTGGTGCCGAGGAGGTGCGCGCGCGAAGGTCCGAGGATCGGGTCGAACTGGAGGGAGTGCGGGTCGTAGGGGGCGATGACCGCGGCGAAGATCGACACGAAGGCGAAGACCCCCAGCACCACAGTGCCTGCGAGCGCCTTGCGGTTCGAGACGAGCGCGCGCGCCAGGGTGCCGACGACCCCTGACCGCGATGAAATCGATGGTGTCTCGACGGGTGGCTGGTCGGTGAGGATCCGCATCGCCATGTGCGTCTAGACCCCTGCCGAGTCGCGGGTGCGAGGATCGAGCCATGCAGTCAGGAGGTCGGCCGCCAGCACCGCGACCAGCACCGCCAGCGTGATCAGGAGAAACAGCGTCTGCATCAGCGCGAAGTCCTCGCTGTGGACGGCCTGCAGAAGAGTGAATCCCAGCCCCGGATAGTTGAAGACGATCTCCACGAGGATGGCCCCGCTGATGACGAAGCCCAGTGACATCGCGAATCCCGTGAGGTTGGGCAGGATTGCGTTCCGTCCGGCGTACATCAGCATGATGCGCACCGGGGAAAGGCCCTTGGCGCGCGCCATCTTGACGTAGTCCTCGGCCAGCGTCGTGATCATGGTGTTGCGCATGGTGAGGATCCAGCCCCCGATCGACGTGACCACGATCGTGAGCGCCGGCAGCAGTCCGTGCCATATCACCTCGCCGACAAACGACCATGAGAGGTTGATCGACGAGGTCAGGTCGTAGGCGAAGCCGGAGGGAAACCAGCCGAGTGTGATCGAGAAGAGAAGGAGCACGAGCAGGCCGAGCCAGAAATACGGGAAGGCAGATATCACGATGAACACCGGCGGCAGGATCGCGTCGAGGAATCCGCCCCTGCGCCACGCGCTCAGCATCCCGATCAGGGTCCCGAGCACAAAGGCGATGACGGTCGCCAGGCCGACGAGCCCAAGCGTCCAGAAAAGTCCCTGTTTGATCACGTCGCCGACCGGCTCCGGAAAGAACGTCAGCGACGTGCCGAAGTCGCCGCGCAGCGTGTTCGCCAGATACTGCAGATACTGCTGCCACAGAGGCTGATCGGTGTTTACGCCGAACGCCACCTCGAGGGCCTTGATGGTCTGCGGGCTGACACGCCCGTGAAACCTCACGAGCATGGCCTGCCCGGGGTTCCCGGGCATGATTCGCGGCAGGATGAAGTTGACCGTCAGCGCCGCCCACGCCGTGATGAAGAAGAACTCGAGGCGCCTGGCTACAAAGCTCATCGGATCGGACCTAGCCTACCCCCGGGATGCGAGGACGGCGGACGCCCGGCACCGGACGTCGCGCCGCCCCCCTCCAATTGCTGTGACTAGCTCTTCTTGTAGAGGTGTGTGAGCACGATCTCCCAGTCGGGAAGATTCCAGGGCGCCGGAGCCGCGTACGGGTCCTGCTCCGTCGGCCAACCGGCGAAATCCTTCGTCGAGTACTGGTACCAGGCCACCCCTTCGGTGACGGGGATGACCGGCACGTCCTCCAGCATGATCGCCTCGACCTGCTTGATCAGGTCGTGCTGCTTGGCCGTGTCGGTCGTGGCGCCGAACTGGTCGAACAGCGTGTCGGCCGCCGGGTTGCTGTACCGCCCGTAGTCGCCGTTGGCGGTCGCGCCGATGGCCGCCGTCGTGCCGCTGTGGAGGGTGTTGCGAAGCTCGTAGTAGGGGTTGGGGCCGGGTGAGGTGTTCAGCGAGCCGTAAGCAAGCTGGAAGTTGCCGGTGAACAGCTTGTCGAAGTAGGCGTTGCTCTCCAGGTTCTGGGCCTTGAGCTCGATGCCCGCCTGCTTGAGGTTGTCCTGGATCACCTGTACTGAGGCGACCCAGTCGGTGTAGCCGGCGATGTTGATGATGGTGAACGACAGCTTCTTGCCCGAGGCGTCCTGGAAGATCCCGGAGCTGTCCTTCGTGTAACCCGCCTGCTGGAGAAGGCTCACCGCTTTCGCCGTGTCGAACTTGTAGCCGTACTTGTCCGCCTGGGTCTTGTCGATCCAGCTGTCGAAGGTCGGCGAGAGGACTCCTGTCTGGTTGCCCGGCGGCTCGTAACCGTACTCACCCTTCTGAGAGACGCTCGCACGGTCGATCGCGAAGGCGAAGGCCTGGCGCACGACCTTGTTGTCAAGAGGCGCCGTCTTCGTGTTGAACCAGATGTTGATGTTGTTGATGGGCGGGAACCAGTAATGGTTGTTGGCCTTGTCCCTGGCCACGTAGTACGTGTCGATGTTGGGGATAAACTGACCTCCCCACTGCGCCTGGCCGGTGGCGAGGAACGCGTTCGCCGGGTCGTTGTCGAGGAAGGCGGGGTAGTTGACGGTCTGAAGGTAGGGCAGCCCCGTCTGCCAGTAGGTGGCGTTGCGCGTGAACGTGATGTTCTGTCCAGTGCACTGGCTCATCGTGAAGGGGCCCGTCCCGATCGGGTCCTTGATCTGCTGGGTCACGGGGTCCTTGAAGGCGGACCAGATGTGCTGCGGAACGATCGCGGTCTGCCCGGCGATCTGATAGAAGTTCGGCACCGCCGACTGCGCGAAGGTCATGACCACCTTGTCGGTGCCGTCCTGTGTGACGCTGGATAGGACCGTCCAGACCGATTGCAGGTCGAGCTCAGGGTGCTGCTTCATGAGGTTGAACGAGAACACGACGTCTGCGGCGCTGAACGGCTGACCGTCGCTCCACTGCACGCCCGAGCGGATCGTGAAGGTCAGGGTTTTGTTGTCCGGACTCCACGCGTAGGCGCTGGCCAGCATGTTCGTCTTCTTGTCGTTGAGCAGGTTGTCGTAGACGAGCGGCTCGTAGAGGATGCCGAACGACTGGCCGTTGACCGACCCGTTGTACGGGTTGAAGTCGCATTGCCACAGAGCGCCGCTTTCGTTGTCGATCGTCAGAACGCCGCCGGTGGTGCGCTGGGTCCCGGTGGTTCCGCTCGACCCTCCACACGCGCCCACGATCAGGGCCAGCGACGCAAGCAAACCGACGACCGGGAATCTGTGACGTCTCATGCCCAGTACCTCCAGTAATCGAATCCGGCGATGTCTCCTTCTGTTTGAGCGCATCTGCGCCCCCCGTATGCGGCGGCTCTCATCCCGTGGCCGCCTCCGCCACCTGACGAACCGGCGAGCGCGCAAAGACCCGGTCGCGAGCCACTTCGAGCGCGGTGGCCACCGCGCCGCGGAGGACCGCGTCCTCGCCCAGCGCGGAGACCACCACCCGCGGCCGGAACGGCAGCAGCTGCCTGAGCTCTCGCTCGATGGGCGCGAGCAGCAGGTCGCCGTTTCGGCCGATGCCTCCGCCGAGGATGACGAGCTCGGGATCCAGCACCGGGGTGACTGTCGCGATCGCGAGCGCCAGGCGGGCAGCCTCGGCCAGCACCACCCGCGAGGCCACGACGTGGCCGCGACGAGCGGCCGTGAAGATCTTCTCGGGGCTCAGGGGCAATCGCATGCCCATCTTTCGCGCGATTCGGATTACCCCCGCCGCGGCGGCCGACTCCTCGAACGCTCCGCGCCGGCGATTCGCGGGGTCGTGGGGGTCGCCCATCCCCAATGGCATGTAGGCGATCTCACCCGCCGCTCCGTGCGCGCCACGGTACAGCTGCCCGTCGATGACGAGCGCCATCCCGACGCCGGTGCCCACCGACAGGAAGACGAAGTTCCTCACGTTGCGGCCGTGGCCGTGCGCCCTTTCCGCCAGCGCGGCGAGGTTCACGTCGTTCTCGAAGTTGACATTGGTGCCGAGCTCCTCACGGACCGCCTCGACCAGGCCCTGCCTGCCCCAGCCTGGAAGGTTGGGCGCCATCGCCACGTACCCATGCGCAGGGTCGAAGACACCCGGGCTGCCGAGCGCCGCGTGCGTGACCTGCTCCCATTGAAGCCCGGCTTCGCCGGCCAGCCGCCTGGCAATGCTCCCGATCTGTCCTATGAGGGTCTTGGCGCTTCTGACCTTCGCGCGCTCGTCGCGGCGGGCCACGATGGTGCCCGCGATATCCGCGATGGCGGCCCGGACCCACCTCCGGCCGACGTCGATGCCGACCACCCAGCCGGCCATCGGGTTCAGCTCGTACAGGAGCGCGGTGGGACCCCGGTCACCCCTCGACCTGCCGACCTCGCGGACCAGGCCTGCATCCAGAAGGCCGGCGAGGGACAGGGATACTGTCGGCTTCGACAGGCCGCTTATCCTCGCCGCCTGCGCGCGG
>JBGOTG010000090.1:0-9511 GCA_041476405.1 Candidatus Dormibacteraceae bacterium | reverse complement strand
CGGACGAGATGACGATCTGCTTGTTGATCTCGTGCAGCGCGTTGAACGTGTGGAAGAACTCCTCCTTGGTGCGGTCCTTGCCGGCGAGGAACTGGACGTCGTCGATGAGCAGCACGTCCACGGTCCGGTACTTGTGCCGGAACTCGCCCATGCGCGCGGTGGCGATCGAGCTGATCACCTCATTCGTGAACTGCTCGGAGGTGAGGTAGACGACGCGCTTGCGAGGAAAGCGGTTGTGCACCTCGTGGCCGATGGCGTGCATCAAGTGGGTCTTGCCGAGACCGACGCCGCCGTACAGGAACAGCGGGTTGTAGCTGTCGCCCGGCGCTTCGGCCACCGCCTTGGCTGCCGCGTGCGCGAACTGTGAGTTATGGCCGACCACGAAAGATTTGAACTTGAAGCGAACATTGAGCTCGGACGGGGGTATCGCCGGGGCATTCGGGAAAGGCTCGACCTCGGTGTCGTGCCCGTTCTCCGGCGCGAGGTCGTCCACCTCGATGGTGGCGATGAGCGGGCGGTGCCCAGTCGGCGCGATGACAAAGTCGATGTCCACATCGGACCCGGTGACCGCCTGTAGCGTTTCCTGGATCAAGCCCGAGAATCGGTCCGCCAACCAGTCTTTGGCCAGCTTGCTGGGCACTCCGATCCGGTACGTGTTGTTGTCGGTGGACAGCACCGAGGTGTTTTTCAGCCACATGTCGTAGGTGCGTTTCGCCAGCTGGAACCGCAGCTCCTCCTGGACCTGGGACCAGACTTGGTCCTGGTTCAACTCACTGTCTCCTTCCGCCTCTCCGACGCCGGACGTCTCACGGCTGGAGCGTCCAGGCCTGTGGACGCCGACCGCCGACGCTGGGGAAGGAGTCCGACGGCGCTCTGCAAATGCTGTGGACAACTTGGGACCAAATCCATTCCATCCTTCTCCTGCTTCCTCGCCCGCGAAGCCTCCCGGCATCGCACCCACGGCGACCGCAGGTTCAATCGAAGCTCCACGACCACGAGCTCCGCCTCACTGCTGCCTGTGGAAAAGAACGGAGCGGATTTCCACAGGCTGGCGGCGCCGACCCGTCCGAAATCCCCCATCCGATCGATCCCGAAATATGGAAGCGGTGCTATACGTTCAACGTGCACTCAAGAGGGACGTTTACTGAGAGCGACTGGCGTGACCTGTACTGGACTGGAGGAGCTACCCCTACCCCGGTTGCTTCCGGGGCGGGATTGTAGCAAAGGCCTACCCCCTTCGCAAGGCATGCAGGTCACCTGATGAAGTTATAGCAGCGGTACCAAGATCGACACGACCGGACTTCGATACACTACCGCGGTTCACAGCAGTCTCGCGAACAGGGGGATCCGGCTATCAAGCGAACCTTTCAACCGAAGAAGCGGTACCGCCGCCGGGTGCACGGCTTCCTGCGCCGGATGAGCGCACGGGGCGGTGTCCGCGTGGTGCAAAACCGCCGTCGCAAGGGCCGCCTGCGGCTTAGCAGCTAAGCGCGCCTCTCCCGTGAAGAGGCGTTACCGGCTCCGCCGCCAGGCGGAGTTCCAGGCCGCGATGACCGGCACGCGCATCCACAGCGGGCGCGCTCTCGTGGCCTTCGCGGTCCCAAGCTCAGGAGAGCAGAACCGGGTCGGCGTGACCGTCAGCCGCGGGGTCAAGAGCTCGGTCGAGCGCAACAGAGCCCGGCGCCGCGTGCGCGAGCTGGCCCGCACCGTGCTGCTCGGCCCTGATTCGCCACTGGCCGACCTGGGAATACGATATGACGTGGTCCTGATCGCACGCCCGGCGGCGCTCGAGGTGACGTTCGCCGACCTGAGCAAGGAGGCTGCGGAGGCTGCTGTCAGGCTCGCGAGGCTGAACCCATGACGAGGATCCTGCTCGGTCTGATTCGCGGCTACCAGAAGTCCTTCTCGAAGATCCTCCCGCCGTCGTGTCGCTACTACCCGTCGTGCTCGCAGTACACGTATGAAGCGGTGGAGAGGTATGGCTGGCTGCGGGGTGGGTGGATGGGGGCCGCGCGGATCGCGCGCTGCCATCCGTTCGCCAAGGGCGGCTACGATCCTGTTCCCTGACCGTATTGCCGTCCGCCCCTCACGGGAGACCTGACATCTACCTCAGCTCTGTGTTCGACGTGTTCAAGCCGATCGTCCACCTCTGGCAGGTGGTGTTCGAGAACAACCTCGCGGCGATCTTGAACTTCATCTACAACCAGTTCCAGGGCGTGCCGATCCTTGCGACCATCGGGGCCTACGGGCTGGCGATCGTCGTCCTCACGCTGGGCATCCGGTTGCTCCTGACCCCGCTCATGCTGTTTCAGCTCACCACCCAGCGAAAGTCGATGCTCGAGCAGCGGAAGCTGGCACCGCAGGTCGCGGAGCTGCGCAAGAAGTTCAAGAAGGACGGCATGCGCTTGAACTCCGAGATGCAGAAGCTGTACCAGGAGCACGGCATCAATCCGCTGGCGGGAATGGTCGGCTGCCTTCCCCTCATAGTCCAGATCCCGATCCTCACCGCGCTCTACTACGTGTTCACGGGCTTCGCCCACGCAGCCAAGATTCCCGCCCATTTCCTGTTCATCCCCAACCTCAACGACAGCCCCAACCACCACCTGCTGATGACTCTGCCGATCTTCGGCGTCGGCATCCCAGCGGTCGCCTACGTCGTATTCCCGCTGCTCGCTGCAGCGACCACTTACGTGCAGACCAAGATGCTTCAGATGCCGCCGGCCCCCAACCCGACCGAGCAGGAGCTCCAGACGCAGCAGATGCAAAAGATGATGGTCTGGCTCTCGCCGCTGATGATCGGCTACTTTGCCCTGACCGTCCCGGCGGGCTTGGGCCTTTACTGGTTCATCGGCAACTGCGTCGGTATCATTCAGCAGTACTTCGTCGTCGGATGGGGCAATCTGCTGCCGGGGCGAGACAGTTCGGTCAAGCCGGCGCTCGATGCGAAAGGTGGTGCGGGCCCGAAGAAGGGGTTTGACACCGGGTCCGGTGGGGGACTAGGCCGCGGGCTCAAGGACGGGCCCCGGAACGGACCGAAGAATGGACCCGGGAACGTGCCCCCGAATGGGCGAGGGAAACGAAAGAGATGAGGTCTGTGTGATGAATTCAGCAGAGGGTCGCGGCCGCACGCTTGATGAAGCTGTCGACGCGGCATTGATCGAGCTCGGCGAGAGCCGGCGAAACGTGGACGTGAGGGTGCTGAGCGAGGGCCCGGAAGAGACGGTGGTCGAGGTCAGCGTGATCGATCACTCAGCGGCTGCATCCACGGAAGCGGCCCCGACCGATGGCAAAGCGGAGGCGGCGCGGACCCTGGTCGATGGGCTGCTGAAGCACATGGGCATTCGCGCGCAGGTGACCGCACGTCCAGGGAGCGAGCCGTTGACGCTGGACATCACCGGTCGCGACCTGGGCGCGCTCATCGGGTGGCGCGGCGAGACGCTTCGCGCGTTGCAGTCGGTGACCAATGTGATGGTCGGCCGCCACCTGGCCGAAGGCGAGCGGATCATCGTCGACGTCGAGCGATACCGGCAGCGCCGCGAGCACACTGTGCGCGAGATCGCGCTTCGGGCCGCCCGGCAGGTGAAGATGACAGGTGACGCGATCACGCTCGACGCCATGCAGGCCTTCGAGCGAAGAGCGATTCACCTGGCGCTGGAAGGCGACCCCGAAGTCACGAGCTCGAGCATTGGGGAGGAACCCGAGCGGCGGGTCGTGGTCGGGCTGCGCAAGCCGGCCGCCGAGTAGCGGAACCCTGATGTCTGGCCGGGCCGCGGCGCAGCGGATCCGGAAAGCGATCGAGTTGATCAATGCGGTCGAGGACGGCGCCGGCGACGAGGAGATCACGCCGACCGAGATCGCCGAGGCGATCCGTGATTGCCTCGAGCTGAGAGAGGTGGATGACGTCCCCAACGTCCGCCGCTATCTCGGCGAGGCCCTCGATGCGGTCTCGGATGGAATGCCGGCCGACTTCGTGGCGATGACGCTCTACGCAGCGCTCGGTGCGCTCCGGGAGGGTGGCGCAGCCGTCTGAGCAGTGCGCCGAATCCAGCAGGGCCATCCTTGCCGCCGCTCGGGCGCCCATATACTGGCCCTCCCATGGCCGTACCCCAGCGAGTTCACGGCCTGCCGGGAGGGGCCAGGCTGGTCATGGCGCCGATGCCCGAGCGCCTGTCGTCCAGCGTCGTCTTCATGTTCGGAGGGGGATCCCGCCTGGAGGACGATCGTCTGGCCGGCGTCTCTCATTTCATCGAGCACCTCTTCTTCAAGGGCACGCGCCGGCGCCCCACCTCCAAGGAGATCGCCGATGCCATCGAAGGCGTGGGAGGATTCATCAACGCCTCCACTGACAAGGAGCTGACCGCCTACTGGACCCGCGTGCCGGCCGAGCACCTGCAGCTGGGATTGGACGTCCTGTCCGACATCGTGTCGAACTCCAGGCTCGCGCCGGACGACGTGGAGCGAGAACGAATGGTCATCCTCGAAGAGCTGAAGATGTACCAGGACCAGCCGCAGGACCACGTGCTGAACCTGCTCGAAGAGATCATCTGGCCGGGGCATCCCTTGGGGCGCGACATCGCTGGGACCGAGCAATCCGTCGCCCGTCTCACGCGCGATGACATCCTCGAATACGCCGATACGCACTACAGGCTGCCCAACCTCGTCATAGGGGCGGCGGGCGCGATCGACGAGCGCGAGACGCTCGCGGAGGTGAGCTCTCGACTGACGCTGCCATCCGAGCCGGACGGCCTGGTCGCACCGGAGGCGCCAGGACCATTGGACCGGCCCCACGTCCTGGTCCACCGGAAACGTACGGAGCAGGCCCACATCTGCCTTGGCGTGCGCGCGTTCAGCTACATGGACCCCGACCGTTATGCGCTCGATCTCCTCAACACGGTCCTCGGTGAAGGAATGAGCTCGAGGCTCTTTCTCAACATCCGCGAACGCATGGGCCTGGCCTATGACGTGCACAGCTTCACGCAGAAGCACCGTGACACCGGCCACCTCGGCGTTTACCTCGGGGTCGACCCCAAGAAAGCGGTCGAGGCCATCCGCGCTGTGATCGCGGAGATGGACCAGCTGTGCGACCACGACCTGCCGGCGGAGGAGCTCGCGCGCGTGAAAGAGTTCACCAAGGGCCGGCTGCGCCTCGACCTGGAGACCACCAACGGCGTTGCCTTCTGGCTCACCTACCAGGAGCTCTTGATGGGTGAGATCCGCAGCATCGAGGATGAGCTGAGCCTGGTCGACGCCGTGACAGCCTCGGACATCAGACGGGTCGCGAGCTCGGTGCTGCGCTCGCCGATTCAGCTGGCGGTGATCGGTCCGTTCACACGCGAGTCCGCGTTCGCGGCGGCGATCGGAGCTTAGGCGGGGCTCACCCTGCGGACGTCGTGCCGGACTCCAGGATCGGGAGCTGCGCGTAGATGCCGCCGAAGTGGGTCAAGGGCCAGATTCGAAACCAGGCGCGCCCGTCGATCCGATCGCGGCTGATGAACCCGAAGGTGCGCGAATCCTGCGATCTGTTCCGGTTGTCGCCCATGACGAAGTAGTCGTTGGGCGGAACGATGGTGCCGTCGGGGCCGCCCCAGTTGTTGAGCACGACCCAGGCCTCCGGCAGGTAGGACTCGTCAAGCTTGTGGCCGTTGATGTAGACGATCCCGTCGCTGATGAGCAGGCGCTCGCCGGGCAGCGCGATGATCCGCTTGATGAAGTCCTTCGAGTTGTCGGTCGGCGGTCGCAGGATGATGATGTCCCCGCGCTGCGGTGCATGCAGCCGGTAGTCGATCTTGTTCGCGATGAGGTAATCGTTGTCGTCGAGCGTCGCGAACATCGACAGGCCTTCGACGTGCACCGCCTGGACGGCAAAGCTGATGCCGAAATAGAGGATCACCGCCAGCACCACGACCTCGAACAGCTCCCTTAGGAGCGATGAAGCCGTCGACGTTCGGGCTTGGGCGGTTCCGGCCGCCGGGTGCTGTGGCAGGTCCATTCGAGTTACTGAACGAGCTTAGCGCACACCCGCCGTAGCTCTTCTCGGCTCGAATACCTGAGCTCCACCTTGCCGCGGTTCATGGTGCCTGTGATCTTCACGGGAAGACCCAGCTTCGCCTCTGCTTCGGCGGCGGCAGCAGCCAGCTCGCCCGAAGCATCGGTTCTCGGTTTGAGCCGTGGCTTGTAGGCTCGCACCCAGTTCTCGGTTTGCCTCACCGACAGGCGGCGCGCGATCACCACCTTCAGCCCGTGCTCCTGCGCGGCCTGCGCTTCGAGGGCGATCAGCGCGCGCGCATGGCCTGCGCTGATGACGCCCGCAGCGACCGATGACTGCAGCGCGGGGCAGCCGTTGAGGAGACGGAGCGACTGTGACACGGAGACACGGTGCTTCCCGATCCGCTGGGCAACCTCTTCGTGCGTGAGACCGAACTCTTCGGTCAACCGCTTGAGACCGCCCGCCTCCTCTATCGGGTCGAGGTCTGAGCGCTGCAGGTTTTCGATGAGTCCGAGCACCAGCTGCGCATCGTTCCCCGCGTCGTGGCGTACGACGGCCGGCACGGCCGTGAGGCCCGCGAGCCGGGCAGCGCGCCAGCGACGCTCGCCGGCGATGAGCTCATATCCGTCAGGGAGTCTTCGGACGAGAAGAGGCTGCAGCACGCCGTGCCGGCGGATCGACTCCGCGAGCTCGCCCAGCGGCCCCGCGTCGAAGCGCGTGCGGACCTGCTGGTGTGACGGCCGGATCTGATCCACCGCGATCATCTGCGGCACCATCGCGTCTCCATCGCGCGACGTCGGGATGAGGGCGTCGAGGCCACGGCCCAATCCGCGGATGCGTTGCTTCATCGTTCGAGCAGCTCCTTTGCCAGGGCGCGATAGGCGGCCGCGCCGCGGCAGGTGGGGTCGTACTGGATCACCGACTTGCCGTGGCTCGGCGCTTCGCTGATCCGGACGTTGCGTGGAATGAGGGTTTTGAGGATGTGAGCGGGATGCGAGCGCCGCACTTCTCCGAGCACGTCCCACGAGAGCGTCGTGCGTGCGTCAAATTGCGTCATGACGATGCCGGCGATCCCGAGTCTGGGGTTCAGTCTCGACCGCACCAGCTGGTGGGTGTACAGAAGGTGGCGCAAGCCTTCCAGCGCGAAGTACTCGCACTGCGTCGGGATCAGCATGCTGGTCGCGGCGGTGAGCGCGTTGAGCGTGAGGAGGCCTAGCGATGGGGGGCAGTCGATGATCACGCAGCTGACGTCGGGCGGCACAGAGGCGAGCGCTTTGCGGAGGCGCGTCTCTCTCGCGCTGAGCGTCGCCAGCTCGATCTCCGCTCCCGCGAGGTCGATATGCGAAGGCACGAGCCGCATCCCGGGCACGCTGGTTGAAACCGCAACCTGCTCGATGGACGCCTCGCCGGTGAGCAGGTGGTACACGTTGAGGCGGGCGCGGACGGGGTCGAGACCGAGTCCGGACGTCGAGTTGGCCTGGGGGTCGAGGTCGACCAGCAGCACCGAGTGGCCCAGCTCCGCGAGCGCGGCACCCAGGTTGATGGCGGTGGTGGTCTTGCCAACACCGCCTTTCTGGTTCACGACCGCGATGATCGGTGGCTCAGTGGTAGCCAACATCTTGGGGTTGACTGCCTCCACCGATCCTATATCTGGTGCCATGGTCCGAATACTAGCGTAGCCCCTGCCGCTCGCCCACCCCGGTTGTTAAGGGGTTGCCGCAACCACTTCCCGGCGCCGGCTCGCCCAGAGGGCGTAAGCGGTGACGGCCGCGAGCAAGACCTCGACGCCGACAGCCAGGCCGAACAGGCCGCCGGCGATCCCAATGCCTGCGAGGAGGTTGTATGTGACGTGGCACACGCTGGAGGTGGTGGTGTTGGTGTATTTGCGGATCACGCCCAGCCCGATGGCGACCAAGAACACTGACAGCGCGTCGAACGAGAGACCGTACTGCGTGTGGACGGACGCGAAAAGGATTGCAGTCGCCAGGAGCCCGAGGCGAGGCTGCAGGGCGCCACGAAACAGGATCTCCTCGCAGATTCCAGGCAGAAGCGCCAGGGCCGCGATGCCGACCGGGTCGCCGAGCCCGCCGAAAAGGTGCTGGGTGGTCTTGTCGACCTGGCTTGCGACGTGGGGCGTCCAGGCGTGGCCCAGCGAGTCTGCCCCCTGGATGAACGCGAAGAAGGCGCCCGCGGCGGCAAGGGCGAGCGTGATCTGCCACCAAGCGGGCCGGGTCAGGCCCAGCCGGAGGGCCGCTCCTGCCGCATCGCGGCGGATGAACAGCCCGACGCCCGCGAGCGCCATGATCAGGAATGGCGTCTCCGAGGCCATGAGGTCGCCCAGGGCGAGTGGCGGCTGCGATTGGTTGACGGCGAGGACGTCGACGAACAGGATCGTCGCCGCCTGGGTGCCGAAGAGGATCACCGCCAGGACGAGCGCGTACGCATGCACAGGGCTGTCCGGATCGATCGGTATTACGCGCGCGACGCGATCGCGCACCGGTTTGGCGGCCAGGGTTGCCGCCACCACCGCCGTGGCCATGATGCCGGCGTCCACGCCGAGTGGCTGACCGCTCGAGCCCAGCTGGACGAGGCCCGCCCCCGCCAGGTCGAGCGCGCCCATCAGGAACGTGATGAAGGCAGTCAGGCCGGCCAGGATCCCGATCGCATGGCTCGCCCACGGCTTGCCGGCCGCCAAATTGGCGATGACGACCATCGGCAACGGCCAGAGGAGAACGAAAAAGGCGCTGCCCGGGTCGAGGTAGAGGTGGCCGGTCAGCCCGACTTGGACCCCGGATGCGGCAGCGAAGGCGTGCCTGGCGGGGCGTCGGCCGCGGGCCTCGCGGCGTCGAGGATCGGGCGGATGAGATCGATTGGGATCGGGAACACGATGGTCGTGTTCTTCTCGTAGCCGATCTCCACCAGGGTCTGGAGGAAGCGCAGCTGCAGCGCGCCTGCCTGCGAGGAGATGATCTGGGCCGCGTTGGCGAGCGTCTGAGAGGCCTGGAACTCACCCTCGGCGTTGATGATCTTGGCCCTCTTTTCGCGCTCGGCCTCTGCCTGCTTGGCCATCGCCCTCTGCATCGTGCTGGGCAGCTCGACGTCCTTGATCTCGACCACCGCGACCTTGATCCCCCAGGGCTCCGTCTGCTCGTCGATGATCTTTTGCAGGTTCTGGTTGATCTTGTCCCGATTGGCCAGCAGCTCGTCGAGGGTGGCCTGGCCGAGCGCAGCCCGCAGCGTCGTCTGAGCGATCTGCGAGGTGGCGTTGATGTAGTTCAGAACTTCCGTCACCGCTTTCTGCGCGTCGACGACCTGGAAGTAGATGACGGCATTGACCTTGGCGGTGACGTTGTCGTTGGTGATGATCTCCTGAGGTGGCACCTCAAGAGTGATGACTCGCATGTCCATCTTGACCAGACGATCGATCCCAAAGGGGATGATGAAGTTCAAGCCAGGTTGCCTGAGAGCAATCAGCCGTCCCAGCCGGAACACGACGCCGCGCTCGTACTGGTTGATGATGCGGAT
>JBGOTG010000089.1:0-9600 GCA_041476405.1 Candidatus Dormibacteraceae bacterium | reverse complement strand
CGATCGTCGTGCCGGGGCTGCGGCGCCGGATGGCCCGGATGGTGCGAGCGAAGATGCCCGCGCCACCGTCTCTCAGGTCGTCCCTGTCCACCGAGGTGATCACCGCGTGACGAAGGCCGAGCTCGGCCACGGACTCGGCGACTCGCAGCGGTTCGCCCAGGTCGAGCTCTGTGGGCCGTCCCGAGGTCACGGCGCAGAACCGGCACGCCCGCGTGCAGACGTCGCCCAGGATCATGAACGTGGCGGTGCGGCGGCTCCAGCAATCGAAGATGTTGGGGCAACGTGCTTCCTCGCAAACCGTGTGAAGGCGGCTGCCGCGCACGATCTGCTTGAGCTCCTTGAAGTTCTCCCCCTCGGTCACGCGAATGCGGATCCATGGCGGGATCGGCGCCGGTGTCAATGGGGCGCCGGTGCTCAAAGCTGGATGCTTCCCGCGGTCCATTCCTCGAGGCGCTTCTTGATCGTGCTGAGGAACTGGCCCGCCATCATGCCGTCGATGATCCGGTGGTCGAAGCTCAAGCACATGTTCATCATGTGCCTCACCGCGATCCCATCACCGATCACGACAGGGCGCTTGACGATCGACTCGGTGGTCAGGATCGCCGCTTGCGGCTGGTTGATGATCGGCTGGCTCGCCACCGAACCCGTCGCCCCTGTGTTGTTGAGGGTGAACGTTCCCCCCTGCACGTCGTCAGGCTTGAGCTGTTTGGTGCGCGCTCGCTCGACCAGGTCACTGATCGACCGCACGAGGTCGGTGAAGCCACGCTGGTCCGCGTCCTTCAGGACAGGCACGATGAGGCCGTCGGGTATCGAGACCGCGATCCCCATGTTGATGTAATGCTTCAGGACCACCCCTTCGTCGCTCCAGGTGGAGTTGAGCCAGGGGTACTCCTTGATCGCGTCGCACACGATCTGGACTACGAACGGAAGGTAGGTCAGGGCAATGCCATGCCTGGCCCGGAAACCATCCTTCTCGGCTTCGCGGTAGCGCACGAGGTTCGTGACGTCGATCTCCTGGAGCGTCCAGGCATGGGGCGAGGTGGCCAGGCTCCGGACCATGTGCTCGGCGATCGCCTTGCGCATGGAGCCAAGCTTCACAACCTCTTCGCGCGCGCCGTCGACGCGAGCCGGACGGGGGGCCGCTGGTGCCTGAACGGCCGGAGCCTGGGCCGGTGGCGCAGCAGCGCCGGCGCCGCCGACCGCGGCGAGCACGTCGTCACGGGTCACACGTCCGCCCATCCCGGTGCCGTGGAGGGCGGTGGCATCGATCCCGTGCTCAGAAGCGAGCTTTCGGACAGCGGGCGAGAGACGAGCCCTGTCCCCGCCGCCATCGCCTCCGGCCGGCGGCGGCGGGGCGGCGGCGGGTGCTGTCGCGCCCTGGCGGGGAGCGGGGGCGGCCGGGACCTCCGGTTGAGCAGGCTCCACGGCTGGAGCAGAAGGAGCGACGGCTGCCGCGGCGCCCGCGACCTCGATCTGACCGATGACCGCGCCGACGCGCACCGTCTCGCCTTCGGCGGCGGAGATCTTGACCAGCTTGCCTTCGAACGGGGAGGGGATCTCGGCGTTGACCTTGTCGGTCACCACCTCGACCAGGGGCTCGTCGCGCTTGACCATGTCACCTTCGCTCTTGAGCCACTTCTCGACAGTGCCCTCGGTGACCGATTCGCCGAGCTGGGGCATCTTGATCTGGGCCAGGCCCATGCCGACTCCTCCTCGCGTTACTGGGCGGTGATCGCTTCCGGGGCCGCCTGTGAACCTAGTGTAACGAGGCCAATCTGAATGCTCGCCCGCCTGTCAACTGGTAGCGAAGGACTATTGCGGTCTGACATCGTCCCTAACAAACTAACCCCGTCTGGGCAAGCTGACGGCGAGTCGACCGCCGCGACTGCCTTCACTTTGTTTGGGGGGTCTAGGAAATGAGCAAGTGGCTCAAGCGGTTGGACTTGGCTCGCTACAACAACTCTTGGGTGCGGCTGGCTGCCACCACAGGTGTTGTCGGGCTGTTGTTGGTGGTGCTCTCCGCCACAGGGTTCGCGGTCGGGACTGCGACCACAGTCGTGTACTACGCGTGTGTCAACCACACCACCAAAGACTTTCAGTACTCGACCAAGAACGCCACGTGCCCGACCGGCTATGTCAAAGAGCATTGGAACCAGATCGGTCCTCAGGGACCTCCGGGCGTGCCCTCTGTGTCGATTGCCAAAGGGATCAACGGGACCGAGATCAATGTCACCTTCCCGACTGTCGTCTCGCTGTCCCTCCCGGCCGGCAACTACCTCGTCACCGCCAAGGACGTTCCGTACGACAATGCCAACCAGGTGGACACCGTCGTCTGCTACCTCGAGGGGCCCGGCGGATTCGGCGACCTGCGCGACCAGGCGCAGGCCACACTCACCTATGACCCCAACGCCGGCTACGGAATCGACACCCTGGTGACCACCGCAACGATCTCGCTCAGCACGGCGGGCAAGGTGTTTCTCCAATGCGGTGACGACTACGACAGCCCGACGACGACGGCATCCTCCGGAGCCGTGATCACCGCGGTGCTCATCGCCTAGCCGCCGCCGGACCGCCGGTTGTTGAATTGGAGGCGACGCCCAGAATCGAACTGGGGATGGAGGTTTTGCAGACCTCTGCCTTGCCACTTGGCTACGTCGCCCCGGCTCCGAAGACCGATTCTACCTGCGGACACCATCGCCTCCCCGGGTCCGGCGGGGAGGACGCGCACTGGGTCAAATCCCTACCACAGCGCACGGATGGGGCCGCCAAAGTAGGACAGCCTTGCGGTTAGGCTACCGCGAGGTGGCACCGCAGGAGTTCCGGGACGTCATGGCCCGGCTCCCCGCCGGCGTGGTCGTGGTGAGCGCCCGGCTTGGGACCGGGTACCGTGGCCTGACCGCAAGCAGCCTGGTCTCCATCTCGTCAGAGCCGCCAATGGTTCTGGTCGGCCTCGAGCGCGAGGCGACGACGCGGGCCGCTGTGGTCGAGGCAGCAGCGTTCAACGTTAGCGTCTTGACCCGAGCGCAGGAGTTCATCGCCGAGAGGTTCGCCGGTCGTGCGCCGGCCGTGGACACGGCCTGGCGGGAGATACCGCATCGGTTGGGGACCAACGGCATCCCGCTCATAGAGGGATGCGCGGCCTGGCTTGAGTGCAGCCTGGTAGAGGTTCACCCGGCTGGGGACCACGACATCTGCGTGGGCAAAGTCGAAGTTGCAGTCCGGGGCGTCGGCGACCCGCTCATCCTCTGGGACCGCGCGTTCTGGACCCTCCGGTGAACCTACTCAGTACGGGAGGTCGTCCTCTTCCATGCCGAAGTGGTGGCCGACCTCGTGAAGGATCGTTCTGCGGACCTCGTCGACGAGCTCGTCGATCGAGTCGGCGGCGTCTTCATGCGAACGCTTGTAGAGGGTGATCCGCTCCGGCATCCCGAGGCCGGCCAGGGCGGTGGCTCCCTCGTACAGACCCATCAGGTCCTCAGGCGACCTCTCCTCGATCACGAAGACGGTGTTCTCCAGGTACGGTTTGAACTCGTCGGGGATGGAGTCCACGGCGGCCTGCGCCGCGGCCTCGAATTGCTGCATGCTCACCCGCATGAGGCCAATGATCGAGGATGGGGCACATGAGTGAGTTGAAGAACGTGGTGGTGGTCGGTGCGGGGACCATGGGCTCCCAGATCGCGCTGCAGACCGCAATGAGCGGCCGGTACAGAGTCGCCCTGGTCGATTCGGTCGAGGGCCAGCTCGAACGCGCCAGGGCCCAGAACACGAGGCTTCTGGATCGGTCGGTGGAAAAGGGACGGGTGACGCGGGACGCGGCTGCGGAAGCCCTCTCTCGGATCACCGACAACCGGGACCTGTCGGAAGCCGCCGGTTCGGCGGACCTGGTCGTCGAGGCGGTGATCGAGGACTTCGACGCCAAGAAGGGCGTTTTCACGGTTCTCGGCGAGCACGCCAGGAAAGATGCGATCCTGGCCAGCAACTCGAGCACTATCGCCATCAGCCGCCTGGCCGATTTCAGCGGGCGCCCGCAGCAGTGTTGCAACATGCACTTCTTCCACCCCGTCACGGTCATGCAGCTCTGCGAGGTCGTGCGAGGTCCGAAGACCTCTGACGCCACGGTCGAGACGGCGATGGAGTTCGTGCGTAGCATCGGCCGCACTCCCGTGCTGCTGCAGAAGGAGATCTGGGGTTTCATCGTCAACCGCATCCTCTTCGCGGCCTCAGAGGAGGCCATGCACCTCCTGGAGGGTGGTTACGCGAGCGCCGAGGACATCGACATCGCCGTGCAGAAGGGATTGAACTGGCCCATGGGTCCCTTCCACCTGCTCGACTTCAGCGGCCTCGACATCTTCTACGGCGCCATGAAGGATCGGCACCGCCAGGGTGAGGGCGCGGACGCACCGGAGCTGCTCAGGAAGCTGGTCGAGGAGGGGCACCTCGGCCGCAAGTCCGGGAAGGGTTTCTTCGACTACCCCTGACGAGCAAAATTGGTCTGCCCCCGTAGCCCAATGGCAGAGGCAGCCGGCTTAAACCCGGTCCAGCGCGGGTTCGACCCCCGCCGGGGGTACTGGGTTGACTCTGACTCCTATGTGGTGTCTTGAGCCCAGTCCGGGACGGGATCGTTCAGCCCCGGCGGGTTGCTGACGACTGTCATCTTTACGGCAGGAGTGCGGCTCACGCAGCCGAAGCAAAACGCTCCCAGGTAGTTGTAGGCGAAGGCGTCTGTGGTCGCCAATGGAGGCAAGAACCAGTTGTATTCGACCAGGCTCAGGATCGATGCGAACGAAGCGATCTTCTGAGGGATTCCAGTGCTACCGTCCGTGAACCCAGGCCTGGCAAACGGGCTGATGATGATCATCGGAATTCGAATGCCGAGTCCCGCAGGAGGAGCGACGTGGTCATAGAAGCACCCACAGTCGTCCCACGTCAGAAAGATCGCGGTCGATCTCCACTGCGGCCCGCTCTCTATGGCCCCAACTACCTGCCCGATCCAGTTGTCACCAACCGACATCGAGAATCCGTTATGCGTCGAATACGTGGAGGGGGGAGTGACGATCGAGAAGCGCGGCAGCGAGGCCGACGCAGCATCGGACAAGATCCTGCTTGAGGCGACCATGTTGGCCGCTTGACCTGTGAAGATGCACCCGGCGAAGGTCGGACAGATCGCCCAACCGTAGGGGAGCGGTTTACCTGTGTTCGCCCCATTGTCTGAGTAGAGCTTCCAGCTCAGCCGAGCCGCATCGAGCCGATCCATGATCGTCGGGACGTGCTGCACAGGTGTCGCTTTGTAGGCCCCGCCATACGGGAACTTGACCGGGTTGAGCGAACGATCGGGTATGCACGATGGAACCTTCACCAAATTTCCCGTATGAGGCGGATTCCAGAGCGTGTCGCGATTGCTGGTGCAACCCCAACCAGGTCCCGTTATGCCGGAGGTGCCCTTGGTGGGGTTGTCGCCCACGAAACCGTCAAGCGTGCCGGTGACCAGCTCCAGGTGAGAACCCCATGAAGGAACGGAGTCCTCGGAGAAGGTCCGGTCGGAGATCGCGAATGCTCTGGCGAGAGCCGTGATGTTTGGAATCTGGGATTCCGCGAACTGGCTGTAGCACTGGTAACCGAACGCCGCGGAACATCCCGCAATCGTGGCGAAGCCGTCCATCTTCCCGTTGTCGATGGCCGCGACCTGGTCAGCGTGATTGTGCGAGACGTTGGGTACTTTGTTGGCTGCCACAGACAGGGGGATCGTCGACCCATTGGGAAGACGTCCCTGGGTTGCCCCGTCGCAGGGGGAGCTGCGAAGCTCTGTCTTGCAGAACACTCCCAACAGATTGTCGAAGGAGTGGTTCTCCATGTCGATGACCACCACCTGTTGGATCGGGGTCCTCGATGTCGCCGCTTGAGCGACCAGGGTGGGCGGACCCAGGTCAGAGGTCGACAACAACACAACTGCGGTAACGCACGGAGCCAGGACTGCCCGGAAACGGTTCAACCGCGTCATCAGAATCCCCCCGCCTGAAACTGAATAGTCGGTGTCGGAAGCACGTTGCGGCCAGCCTACCCGAATACCTGGGAGTCACATCTCCTGGCCGGCCCAGTCTAGTTCCAACTGCCTTCGAGTGGAGGCCCGGGCTGGTCCGGCAAAGGCATCGTGAACGCCTCTCGGCGCGCTCGGGAACCTACAATCGTTGGAGAGTGCGCACAAACGCAGAAGAAGACCCGGACGAAGAACCCGACGAGCCCGAGCAGCCTGCCGACGGCGCCGCTCCGACCACCCATGTGCCATCGGTCGGCATGCCGAGCCGAGAGTGGGAGTATTCGACCGAGGTCCTGACCGTGACTCAGGTCGTTGACGGCACGACTCTGGTCAAGGTCCTCCAGGCCGCCGCAGCCGAAGGCTGGGAGCTGGCCGACATCGTCGACGGAGGGGAGAAGCGCGTCCTGCTGATGCGGCGCTCGAAGCGCTCGTCGCGCGAGTCGCGCAGGGTTGGATTCGCACCTCCGGCGCACAACTGACGGCCACACCGGGGCGCCGGAAGCGGCGCATCTTGGTGATCGAGGACGACCCCGACGTCAGGACTCTCGTCGCCGAGGTGTGCCGCCTCCAGGGTCATGAGGTCCTCGAAGCAGCCAACGGGGCGGAGGCAATCGAGCTGGGCACCACCGGCCAGCCAGACCTCGTCCTGGTGGACTGGGTGCTGCCCGACATCAGCGGGACCGAGGTCATCCTCGAACTGAGGAGACAGGGCGTGATGAGTCCGATGGTCATGCTGACAGGGCGCTCGACCAAGACCGACGAGGTGGTCGGCCTCGAGGTCGGCGCGGACGACTACATCACCAAGCCGTTCGACTCGAGGATCCTGGCCGCTCGCATCAGCGCGCACCTGCGGCGCTCCGCGCTGACCGAGGCAGGCGGTGGGCGTGAGGGCGTTCTCACCGTCGGCGAGCTCCAGATCGACAACGCCGCAAGGCGGGTCAAGGTGGGGAACGAGGAGATCCCGCTCACCATGACCGAGTTCAACCTCCTGGCGGTCCTCGCGGCGAATCCCGAGCGGGTCCTCACGCGAGCGCAGCTGCGCGACAAGGTGTGGGGCTATCCCCACGACCTGGACGATCACTCGGTGGACCCTCACGTACAGCGACTCCGGCGCAAGCTCTCCGACCTCTCCACCCCCGGCGTGAGCCTCGAGGCCGTCCCGGGCCTGGGTTACCGTCTGTCGATCAAGTCCGTTTAGCCGTGTGGACAGATGACTGACCAACGTCCCATCGGGATCTTCGATTCAGGCGTCGGCGGCCTGACAGTGCTGAAGGCGATCCGCGAGCGCCTCCCCGTCGAGTCCACCATCTACGTCGCTGACCTGCTCCACTTCCCGTACGGACCCCGCTATCAGGACGAGGTGCGCGGCTTCGCGCTCGACATCATCCGGTACCTGGAGACGCGCGACGTGAAGCTCGTGGTCATCGCGTGCAACACCGCGACCGCCGCCGCGCTGAACCAGGCCCGGGAGCTGTTCGAGGTACCGATCGTGGGCGTGATCAGTCCCGGAGCGCACGCCGCGGTGGACGCGACCAAGAACAATCGCATCGGCGTGATCTCGACCGAGGGCACGATGCGGAGCCAGGAGTACCTGCACGCCATCAAGGAGATCGATCCCATGGTCGGTGTGTACCAGAAGGCATGTCCCGAGCTGGTCGACATCGTCGAGTCCGGCCAGGCCGACTCGAAGTACGCAGAGCAGGTCCTTTACAGAGACCTTGCGGACATCGTCCAGCTGGGCGCGGACACGCTGGTGCTGGGTTGCACGCACTACCCTCTGTTGAAGCCCGCCATCGCGCGCGTCTATCCCGGCGCGTTCCAGCTGATCGACTCGGCCACGACGACCGCGGACAAGGTCGAGCGCCACCTCGATCACTCGCGGCTCCGTGGTGGGGGCGTCGAGCCGGTTCACGAGGTGCTGGTCACCGGCGTGCCCGGGCACTTCCATGACGTGGCCGCAAACCTCTTCGGCGATGCGATCGACGCGCAGGAGGTGCGGATCTGGGAGGAGTCGAAGGCTTAAAGGCCGAGCCTCGAGGCATCTTCGGTCCGGTCGCGGCTGACCTCGAGGCGATCGAAGCCGCCCTGCGCCGCCTCATCGACGGCGACCCTGACGTCGTCGCCGCCCCTATGGCGGACCTCTTCGAGGCGGGCGGAAAGCGCATCCGGCCCGCCCTGGTGCTCCTCGCCGCCAAGTGCGGGCGCTACGACTTTGGGACGCTGACGCCGGCCGCCATCGCGGTCGAGCTCACGCATGCCGCCACCCTGGTCCATGACGATGTGATCGACCGCGCCCAGGTGCGTCGCGGTCGCCCCACCGTCGCGGCACGCCTCGGTGACGAGCCGGCGATCGTCGTCGGCGACTTCTACTTCGCCAAGGCATACGAGCAGGCGGCGCTCACCGATACGCCCGAGGTCGTTGCCATCCTGGCCCGGGCGGTCATGGAGATTTGCGCAGGCGAGGTCAGGCAGCAGGCCATTCGATATCGATACGACACGACGGTCGAGGAGTACATGAGGCGCATCGAGGCGAAGACCGCGACACTGCTTGCCGCGTGCTGCGACATCGGCGCCCTGCTCGGGGACATCGATGGACCCCGTCGGTCCGCTCTTCGCGCATACGGCGGTCTTCTCGGCCTTGCGTTCCAGATCGCCGACGACGTCCTCGACTACGAGGGCAGCGAGAACGAGATCGGCAAACCGATCGGACATGACATTGCCGAGGGATTCGTGACTCTTCCGTTGATGCTCGCGATGGAGGAGGCGCCGGTCAATGTGAAAATCAGCGGCCTCCTCAAAGCGGGACGAGAGCTGAGCGCCGGTGAGGCACACGCGGTAGTCGAACTCGTGCGCGGCAGTCAGGGACCTCAACGAGCCCTCGAGCGCGCAAGCGAACTCTCGGCGGAGGCGCGCCGCCGGCTGGAATCGCTGGGCACGGTCGAGGGCGGGGCGGCGCTGGCCGCGCTGACCAACTACGTGGTTTCTCGAAAGCTCTAACCTTTCTTGGTGCTCCGAGATGGGGGTGGAGGCATGAGCAGAGTCAGGCTTGTCGGCGTCGGTCCCGGACACCCCGGCCTGGCCACGCTGCAGGCGGTGGAGGCGATCAGGGAGGCCGACATCATCCGCTGCTGCGACGGCTGCGGTGCGGCATTGCTCCACCTGGCCTCGGCGGGTGCCGAAATCGCGGCCCTGGAGTCGGCGGAAGAGGTGGTGAGACTCGCGCGCACCGGACGGAACGTGACAGTGCTCTTCCCCGGCAACCCGTATGCGTTCTCCAACGGAAGCGAAATCGCCGAGAAGCTCGAGCGCGCCGGCGTTGACTTCGAGGCCATTCCTGGCCTCATCGTGGAGCTGGCGGCTCCGGTGATGAGCGGAATCCCTCTCACCATCGAGGGCCGGTCGGCGTCGGTCGGGTTCGGCCTCGTCAAGGGCGCCGAGACCATCGTGCTCAGGCTCGCCTCCGGCTGGTGGGAGTCCGGCATCGCCGCGCTGATGGCCGACGGGAGGACCCCCGCGACTCCAGCCGCGCTGATTCTCAACCCTGGCCAGCCGGGGCAGCACCGCGT
>JBGOTG010000088.1:0-9616 GCA_041476405.1 Candidatus Dormibacteraceae bacterium | reverse complement strand
CGTGGGCGCCGGCCACGGGGCGGACTTCGACATCCTCGGGCTGCGCATGTTCGACAGCGCTGAGCTCCGAGTGCACCCGACCGGCAAGGCGATCCTCAAGCTCGGGGTCAAGTCCCAGGGTCAGGGCCACGAGACGACATTCGCCCAGATCGTCGCGGAAGAGCTGGGCATCCCGGCCCAGGACGTCATCGTCGAAGAGGGCGACACGGACCACACGCCGTACGGCCTCGGCACCTACGCCTCGCGCAGCACGCCGGTGGCCGGCGCGGCGACCGCGATGGTCAGCCGCAAGCTCAGGGACAAGGCGCGCAAGCTCGCCGCGCATCTTCTCGAAGCGGCCGAGGAGGACCTGGAGTGGGAGCGCGGGAAGTTCTTCGTCAAGGGCTCGCCCGACCGTTTCAAGACCATCCAGGAGGCGGCCTTCGCCGCTTACACCAACCTCCCTGAGGGCATGGAGCCCGGCCTCGAGGGCGTCCACTACTACGACCCGCCGAACATGACCTATCCGTTCGGCACCTATGCCGTAATGGTCGACATCGACAAGGGCACCGGGCAGGTCAAGGTGACGAGGATGGTGGCCGTCGACGACTGCGGCGTCCGGATCAACCCGATGATCGTCGAGGGCCAGATCCAGGGTGGGCTCACCGAGGGCTACGGCATCGCCTTCATGGAGCTCATCACGTTCGACGCCGAAGGCAACTGCATAGGGTCCAACTTGATGGACTACTTGATCCCCACCGCGTGGGAGACGCCGAAGTTCGAGATTGGCCAGACCGTCACACCCTCGCCTCACCACCCGCTCGGGGCAAAGGGAGTCGGGGAGTCGGCGACAGTCGGTTCGCCGGCCGCTTACGTCAACGCTGTGATCGACGCGCTGTCGCCTTACGGCATCACGAACATCGACATGCCCGTGACGTCCGACAAGGTGTGGGCCGCTCTCAGATCGAAGGGGGTCACCGAATAGCCGACGACGTCCTGGAGCTCTTGCGCGAGTACGCCGCCAACGGCACGCCCTGCGTGCTGGCCACCGTCGTGCGCGTCGAGCCGCCGACCTCGGCGCGCCCCGGGGACAAGGCGGTCATCACCGCCGACGGCCGGCTGCGGGGATGGATCGGCGGCAGCTGCTCGGAGCCCGTCGTCCGGCGCGAGGCGCTGCGCTCACTGGCCGAGGGCATTCCGCAGCTGGTCAAGATCGTGGCCGCGGAAGAGGTCAAGCACACCCGCACGCGCGGCGCCCTCACCGTCGCAACCACCTGTCCCAGCGGAGGTTCGCTGGACATCTTCATTGAGCCGCGGCTGCCGCGCCCACTGCTGCTGGTCTTCGGGGACAGCCCGTCTGCCCGCACGCTGGTGCAGCTGGGCTCGCTCGCGGGGTTCCGGACCTGCTCGGTCCACCCGGGGGCGCGGCCCGAAGACTTTCCGGGCGCCGATCTGGTCCTCGGCACGCTCGATCTCGCGCCCGCCAACCCAGGGCCCGACAGCTGGGCGGTGGTCGCCACGATGGGCCACTACGACGAGGACGCGATCGAGGCCGCGCTGAGCCATCCCGGCCTCGACGTGGGCCTGATCGCCAGCACGCGCCGCTCTGCCGCGGTTCGCCAGCAGCTCCTCGCTCGAGGTTTCGACGAAGAGACGCTCGCGCACATGCGCATCCCGGCCGGCAAGACGCGCGGCGTCAGCCAGGAGGAGATCGCGCTCCTCGCCCTGGCCGAGGTGGTCATCGCGCGGCAGAAGCGTGGTGGGCGGCGCGCCGCACCCGAGGCCCCCGCCGTCATCTTCGCCACCGACCCGGTGTGTGGAATGACCGTCGACCCTCTGACTTCGACGCACAAGGCGACCCATGGCGGCGCCACTTACTGGTTCTGCTCCGCCGGGTGCCAGGCGGAGTTCGAGAAGACACCGGAGCGCTACCTCAAACCGATCGAAGCGTAGTGTCCCGCTGATGCGCTCGACCGGAGTGGTCCTGGCCGCGGGGTCGTCGCGGCGCATGGGGAGTCCCAAGCAGCTGCTGTTGATCCACGGGCGGCCGCTGCTGGAGCTCGTGGTGGCGGAGGTCTGCGCTTCGAAGCTCGACGACGTGCTGGTCGTGTTGGGCGCCTCGGCCGATGAGATCCAAAGCCGGCTGGACCTCGGCCGCGCGCGTGTGCTGGTCAACCCGGACCATGCGTCCGGCATGGCCTCGTCGCTGCGTGTGGGCCTGGCCGCGCTTGGCGACGACGTCGAGCGCGCGATGGTCGTGCTCGGAGACCAGCCAGATGTGACGGCGGCACTTCTCGATCGGCTTCTCGATCTTCAGCAGGAGTCGAGGTTGCCTGCCGCAGCACTGAGCTTCGGCGGCCTGCTCCATCCGCCCGTCGTCCTGGAGAGACAGCTGTGGGGCGACCTGAAGGACCTGGAGGGCGACGTCGGCTGCAGGGCCGTGATCCGCGCGAAACCCGAGCTGGTGGCGAAGCTCTCGACCGGCGGCGACCTCAAACACCCGGTGGACATCGACACGCCGGAGGACTACCGCCGCATGCAGGCCCCCGTAACGCCTTAGGCGGCTCGGCTCACGAGGACAACCAGTCGAAAGCCTCGTCCAGGGTGCCGAAAGCCCTGACCTCGAGCAAGCCCACCGGCACCCTCCGCCGCACGCTGTCAGAGATCATCCGCGGAAGGGTGCGCTCGGGGGCGACGATCGCCCTCCGGCGAACCCCGGCCTGCACCGAGCGAGGGCCCCAGTCTTCGACTATCCATTTCTGGTCTTCGTCAGCCAGCACCCTCGCCTTTCGGAGGTCGATCAGCAGCCGCGATCCTCGATTCTCGCGGATCGCGTCGAGGATCACGTCATAGGCAGCTCTGAATGCCGCGCTGTCGGTCCATGCCTTCCATTCGACGACCACGCATCGGGCGCTGCTGTCCCATCGGACAGACAGATGCGGGGCGTCCACATAGACCTTGTCGCTCGGCTGGAACGGATTGTTATCGGTCAATTAGCGGTGACCATAGGGTAATCAGCGCAGGTCAGCGCTGCTCGAATCCCGATCGGTCCGCGCCGCTCACTGGTCGGAGTCCGCCAGCACGTCGCCGGCTCGGAGCTGGTCGAGGCTCTGCATCCGGGCCTGTGCCCGCGGGCCGAGCCGGTTCAGTACCGCGGCGACCATGGCTTCCACCAAAGCCGTCGCGCCGACCAGCGAATCGAATGGCCCGACGGTGTCGACGCTGGTGACCAGCACCTGGCGGGCGAATGCGGAAGCAGGCGACAGCCACGGATCGGTGAAGAGGACGACGTTGCAGCCCTGCGCCGCCGCGACCCTGGCGCTTTCGATGGTGTCCGCCTGGTAGCGGCGGTAGTCGAAGACCACCAGCACGTCGCCCTTCCTGAGGTCGATCAGCTGCTGTGCCGGGGCGCTGCGTTCGGAGTCGACGATGCCGACGCCCGGGCGCAGGAGGTGCAGCTGGCCGGCCAGGTAGTGCGCCAGCTGGCCGCTCACCCTGCCTCCGAGCACCATGACTCGGCGGCGCACGTCGGCCAGGAGTTCCACCGTCTCCTCGACGTCGCGATGGGACAGGAGGTCCAGCGTTGCCTTCAGCGTGTGCCCGGCCACCTCGAGCGCATCGCTGAGAACGGAGTCGGTCCCACGGTCTTTCGGCTCATCCCGGTAGCGCGCCAGGGGCGAGCTGAGGCGCGCCTGAACCTCATGGCGCACCGTTTCCTGGAAGTCCGGATAGCCGCGAAAACCCAGCTTGGTGATGAACCGGGTGACGGTCGGCGGGCTGACGCCGGCCCTCTCGGCGAACCGGGCCACGCTCTCCAGGCCGGCGATCGGATAGGAAGCCAGGAGCACCCTGGCGAGCTTCCGCTCGGCGGGGCTGAGGCTGCCGAGCCGGTGCCTGACCAGCTCCCCGACGCTGGAATCGCGCCCTGTTTCGTTTGTTACAAGACGGTCCATCGACAGCCCATCCGACACATCCTTGACAAACGATCCTAGCCCCTGTTAGGTTCCGGGCGAGCCCCCCCAACCTGGTGCGGGCGATTGGCGCTGCCGTGCGGCGCGAAGGGAGAAAGGGATGAGTGTCCAGGCCCGGGACTCGGACGTAGAAGCACTCCATCGGATGGGCTATGCGCAGGAGCTGCGCCGCCGCATGTCCACGTTCTCGAACTTCGCGGTCTCGTTCACCATCATCTCGATACTCTCCGGCTGTCTCACCCTGTACGGCTACGGGATGAACACGGGCGGACCGATCATCATGAACATCGGCTGGCCGGTGGTCGGGATCTTCGTCACTCTCGTCGGCCTCGCCATGGCCGAGGTGTGCTCCAGCTATCCGACGGCGGGTGGGCTGTACTACTGGTCCGCCAAGCTGGGAGGCAAGAACTCGGCCGCATGGAGCTGGTTCACCGGGTGGTTCAACCTGCTGGGTCAGATCGCGGTCACCGCCGGGATCGACTTCGGCGGCGCCTTCTTCATGTCGGCGCTGTTCAACCAGCTCTTCAACTACACGCTCGACCCGCCCCACATCATTGCCGTCTATGCGGTGATTCTTTTCCTCCACGGCCTGCTCAACACCTTTGGAGTCCGCCTTGTTGCGATCCTGAACGACATCTCGGTGTGGTGGCACCTGGTAGGCGTGCTGATCATCGTCGGCGCCCTCTTCTTCATTCCTTCTCACCATCAATCGCTCTCGTTCATCTTCACGAGCTCCGCGAACAACACCGGCTTCAACTTCTCGGGAGCGCCCGTCTATGTCTTCCTGATCGGCCTTCTGCTCGCCCAATACACGTTCACCGGCTACGACGCCTCTGCGCACATGACCGAGGAGACGCACGATGCCGCAGTCGCGGGGCCTCGCGGGATCGTGTGGTCGATCGTGATATCGCTCTTCGCCGGCTGGCTACTGTTGATCGGAGTCACATCCGCCATTCAGAACTACACCGCCGAGGTGGGCGCAGTGGTCCCGCCCGCGCAGATCTTCGTCGACGCCGTGGGCAAGAACCTCGGCACCTTCCTGCTCTTCATCGTCGTCGGCGCCCAGTTCTACTGCGGTATGTCCTCGGTCACGGCCAACTCGCGCATGATCTATGCGTTCTCACGCGACGGCGCGGTGCCCGGTTCCCAGTTCTGGCACAGGATCAACCCACGCACGCGAACTCCGACCAACTCGATCTGGTTCGCCGCCGTGGGCGCGTTCATTCTCGGTTTGCCCTACCTGTGGAACCCTGTCGCATATGCGGCAGTGACCTCGATCGCGGTCATCGGGCTCTACATCGCCTACGGCATCCCAATCCTTCTGCGGCTTATCGCGGGTGACAAGTTCCAGCGTGGTCCGTGGCACTTGGGCCGGTGGAGCCGTCCGGTGGGGATCATCGCGGTCATTTGGATCGCGTTCATCGCGATTCTGTTCGTGCTTCCGCAAGCGGCCCCCGGCAATGACCTGAAGACCTTCAACTACGCCATCGTGGCTGTCGCGGTAGTGTTGGTCGGCACCGGCGGGTGGTGGTTGTTGTCAGCGAAGAATTGGTTCAAGGGGCCGAAGGTCCAGGGCACGGCAGATGAGCTCGCACAAATCGAGGCAGACCTCGCAGCGGCCGGCTAGCGGGCCGGCTCTGAACCAAGAGCGACCGAAGATCGGGATCACGGTCCACCCTCGGCGGGGGATGGAGTACTACGTGCCGTACCGGCGCGCGGTGGTAGCAGCGGGCGCCGAGCCGGTGGACCTGGTCCCAGGGACCAAGACACTTCCGGAGGTCGACGGCCTGCTCCTGCCGGGAGGCTGGGACGTCGACCCGTCCTTCTACGGCGAGCGGCGAGACGAGAAGGTCGGGGAGACCGACCCGGAGCTGGACGAGACGGAGCTTGCCATGTTCCGCCAGGCGCGAAATCGTGAGCTCCCCGTGCTCGGCATCTGCCGTGGCCAGCAGGTGATCACCGTCGCGATGGGCGGTTCGCTCGTGCAGCATCTCGAGGGTCACGAGGTCCGCGCCCTCGGGCGCAGCCACCTTGCTCACACGATCGAGGTCAAGCCGTCATCCGAGCTGGGGCAGGCGGCCGGCGAGCACAAGATCCGCGTCAACAGCCTGCATCACCAGGCGATCAAAGCGCTTGCTCCAGGACTGGAACAGACCGCGCAGGGCGAGGATGGGACTGTGGAGGGCGTGGAATCCGACGATGGCCTCATCGTCGCCGTGCAGTGCCATCCCGAGGAGCTCACGTCCGACCTGCCGTGGGCGCGCAAGCTGTTCGAGCGCTTCGTCGCCCGGTCACGCGTCCGCCGTCGTCAGAGGTAGACGCTGTGCTGACGAAAGAACGCCTCGCTGAATTCGTCGCCGCAGGCGAGGTCGACACAGTCGTCGTCGCGTTCACGGACATGCAGGGACGCCTCATGGGCAAACGGGTCGACGCAGAGTACTTCGTCGAGACGTCTTATGACGGGGAATCGACCGAGGGCTGCAACTACCTGCTCGCCCTGGACATGGAGATGGATCCCGTTCCCGGCTACCGGATGGCGAACTGGGAGCAGGGCTACGGCGACTTCGACCTGGTGCCGGACTTCGCCACCCTGCGTCTCATACCGTGGCTCGAGGCGACGGCCCTCGTCCTGTGCGACGTCCACTGGCACGACGGGAAGCCGGTGCGGCCGTCGCCGCGGCAGGTCCTGCGCGCGCAGATCGAGCGCGCCCGCAAGCTCGGCTTCGAGCCAATGTTCGGCTCCGAGCTCGAGTTCTATCTGCTGAAGGAGACATTCGCCGAAGCGCACGTCAAGCACTACACCGACCTGACGCCGTCGGTCCCCTACATCCTCGACTACCACATCCTGGCCACCACGTACGACGAGCCGTTCATCCGCGCGGTCCGCAACGGCATGAAGGGCGCCGGCATCCAGGTGGAGAGCTCGAAGGGCGAAGCCTGGCCTGGGCAGCAGGAGATCAACTTCCGGTTCTCCGACGCGCTGACGATGGCCGACAACCACGTGATCTACAAGAATGGCGTCAAGGAGATGGCGCACCAGCACGGTTGCGCGGTGACGTTCATGGCCAAGCCCGACCACCGGTGGATCGGCAGCTCGTGCCACGTTCATTCGAGCCTATGGAAGAAAGGGCGCAACGTTTTCGACGGAGAGTCGCCGACCTTCCGGCAGTACCTCGCCGGTAACATCGCCTACGCGTCGGAGCTGGCCGTTTTTCTCGCGCCGACCATCAACTCGTACAAGCGCTACGCGGCAGGCAGCTGGGCGCCGACGACGCTGGCGTGGGGTCACGACAACAGGACGTGCGGGTTCCGGATCGTAGGACACGGCCAGCACCTGCGGGGTGAGTCGCGCATCCCTGGCGCGGACGTCAACCCGTACCTCTGCTTCGCCGCGTTGCTGGCGGCGGGACTGTATGGGATCGAGAAGAAGCTGAAGCTGCCGCCGGAGTTCAAGGGCAATGCCTACGAATCGGACGTGAAGCGATTTCCCCACGCGTTGCGCGACGCGATCGGGGAGCTCGAGGACGGCAAGATGGCCCGGCAGGCTTTCGGCGACGATGTCGTCGACCACTACCTCAACTACGCACGCACCGAGCAGGCGCTGTTCGATAAGGTGGTCACCGACTACGAGCGGTCGAGGCTTTTCGAGCGGGGATGAGCGGGGCTCTCGCGGTGCTGAACCCGGCCACAGAGAAGCCGATCGCCCAGCTCGAGAGGGCTGGACTCGAGGAGACCGACCGCGCGGTCGCTGCCGCCCGTGCCGCCTATCCCGCCTGGCGGGCGGTCAAGCCGGCCGACCGCGCGCGGCTGCTGCGCCGCGTGGCGGCTCTGGTCGAACAGCATGCCGATGGGCTTGCGCGGCTGGAGACCGCGAACGTCGGCAAGCCGCTCGGCGACTCGCTGTGGGAGATCGGTATGGTCGCCGACGTCTTCCACTTCTACTCCGGGGCGGTGGAGAAGCACTACGGCGAGACCATCCCTGTGGCAGGGGGCGTGGACATGACCTTCCGCGAGCCGCTGGGCGTGGTCGGGCTGATCGTTCCCTGGAATTTTCCGCTCATGCTGGCCAGCTGGAAGCTCGGCCCCGCCCTCGCGTGCGGCAACACAGTCGTCCTCAAGCCGGCAGAGCTCACTCCACTCACCGCGATCCGTTTCGCCGAGCTGGCGCTGGAGGCGGGCATCCCCGAAGGGGTCGTCAACGTCGTCGTCGGGCCAGGGTCTGTGGTGGGCGAGCGGCTCATTGCACACCCGGACGTGGCCAAGATCGGTTTCACCGGCTCCACCGAGGTCGGCAAGCGGGTGATGCAGAGCGCGGCCAACACCATCAAGCGGGTGACGCTGGAGCTTGGCGGCAAGTCCGCCAGCGTCATCTTCGAGGACGCCGACCTCGAGCGCGCCGCCGCCGCGGCCCCCAGTGCCGTTTTCGGCAACGCGGGCCAGGACTGTTGCGCCCGCTCCCGGATTCTGGTCCAGAAGTCGGTGTACGACCGCTTCCTGAATCTGCTCGTCGACGCGACATCGAAGTACCGGGTCGGTGATCCCGAGGAGCCTGGCACTGAGATGGGCCCGCTGATCTCGGCGGACCATAAAGCCAAGGTGGGCGCATTTGTGGAAGACGCGCCCCTGTTCCGCGGCAAGGTCCCATCGGGCGCGGGCTTCTGGTTTCCGTGCACGCTGGTCGCGGCGAGCAATCAGGATCGCGTCGCCCGTGAGGAGGTTTTCGGTCCGGTCGCCGCGGTCATCCCGTTCTCCGATGAGCAAGAGGCGGTGCAGATTGCCAACGACACGCCGTACGGCCTGTCGGGCTCTGTCTGGACGCGCGACGGCGCGCGTGCTCTGCGGGTCTCGCGAGCCCTCGAGACGGGGGTGCTCTCTGTCAACTCGAACAGCTCGGTTCGGGTGTCGACGCCGTTCGGGGGTTTCAAGCAATCTGGTTTCGGCCGCGAGCTGAGCATGCACGCGATGGACGGCTACTCCGAGCTCAAGAACGTGTTCATATCGACGGAGGCATAGGTGGCGCCCCCAGCCATATCGACGGATCTTCGGCGCCCAGGCGGCCGATTCGCGCGTCAGGGGGCCCGGCGCTGCGTCGCTGCCCCCGCGACCACGACGCGGGGACCCCTAAACGAAGTGCGCTCCTCCTTGCTCCACCCCTTCCTTCGACTCGACTCGCCTGGACACCGAATATCTCGCCGAGAGGCTGGAGGCACCACCTAATGGGAAGGCTCGACGGAAAAGTGGCTGTGATCACGGGCGCGGCGGGTGGGATCGGACGCGAGGCGGCGATCCTCTTCTCGAACGAGGGAGCGCGCGTCTGTGTTGCAGACGTGGGCGCCGAGGCCGGCGAGAAGGCGGCGTCCGAGTGCCGGGAAGCGTTCTTCTTCAAGGCTGACGTCACCGACCCGAAGAGCGTGCAGGCGATGTACGCCGAGACGGCGAAGCGCTACGGGCGCATCGACGTCCTCTACAACAACGCCGGCATCATGCCCGCCGACGACGACTCGATCCTGGTCACCGAGCCCGATGCGTGGGACAGGGTCCAGGCCGTCAACGCAAAGGGCGTGTTCCTCTGGTGCAAGTACGGGATTCCCCACCTGCTCGACGCGGGCGGGGGCTCGGTGATCAACGTGGCCTCGTTCGTCGCCCTGATGGGAGCCGCCACGTCG
>JBGOTG010000087.1:0-9640 GCA_041476405.1 Candidatus Dormibacteraceae bacterium | reverse complement strand
GAGCGCTTGCCCTTGCTCATGACCACGTTCACGAACTTGGCGATCGCCTCCGACTGGTAGACAGGATCGGGCGCGATGACACGCTTGACGGGACTGCTTCGACGAGGCATCAGGCCGCCTTGGCCTTTTCGCGCTTGGCCCCGTACTTCGAGCGGGCCTTCTTGCGGTTCTTGGTGCCGGCCGTGTCCAGAGTGCCGCGGATGATGTGGTAGCGCACGCCCGGCAGGTCCTTGACCTTGCCGCCGCGGATGAGCACCACCGAGTGCTCCTGGAGGTTGTGTCCGATGCCGGGGATGTATGCCGTCACCTCGATGCCGGTGGTGAGCCGTACGCGGGCGACCTTGCGAAGGGCGGAGTTCGGCTTCTTGGGCGTCTGGGTGTAGACGCGCACGCAGACTCCCCGCCTCTGCGGTGAGCCCTTGAGGGCCGGCGCCTTAGACTTCGCTCTGGCCGCCTTGCGCCCCGTGCGGACCAGCTGCTGGGTAGTGGGCAAATGCATCTCCGAAAAACGGTTCAAATCCCATGCGGCAATAGCCGATTGGGCGACAAACGATGAGTATACCCAAAAACCGACCCCCCCTAGTCACCCCCAAGCGCGGGCACTACTTCGACCCCGCACCTGAAGCCGCGTCCAGGCCGCGGACCCTCCACCTCCACCTGGGCGAGCTCGACGTCGAGCTCCAGGCGGACCGGGGGGTGTTCGGCTCGCGGGCGATCGACCTGGGAACCCGGACGCTGCTGAAGGAGGCCCCCCTCCCGCCGCCCGAAGGCGACCTGCTCGACCTGGGCTCCGGCTACGGGCCGATCGCCATCGCTCTGGCGCGCCGCTCCCCGGCGGCCAAGGTATGGGCGGTCGACGTGAACGAGAGAGCGCTGCAGCTGACGCGCGAACACGCCGCGGCGGCCAAGACGCCCAACGTCGTCGCCTGCCTCCCGGACGAGGTGCCCGCCGAGGTGCGATTCGCCGCCATCTACTCGAACCCGCCCGTGCGCGTCGGCAAAGGGCCGCTGCACGAGCTTCTGCAACGCTGGCTGCCTCGCCTTGCCCAGGACGCCCGCGCCTACCTGGTGGTGCAGCGCAACCTGGGATCGGACTCGCTGGCGGCGTGGCTGAGCTCCCAGGGCTACGGCGTCGTACGGCTCAAGTCCAAGAAGGGATACAGGGTGCTGGCGGTCGGACGGGGCACTTCGCACGAATCGGGGTAAGCCGAAGCCCCGCACCTATACTCAGGCGCGAATCCGTCGACCTGGGCGCTGAAGAGAGGGAGCCGCGCCGTTGGCCACACCCGTCCTGGAGATCCGCGATCTCAAAACGTACATCCGGCAGCGAAAATCGCTGGTGCGCGCCGTGGACGGGGTGTCGCTTCGGATCGAGCAGGGCGAGACCCTCGGCCTGGTCGGGGAGTCGGGCTGCGGCAAGAGCATGACCGCCATGTCGATCATGAAGCTCCTGCCCTCGGGCGGTTATATCGCCGGCGGCTCGATCCGGCTGGCCGGCCAGGAGATCGTCTCCCTCGAAGAGGACGACATGCGCAGGCTCCGTGGCAACGAGGTCGCTGTGATCTTCCAGGACCCGATGACCTCGCTCAACCCCACGATGACCATCGGAAACCAGATCGCCGAGTCGCTGCGGATTCACCGCGGCTGGCACGCCGCTCAGGCGATGACCCGCGCCGAAGAGGTGCTCGGCGTGGTCGGCATGCCGCGGCCCAAGGAGAGGCTGCACCAGTATCCACACCAGCTGTCGGGCGGCCTCCGCCAGCGCGTGATGATCGCGATGGCGCTCGCCTGTGAGCCCAAGCTGCTCATCGCGGATGAGCCCACGACAGCGCTCGACGTCACCATCCAGGCCCAGATCCTGACCCTGCTCGACAACCTGAAGCGCGAGTTCCGGATGGCGGTGCTGCTGATCACCCACGACCTGGGCGTCATCGCCGGCCGCGCGGACAGGGTGGCGGTCATGTACGCCGGCAAGATCGTCGAGGAGGCGCCGATCGAGCCCCTCTTCTACGACTCCCGCCACCCGTACGCCGAGGCGCTCCTCCAGTCGATCCCGAAGCCGGACCAGCAGCAGACGCAGCCGCTCTACAGCATCCCCGGCATTCCCCCCGACCTCGCGAACCCACCGTCCGGGTGCCGCTTCCACCCGCGTTGCCGGTACGCGACCCGCGAGTGCTCGGCTCGGGAGCCGGTCCTGGACGGCGACGATTCCCTCCACAGTTATGCCTGCTTCCACCCGGTCGGCGGCGCACGGCCGAGCCGCGCCGTGGCCGAGGAGGCGGTCGCAGGGTGAGCGCCGAAGCCACCGGCCGCCTGGACGCGGCCGTGAGCCCGCGCCCGGAGGTCCTCGTCGACATTCGCGACGTCGTCAAGGAGTTCCCCGTCACGCGGGGCACCGTCATCCGCCGAAAGGTCGGGAGCGTCAAAGCCGTCTCGAACGTTTCCCTCTCTATCACCAGGGGCGAAACGTTCGGCCTGGTGGGCGAGTCAGGCTGCGGGAAGACGACCCTCGGCCGCCTCGTGGTCGCGCTCGAGAAGCCCGACTCCGGCGAGATCTGGTTTGACGGCGACGACCTCGGCAAGCTGAGCCGCGGGCACCTGCGAGCCAAGCGCAAGGCCATGCAGCTCATGTTCCAGGACCCCTACTCCTCGCTCGACCCCCGCATGCGGGTGGGCGACATACTCGCCGAGCCGCTGATCATCCACAAGATGGGGAACCGTGCGCAGCGGCGGGCGCGCGTCGCCGAGCTGCTCGGTGAGGTCGGCCTGAGCCCTCGCGCCGTGGAGCGATATCCACACGAGTTCTCGGGCGGCCAGCGCCAGCGCATCGGCCTCGCCCGCGCCTTGGCCCTGAGTCCGCGACTGATCGTCGCCGACGAGCCGGTATCCGCCCTCGACGTCTCGATCCGCTCTCAGATCCTGAACCTGATGAACCGGTTACAGGAGTCGCACGACCTGACCTACATCGTCATCTCGCACGACCTAGGGGTGATCCGATACGTGTCGGACCGGATCGGCGTCATGTACCTGGGCAAGCTTGTCGAGATGGGGCCGGGCGAATCCGTGTACAACCGGCCGGCGCATCCTTACACCCAGGGGCTCCTAAGCGCGGTCCCGGTCCCCGACCCCAGGCTCGAACGGGGCAAGCTGAAGCTCGTTCCGCGCGGCGAGCTCCCCTCACCCGTCAACCCACCGTCCGGATGCCGGTTCAGGACCCGCTGCCCGCTGGCCAAAGAGATCTGCGCCGAGGTAGAGCCCCCGTTGCGGCGGTTCGAGACGGGCCAGGTGGCGGCCTGCCACTTTCCACTGGAGCAGCCGGCGTAAGGTCAACCCGGTTCGTACGGCCCCACCTGGCCACGCCGAAGCGTGGCCTGTCCTCCCCCGCGAAGCGGGGAGGACAACGGCTTCACCGTCGCTGAAGCCTTACCTCGAACGCGTCGCGCATGGCGTCACCGATCAGGTTAAACGCAACCACTGTGATCACGATCAACAGCCCAGCCGGATAGATCAACCACCAGTAACCGGCGTACGTGTAGCTGACCCCATCCGAGAGCATCGCACCCCAGTTGGTGGCCGGCGGGGGCACGCCGAGGCCCAGGAACGACAAGGCTGCGATGGCGAGGATGGCGTCGGCGACCTGGAAGGTGGCGTTGACCATGATCGTGCCGACCGTGTTGGGAATGATGTGCCCCAGCACGATTCGCAGATCGCTTCCGCCCATGACGCGCACCGCGTCCACATACTCGCGACTTCGAAGGCTAAGCGTCTCGCCGCGAATGAGGCGGGCCGGCACGAGCCAGGCCACCAACGCGACGATGAAGATCAGCATCGGCAGCGTCGGGACGAACATGGCGGCCAGGACGAGCAGCAGGAAAAGGGTGGGAATCGCAAGCAGCGAGTCGACCACCCGCATCATCAACTGGTCCACCCAGCCACCCACGAAACCCGCCACCGCGCCCCAGAGCACGCCGAACGTGGTCGCGAGCAGGGCCGCGATGACGCCGATCTCCAGTGAGGTCTGTCCCCCGATCATGAGACGGCCGAGCACGTCATAGCCGACGTTGTCGGTGCCAAGCAGGTGGGCCGAGCTGGGCGCCACGGTGAGGTTTGCGATGTCGGTGTTGATCTGATCGGTGTGATAGACGAGCGGTCCCACGAAGCAGAACAGGAACATGAATACGACGATGCCCAGGCCGGCGACGGCCAGCCGGTTCTCGAGAAAGACATAGGCGGCGAGCTTCCAGGCGCTGCCGCTGACCTTCGCCTCTCCACCTTCCGCCTCGGCGGAGAGGTCAGCTAGCGGCCCGGTGAAATCGCCGGCCCTGCCACCGACGCTCATTCCGTGACCCTAACCCTGGGGTCGACCACCGCGTAGAAGACGTCTGCCAGGAGGTTGCCGACGACTGTCGCCACGGCCACGACCAGGGTGACTCCGAGCAGCACCGGGTAGTCGCGGCTCTGGGACGAGTTCCAGAAGAGCAGGCCCATGCCGGGGTAGTTGAAGATCGCCTCGGTGATCAGGGCTCCGCTGAAGATGCCCGGCAGGCTGAGACCGAGCAGCGTGACGATGGGGATGAGCGCATTGCGGAGAACGTGCCTGTAAAGAACTCCTGTGGTCGACACGCCCTTCGCCCGGGCCGTGCGTACATAGTCCTGTACCAGGTTGTCGAGCATCGACGAGCGCATGTAGCGGCTGAACAGGGCGATGGTGACCAGGGCCAGGGACATCACCGGCAGGACCAATCCAAGGATCTGGGAGGGATCGTCCAGATAGGTGCTGACGGCGCCCTGCGGTCCTTGCGGTGGGAGCAAGTTCAGATTGACCGCAAAGATGATGATCAGGATCAGCGCGAGCCAGAAGGGAGGCATCGAATAGAGCGCGAACGAAAGCGATGTGAAGAAGTAGTCCTCGAGCTTGTTCCGGCGGACGGCCTGCAGCATGCCGAGGGGGACCGCGATCGCGAGGGCGAGCAGGGTGGAGATGGTCAGGAGGATGAGCGTCTTGGGCAGGTGGTCCTGCAGCAGTTCGACCACGCTCTGGTTGAGGTGGTACGAGAAGCCGAGGTTTCCGTGCAAGAGCTGGCCGAGATAGTAGAGGTACTGCTGCCAGGCGGGAAGGTCCAGGCCGTTCTCGTGGTTGAACTCCGCGATCGCCTGGGGTGAGGCCCGTACCCCGAGGATGGCCCTTGCCACACCCCCCGGCAGGAGCTTCGTCAGCACGAAGGTGATGACGGTGACTCCCAGGACCACCAGCGTGGACTGAGCCACCCTGCGGACCAGGAACCCAGTCACGGGAGAAGCATATCCACCGGCCTAGGCGGCCGGGCCGTGGGGCCCGGCCGCTCCTTAGCCTTGATCTTCTAAGACGAGGTGAAGTACCAGTTCTCGGGGTAGATCTGCAGCAGTGGATCCTGCGGATCCCAGCCGTGCAGCGTCTTCTTGGCCATTGTCAACGCGGCGTCCGCTGACGGGATGAAGATCACCGGCAGCTGCTGGGCGTTGTAGTCCTCGTATGCGTAAAGGGCCTGCACATCGTTGCTCGTTGTCGTGGCCGTGATCAAGTCGTCCATCTTGGAATCCGAGTACGCGCCGCCGTTGGAGCCGGCTCCGGTGGAGAAGAGCGATTCACCGGTCGGCATGTAGTCGGGGGCGTAGATCCAGCCGCCGCCCCAGTTGTCCATGTCCGCGGTGGTGGTGCCGCCGAAGGCGTCGCCGATCACAGTGTTGAACGGGTTCTCAGAGAGGTTGAGCTCCAGGCCGGCCTTCGAGAAGGCGGTCTTGAGGGCCTCCATCTCCTGGGTGACGGCAATCGTTCCCGAGGCGTATTCGAGCTTGAAGCTGGCCTTTTGGCCGCTGGCGATACCCGCGCCGCACTGGCCGGTCCCCGTGCCGGGGTTCGAGCAGGTGCTCACGCCGCCCGGCTTGACGGTCCAACCGTTGTCGGTGAGCAGTTTGATGGCAGCTGCAGGGTCGTACGGGTAGGGATTGTTTCTTTCACCGGGCGAGACGAACTGGCTCGCCGGCTGGATTGGCACCGGACCGTAGGTCGGCACGGCGTAGCCCTTGAAGATCTGCGATATCCAGGTGGTCTGGTCCACCAGATGCTGCATGGCCTGCCGGAAGTAGAGCTGCTTGTAGATGGCGCCGTTGATTGCGTTGTTGAAGTTCTCCTGGAAGTAGACGAACTGCCAGCCGATCCACGGCTGGAACGTGTACTTCGTCAGAGAGTCCTTCTGGCTGACGCTCTCGGTCGGGATGTAGCCGAGGTCGATCCCACCGGAGTGGAGGACGTTGAACTCAGCGGTGCCGGTCGTGTAGGGCTGCAGATCGAACTCGGCGATCGTGGGCTTGACCGGCCCGGAATAACCCGGGTTCGGGATCATGGCCACAGCGCCCTCGGTGGAGAACGACTTCAGCTTCCACGGACCGCTGACGACCTGCCACAGCGGGTTGGTGGCGAAGGTCCCAAGCGTCTTGGACTGGCCGTCCAGGTACTTGTACACGTCGACCGCGGTCTTGGGGTCCATGTCGTAGTCGCCGACCGGGCTCGAGTCGGATGTCTTGTCCCAGGCGTGCTGGGGCATGGGCGTGATCTGGCTGAGCTCGTTGTAGGTGAACCAGTAGGAACCGTACGCCTTGTCCAGGCTGAAGACGACGGTCTGCGGGTCTGGGTAGGACATGCTGGTGACGTTGTCGGGAAAGTATTTCGGAGTGTAGCCGCAGTAGCCCCCGAGGTTGGCCTTGTACAGGTTCATCCAGAACTGGACGTCGCGCGACGTGATGGGGGCGCCGTCTGACCACTTCCAGTTCTTGAGCTTCATGGTCACGGTCTTGCCCCCGTCGCTGTAGACGGGATCGCTCGCCAGGCTGAGGTCCGAGTTGAGCTTGACCTGGCCGTTCTGACCAAACCAGTAGAGCGGCCGGTACATCAGCTCGATGAACTGGCTCAGATTGGTGACGCTGAAGTATTTGCAGGAGGTCATCGGCAAGATGTAGCTCGGCGTGGCGGCCGGGAGCTCGGCGAAGGTCGCCGTGCCGCCCGCGAGCTTGTTGGCGCCGGTTGTCCCGGTGCCACATGCCGCCAGCACGAGTGCCATCAAAGGCAAGATCGTTACGGCGCGCAAATCGTGTATGCGCATAAGAGAGCCTCCCTCGCGTGACCCTGCGTCCATCTTCCCGAACACTCGTTTGCGCAAGTGGCGGGGCGAGAGCGCGCCGGCAGCAGGTCTTGCTCTCAGCGGATTGTCTGGCCCCTGCCGGACAGTGTCAAGTAAGGGCTCGGCGGCCTGTGTGGGGGACCCCAGCGCTCAGACGTAATGGCAGGCCGCGATCTGGTCCTTGCCGACGGGGCGGAGCAGGGGCTCCTCGACCGCGCACCGCTCGGTGGCGATCGGGCATCGGGTGCGGAAGTGGCAGCCGGAAGGCGGGTTGATCGGGCTCGGGATGTCGCCCTTGAGGACCGTCCGCTCGCGGTGGGCTTCGGGGTCGGGCACGGGCACCGCCGAGATCAACGCCTTGGTATAGGGGTGCTTGGGATTCCGGCACAGCTCTTCCGCCGGTCCGACCTCGACGATCTTGCCCAGGTACATGACCGCGATGCGATCGCTCACCTGCTCGACCACCGCCATGTTGTGGGCGACGAAGAGATATGTGAGGTTGAACTCCTTCTGCAGGTCGCTCAGCAGGTTCAGCACCTGCGATTGGATGGAGACGTCGAGGGCCGAGACGGGCTCGTCCGCGATGACCAGGTTGGGCGTCAGGGCCAGCGCGCGGGCGATCCCGATGCGCTGGCGCTGACCGCCGCTGAACTCGTGCGGAAACCGGCCGCGATGCTGACCGCGCAGTCCGACGATCTCGAGCAGCCGGTTGACCGCGGCCTCTCGCTCCTTGGGCGATCCGATGCCATGGACGACCAGGCCCTCCGCGATGATCTCCCCGACGGGCATCCTGGGGTTCAGGGACCCGTACGGGTCCTGGAAGATGATCTGCATGTCCCGGCGTAGCTTCTTCAGTTCGCCCCCCGACGCCTTGAAGATGTCCTTGCCATCGAGAATCGCCTCGCCGCTGGTGGCAGGGATCAAGCGCAGGATCGTGCGGGCCACCGTCGACTTGCCCGACCCGGACTCGCCGACCAGTCCCAGCGTCTCGCCGCGGTTGATCTCGAAGCTGATCCCGTCGACCGCTTTCACCCACGCAACCGGCAGCTGGAGAAGGCCACCCTTGATCGGAAAGTGCTTGACCAGGTTGCGGACCTCGAGCAGAGGCCCTTTCTTCCCGGTCGAGGCGGCTTCGACCTCCGCCATCAGCTCTTTGCTCATTCCACGACCAGCTCGGTGTCCTTCATCCGCTGGACCTCGGGATAGAGAAAGCACGAGACCTGGTGGTCAGGCGAGACGTCTGCCAGCGACGGCACGAACCGATCACACGGCTCGAAGCGCTTCGGGCAGCGGGGATGGAACGAGCAGCCGGGCGGGATGGTCAAAGGGTTGGGCACGTTGCCACGAATCACGTGCAGGCGATCCTGCTTGTGATACAGGCGCGGAATCGATTCGAGCAGGCCCACCGTGTACGGATGCTGGGGGTTCCTGTAGAGCTCCTTGGTCGGAGCATGCTCGACGATGCGGCCTCCGTACATCACCGCGACGTCATCGCACATCTCGGCGACCACGCCGAGGTCGTGTGTGATCAGGAGGATCGCGGCGCCGGTCCTCTTCTTCAGGTCGCGCATCAGCTCCAGGATCTGGGCCTGGATGGTGACATCGAGGGCGGTCGTCGGCTCGTCGGCGATGAGAAGGTCCGGGTCGCAGGCGAGCGCCATCGCGATCATGACGCGCTGCCGCATGCCACCGGAGAGCTCGTGTGGATACTCGTCGGCGAGACGCTTGGCATCGGCGATGCCGACCATCTGGAGCAGGGCGATCGCGCGTTTTCGCGCTTCGGACTTGTCGGCCAGCTGATGCGTCTCGATCGATTCGGCGATCTGGGCGCCGACGCTGAACACCGGGTTCAGGGCGGTCATCGGCTCCTGGAAGATCATCGAGATGTCGTTGCCGCGGACCTGCTGCATCTGGGGCTCGGGCAACGCGAGCAGGTTCTTGCCTCGGAAGTTGACCTCCCCTCGCGCGATAGTGGCGTTCGTCTCGAGCAGCCGCATGACGGTGAGGGCGCTGACGCTCTTGCCGCAGCCGGACTCGCCGACCAGGCCGACCGTCCGGCCGGCGGGAATCGTCAGGTTGAGCCCACGGACCGCTCGCACGACACCGCCATGGACCCTGAACTGGACGTGGAGATCCTTGATCTCGAGGACCGTGCCTTCCTTGACCACGTTCCCCGGTTTCCCGGAGACGGCTTGCGTCACCGCTGGCGGGGATCTAGAGCGTCGCGGATACCGTCGCCGACAAGGTTGATGCACAGAGCGGTGGTCACGAGGGCGATCGACGGAAACGCGATCAGGTAGGCCTGGCCCCGCAGCACCGACTCCTGGTAGTCGTTCAGCATGTTGCCCCAGCTGGGCTCAGGCGGTGGGATGCTGAGCCCGAGGAACCCGAGCGCCGCCTCCAGCAGGATGATGCCGCTGACACCCAGCGTGGCAGAGACGATGATCGGCGCCAGAGAGTTCGGAATGATGTGGCGGAAAATG
>JBGOTG010000086.1:0-9649 GCA_041476405.1 Candidatus Dormibacteraceae bacterium | reverse complement strand
TCGCCACCGAAGGCCAGGGTGTTGCCGGCGGTGGCGCTGAAGCTGCCCGTCGAGCTGTGCGCGGCGCCGCTACCCGCCGACAGGTAGAGGGTGCCGGAGAGCGCCTGCACGCTGCCGTCGTTGTCGACAGCGATGTTGAAGGTGGAGACGCCGCTGCCGGCCGTCTTCTTGAAGACGCCGCCGCTGAGCACGTTGAACTGGCCGAGGCCGCTGTTGACCAGGGCGCCGTTGTCGCTCTGGACGTCGAAGGTACCGGCGACGTTGAGGAGGGCGCCGGGGTTGGTGTAGAGGGTGCCGGTGTCGGTCAGGATGGCTTTGCCGCCGCTGAGCACGCTGAGCGTGCGACCAAGGATGTGGTTGTTGCCGGTGTTGATGGTCAGGACACCGCCGCTGGCGATGCTGGTCGTGCCGGTGTCCTGCATGCCCCCGCCCGACCAGGTGATGGTGCCGGCGGTCGTCAGCGTGGCGGCTCCGTTCAGGGCGCCACTGTTAAGGGTGAGGTTGGTCACCGACGACGAATTCACCGCATCCGTCAGGGCGAACGCGCCACTGTTGATCGTGAGGCTTCCCGCACTCTGGTTCAGGTTCAGGATGGTCACGTCCGCGGATGAGGTGACTGCTGCAGTTGTGCTGAGGCACACGTTGTCGCTGGTGGTAGGCAGGCCGTTGGGGTTCCAGTTGTTGGCATCCTGCCATGAGAGGGTTGCGGCCCCTCCGTCCCAGGTCTTGGTACAGCTGACGGCCGCCGCCGAGCCACTTGCCCCGAGCACGAGTGCAACTGCCGAGATCACGAACGCCAGGCTGAACATCGTCAGCCGCGTGACATGCCTCATGAGAACCCCTCCCCTGGGTGGATATGAATTTGTGTGGCCGCGATGGCGGCCGAAAATGACGCACTCAGCCGGTAGGCTGCACCCCCTTGTACGCGTTGTAGGAGGGGCACACCATAGGCAATTCGTACTGGACGGTTCGGCCTCAGGCCTCCGAATCGGCCAGGAAACCCACCTGAACCTTGCCGCGCCTCTTGACCCAGGGCTTTCCCGAAGGTTCAAATAGGCCTCTGTTCGTTGACGCAACCACGGCTACGGAAGGAGCAGGACATCGATGCCTAAAGTGACGTTGATCGGGGCCGGAAGCGCGGTTTTCGCGCGCCAGATCATGACCGACGTCCTGGCCGTCGACGGCCTTGATCGTGGCGTGTTCGCCCTCGTCGACGTCGATCCGGTTCGCCTGGATCTGGCCCGGCGCATCGCCGAGCGGCTGGTCGAGATCTCGGGGAAGGACTGGACTGTCGAGGCCTCCACGGAGCGGCTGGACGTGCTCAAGGGCACCGATTACGTGGTCAACTCGATCGAGGTCGCCGGCCTTCAAAACGTTCGGCACGACTACGACATACCCATGAAATACGGTGTCGACCAGTGCATCGGAGACACCATCGGACCAGGTGGCATCTTCAAAGCGCTGCGCACCGGCCCGGCATGGCTGGAGATCGTGGCTGACGTCGAGCGCGTGGCTCCTCGCGCCATCGTCCTCAACTACACGAACCCGATGTCCATCCTCACGCTGGCGGCGACCCGGTCCTCGGGCTTGTCCGTGGTCGGGCTCTGCCACAGCGTGCAGGGAACCTCCAGGCTGCTCGCGGAGTTCCTGGCGGTCCCGTATGAAGAGCTGACGTGGCGATGTGCGGGCATCAACCACAACGCATGGTTCACGAAGCTCGAGCACCACGGCAAGGACCTCTATCCGCTCCTGCGCGAGCGTGCAGCCGACCCCGAGATCTACGAGCGAGATCCGGTCCGCTTCGAGGTGATGCTTCACCTGGGTGCGTTCGTGACCGAGTCCAGTGGGCACTTCTCCGAGTACGTGCCCTATTTCCGCAAGCGCCCCGACCTCTTGAAGAAATACGTGCGTTCCGGATATCTCGGCGAGAGCGGCTTCTACGCCAACAACTGGCCGGCCTGGCGAGAGGCCAACGACGAGCGAATCCACATGATGCTGCGTGGTGAGACGGAGATCCCGCGCGAGCGCAGCTACGAGTACGCGTCAAACATCATCGAGGCGATGGAGCATGGGCGCGAGACCACAATCCATGGAAACGTCGACAACGCAGGAGCGATCGAGAATCTCCCGGATGGTTGTGTCGAGGTCGAGTGCACAGTCGGCACCGACGGCATCCGGCCGGTCGCCTTCGGAAGGCTCCCTGAGCAGCTCGCCGCCTTGAACCGATCCCACATGGCGGTGCACGAGCTCGTCGTACAAGCACTCGTCGAGCGCGACCGCCGCAAGGCGATGTGCGCGCTGATGCTCGACCCGCTCACGGCGGCGGTCTGCTCGCTGGAGGAGATCGAGAAGATGTTCGACGAGATGTGGGAAGCGGAGCGCTCAAGCCTGGGCGCCTTCGAATAACCCGGACCTGCTAGCGCGGCAGGGTTGGCCGGGGTCCCCCCGGCCATCACTTTTCCCGTTCTTCACCCAAGCGTCGCAGGGAGTAACCAATCCTCGATAAATCCCAACCACGTTAGGAAAGCGAGCAGCCGCGCGCGAAGCGCCCGGCGATGAGCGGGAACCTAGGTTCCCTCTCACACCTTTAGGCGACAGCTCTGCCGAATGCCCTCGCGCCCATGACGACTGCGATGATCGACAAAACGGCCATGATCGCAACTCCCTTGACCACGCTCGCATCACCCAGGTGGTCGTTGAACACCGCGCGCGCGGCGTCGACCGCGTATGACAGCGGGTTTGCGGCCGCGATGTTGCGAAGCCACTGGGGAGCCAGGCCCAGGGGGAGCAGCACGCCTGACAGCAGCAGGATCGGAAGGCTCGACGTGAAGATCAACGGGGCGTAGCTGTCTTCGCTGCGCAGCCACAACGCCACTGCATAAGCGATCGATGCGGTGAGCAGCCCGATCAACGCGATCAACGCCAGCACGACCACCACGCCGATCGGGTGGATGCTGAGGCCGAAGGGCAGCGCGAGCAAGATCAATATCAGCGACTGGACGAGGATCGAGATGATGTCTCGCAGGGCTCGGCCCAGCAGGAGCGCGACGCGGCTCACCGGCGTGACTCGCAGTCTCTCGATGACGCCCATCCTCAGCTCCGAGATGAGGCTGAACCCGACTCCAGCCGCTCCGAACATTCCGAGCTGGACCAGGAGCCCAGGCACGAACACGTTGTAGGCGCCCCCGGTGGGGAACCCGGGCGCTCTCGCGATCGACTTCAGCAGGGGGGCGAACAGGATCAGGTAGAGCAGCGGCTGCACGACGCCGATGGCGACCCAGACGGGGTTATGGATGAAAAGGCCCCAGTAGCGGCCGAAAACGAGCCACGTGTCGCGGAGCAGCTTCATGGGGCGCTCGTCTCGCTCACGCCGCGGTCTCCCGCAAGGAGCGCCCGGTCTTGCGCAGGAAGACGTCGTCCAGGCTGGGGCGATGCAGCCCGATCGTCAACAGCTGCATCCCGGCGGAGTCGATGAGGCGCAGGATCGCCGGCATCGCCGTTTCGCCCCGGTCGACGTAGAGACGCACGCTGCCGTCTTCGGTGGTCAGCTCGCGCACGAAAGGCTGGTCTTTCAGGACGTCGATAGCGCGCTGCTGGTCGCCCACGACGCTGAACGTCACCAGGTCGCCCGCCACCTCACGCTTCAGCGACTCCGGCGTGCCCTCGGCGACGATCCTGCCGTGGTCGATGATCGAGATGCGATCGCAGAGGGCGTCGGCCTCGTCGAGGTAGTGGGTGGTGAGAAATACCGTCGTGCCGCGATCGTGCATGCGCCGCACCTCGTCCCAGACGCGCGCCCGGCTCTGAGGGTCCAGACCGGTGGTCGGCTCGTCGAGGAAGAGGAGCTGCGGGTCGTGCACGAGCCCCAGCCCAATGTCGAGGCGCCGCTTCTGCCCGCCCGAGTATGTGCCCACCTTGCGGTCGGCGCACACCTCGAGCTCCAGCATCTGGATGAGCTCGGCGGCGCGCTTTTTCGCGGCGTTCATCGTCATCCCGTACAGCCGGCCCTGGAATATGAGCTCGGTCCGCCCCATGATCTCGCGGTCCGAGCCACCCGCCTGGCCGACGTAGCCGATGTGCTGGCGCACCCGGTCCTGCTGCTTGAGGAGGTCGAATCCGGCCACCGTCGCGGTTCCGCCGCTTGGAGGGAGCAGCGTTGTGAGCATCCGCAGAGTGGTGGTCTTTCCTGCGCCGTTCGGTCCGAGGAAGCCGAAGATCTCGCCCTTCTGCACGGTCATGTCGACACCGGCGACCGCTTCGACAGTCTGGTTGCGCGACTTGAAGACGCGCCGGAGTCCTTGCGCCTGGATCGCGTTGGCTTCCACTTGCATATTCTCGCCGGTTACCCTGTCCGGAGACATGACAGCGGCATTCCGCGGCTGGCCGGAGGAGTTCCAGCGCTTCTTCATCGGGCTCGAGCTCGACAACTCCAAGCGCTACTTCGAAGCCAACCGACAGGTCTACGAGGAGGCGGTCAAAGGGCCGATGGTCGCTCTGCTGGCTTCCCTGGAAGACGAGGTCGGTCCAGGCAAGGTGTTCAGGGCGAATCGCGACGTTCGCTTCTCGAAAGACAAGTCACCGTACAAGACCAACATCGCAGGCACCGCCGGCATGGGAGGCCACGGAGGCTACGTCTCGCTTGACGCGCGCGGCCTCACGGTCGCTGCCGGCCGTTATGAGCTGACCCCCGAGCAGCTCAGCAAATACAGGAAGAGAGTCGCCGCCGACTCGACCGGCGCTCCGCTGGCAGCGATCGTCGCAAAGCTGGAGAAGGCCGGCTACGGCATCGGCGGCGAGGCGCTCAAGCGTGTCCCGGCGGGCTGGCCCCAGGATCACCCGAGGTCTCGCCTGCTGCGTCACAAGATCCTGTACATCCACAAGAACTTCGGACTTCAGCCCTGGTTGGGCAGCAGCGCGGCGCGCAAGCACGTCCTGAAGGTCTGGAGCGATGCGGAGCCGCTCAACGACTGGTTGAAACGCAACGCCGGCTGAGGTATGCGCGCTCTGAAGAAAGGAGGAGTGCGGACGCACCCCTGGTGGCGAGGGGCGGTCTTCTACCAGGTGTACGTCAGGAGCTTCGCCGACTCCAACGACGATGGCATCGGCGATCTGCCGGGCATCACCTCACGGCTCGAGTACCTCAAGCGACTTGGCGTGGACGCGATCTGGATCACGCCGTTCTATCCATCGCCGCAAAAGGACCACGGCTACGACGTCGCGGACTACTACGGGGTCAATCCCGAGTACGGCACGCTCGAAGATTTCGACCTCCTCGTCAAGAGGGCGCACCAGCTCTTGCTGAAGGTCATTCTCGATCTGGTTCCCAACCACACATCCGACCACCACGCCTGGTTCCAGGCGGCCCTGTCCGCGCCGGACGACCCGCACCGCGAGCTCTACTACTTTGCCGACCCGAAGCCCGACGGGTCGCCGCCCAACAACTGGCAGTCGGCCTTCGGCGGCTCTGCCTGGACAGTGGACGAGCGTAGCGGCCAGTACTTCCTGCACCTCTTCGGTCCGGAGCAGCCGGATCTGTGCTGGTGGAACCCGGAGGTACCACAAGAGTTCGAACGCATCGTCAAGTTCTGGATGGACAGAGGCGCCGACGGGTACCGCATTGACGTTGCCTCGGCTCTGTTCAAGCGTGAGGATCAAGCCGACCGGCCGATGATCAGGGACACGGGGACCGATGCGGCTTTCGTCATCACCGACCAGCCCGAGGTGCATGAGGTCTATCGAGCGTGGCGCCGGATCCTCAACTCTTACCACCCCGAGCGGATCCTCGTCGGCGAGATATTCGAACCCAGTCGCCAGGCGCGCTACATCCTTCCGGACCAGCTCAACATGGCGTTCGCCCTGGTCAGGGCTCGCTGGAGCGCGCCATTGTGGAAGCGCTCGATCGAGATTGACCGGAGGGCGGCACCTGGGCCGGTTGCTGCGCCGAGCTGGACGCAGTCCAACCACGATGTAATCCGCCACGTGACGCGGCTGGGTGGCGGCTCCAGGGGTCGGGCTCGCGCTCGCGCCGCGCTGCTTCTTCTGCTGGGACTGCCGGGCCAGGTCTTCCTGTTTCAGGGCGAGGAGCTCGGCCTCGAGGAGGCGAGCGTCCCGCCGGATCGGCGCCAGGACCCTATCTACATTCGCAGCGGGGGCAAGGAAGCCGGCAGGGATGGGTGCCGCGTGCCCTTGCCCTGGCACAAGGGCCAACCCAATGCCGGCTTCTCGGGCGTGGCCCCGTGGCTACCGATGCCGGCCGGCTGGGATCGGCTGGCGGTCGACGCCCAGGCCGGTTCGGCCGGCTCGATGCTCACCTTCTATCGGCGGGTGCTCGCGCTGCGAAGGCCCCTGGTACGCACGCTGCCCAACCAGCTCAGGTGGTGTCCCGCGCCCGGGGGGGTCCTCGTCTACGAGCATGGTCGTCTGACTGTCGCCGTCAACTTCCTCGCCAGCCCGATGGAGCTTTCGATCCCCGGCCGGGTCCTGATCGCATCGCATGCGCTGGCGAGGTCTCGGAATGGGCGGCTCAGCCTGCCCGCGAACTCCGGCGCGTGGCTCGACAACCGCGCCGACCTTTGATGCCTTGCCAGGCGGCGTCGGGTAGCCAGGCTATCGATAAACGATCTCTGGGGACGGCCCGGAGATCGGCCCGGGGCTCCGTTATCGCTAGCATTCGCGTGCCTCCGGCCCCGCCGGGTTCCCGGCCGCCTCTGTTCTGCTGACCGTTAACCGGCCGATAACCTAACTCCGGTCGCCAACCGGTAATCTTCGTGCATGGTGGTGGGGGTCCAGGTGGATCCGGATGAAACAGGCCCGAATCCGGTTCCGGAGGCGCCCCGTTACCTCAACCGCGAGCTGTCAAGGCTCGACTTCGACGAGCGCGTGCTGGCCATGGCCGAGGACCCCAAGCTGCCTCTTCTTGAGCGCGTTCGCTTCCTGGCGATCTTCAGCCAGAACCTCGACGATTTCTTCCAGGTGCGGGTGGCCGGGCTCAAGGAACAGGTCCTGGCCGCCGTGGCCGCAGCATCACCGGATGGGATGACCCCGCTCGAGCAACTCCGGTTGATCCGAACCCGGGTCGAGGGCCTGGTCGACCGGCAGGTCACGCTATTCAACGAGCGGGTGGTCCCCGAGATGGCGGAAGCAGGCATCGTGATCGTGCGCGCGGACGAGGTCACCAAGAAAGAGCTAAGCCAGCTCCATTCGGTCTTCCGGCAGCAGATCTTCCCGGTGCTGACACCTCTGGCGGTCGACCCCGGCCATCCCTTCCCCTATATCTCGCACCTCTCGCTGAACCTCGCCGTGATGGTCCGTGATCCTCAGCGCCACCAGCAGCGCTTTGCCCGTGTCAAGGTGCCGCCGGTGCTGCCGCGATTCATCCCCCTCGTCGAAGGCCGGCGCTACGTTCCGCTCGAGGACGTCATCGCCCTTCACCTGCAGGCTCTGTTCCCGGGCATGGAGGTGGTCGCTCATCATCCGTTCCGGGTCACCCGCGACGGCGACCTGGACGAGATCGACAGCGACGCCGAGGACCTTCTCGCCGCCATCCAGACCGAGCTTCGCCGGCGGCGCCGCCACGCGCGTGTCGTTCGCCTCGAGGTCGACCCCGGCATGTCCCCCGAGGTGCTCGAGCTGCTGACACGCGAGCTGGAGCTGCAGCCGAGCGACGTCTACATGGCGAAGGGCCTGCTCGACCTCGGCAGCCTGGTCGTGCTTTCCCAGCTCGACCGCCCGGATCTGAAGGAGGAACCGTGGCACCCGACGACCCAGCCACGCCTGCGCGGCCTGGGGGTGGAGGTTCCCGACCTCTTCGCAGTGCTGCGGGCAGGCGACCTGCTCGCGCACCATCCTTACGACTCGTTCGCGACCTCGGTCGAGGCTTTCATCGACCATGCCGCCAGCGACCCCAACGTGCTCGCCATCAAGCAGACGCTGTATAGGACCTCAGGCCCGGCGAGCCCCATCGTGCGCGCCCTCATCCGCGCGGCTGAAGGCGGCAAGCAGGTGGTCGCGCTCGTCGAGCTCAAGGCACGCGGCGATGAGCAGGCGAACATCACGTGGGCGCGCGCCCTCGAGGAGGCCAACGTCCACGTCGTGTACGGGCTGGTCGGGCTGAAGACGCACGCGAAGGTGACGCTGGTGGTGAGACGCGAAGGCCGGCACATCCAGCACTACCTTCACGTCGGCACCGGCAACTACAACCCGAGCACAGCCCACCTCTACGAGGACGTGAGCCTGCTCTCGGCCGACGCCGACCTTGGCGCAGATGTCACCGAGCTCTTCAACCTGCTCACCGGTTACAGCAGGCAGAACCGCTATCGCAAGTTGCTGGTCGCGCCGACGAGCCTGCGTTCGGGCATCCAGCAGCTGATCGAGAGCGAAGGGGTGGTCGGCGGCCGCATCATCATCAAGGTCAACAACCTGGTCGACCCCGAGATCATCGACGCGCTCTACGCCGCGTCCCAGGCGGGCGCGCAGGTCGACCTGATCGTGCGCAGCATGTGCTCGCTGCGGCCCGGCGTCCCCGGCCTGTCCGAGCGGATCAGGGTGCGCTCGATCGTGGGGCGATTCCTCGAGCACTCGCGAATCTTCTGCTTCGGCAATGCCGGCCAGCCCGAGTACTACCTCGGTTCTTCAGACTTGATGCAGCGAAACCTCGACCGCCGCGTGGAGGCGGTCGTGCCCGTCACCGATGCCAGGTTGTGCGAGAGGCTCTCCCTCATCTTCGAGACACTGCTCGCGGACGACGTCCTGGCTTGGGAGCTGTGCCAGGACGGCACGTGGCAGCGGGCGCCCACGGTGCGCGGGCTCAACTCGCATCGGAGGTTCCAGGAGCTCGCGCTCGAAGCCGCCCGCGGCAACGGAGTCGTCAACGGCGTACCACATGCTCGAGCGTGAGGTAAAGCTCGGGGCGGGACCTTCGTTCCACCTCCCCGACCTGAGCGGAGTCGTCGACGGCGTTTCTGTCACCGCGCCTGAAGCGGTCAGGCTCGAGACCGTGTATTACGACACTCCCGACCTGCGTCTCGCGCGCTGGGGAGTCTCGCTTCGCCATCGGGCGGGTGAAGGGTGGACGTTGAAGCTTCCACCGACGCAGGTGTCCGGCGATGGCCAGAACAAGGCTCTTCTCGAGCGCGACGAGCTCACCTTCCAGGGCGGCGCGAAGAAGCCTCCCGCCGCGGCGATCGCCGTCGTGCGCGCGTACGTCCGCAACGCTGAGCTCGTGCCCGTCGCGCGACTCTCGACAGTCAGACGGCGAGTCCGCTTGCTCGACGCAGCGGGCGGCCGGCTCGCCGAGGTCGTGGATGACGAGGTGTCGGTGCGAGATGGACGCCGCGTGGCCGCCCGGTTCCGCGAGATCGAGGTCGAGGTGACCGGCGGAGGTGACGCCGCGGACGGCATCGTGGCTCCCGTGGTCGCGAGGCTGCGTGGGGCGGGAGCGGGCGCGCCCGACCCGACACCCAAGCACATGCGGGCCCTTGGGCCCCGCGCGATGGAACCGCCGGAGGTGGCGCCGGCGCTCGTGCAGCAGGACTCCCCGGCGCGGGACGTGATCCGCAGCGTGATTGCGCAGTCGGTCGCGGCTCTTCTCCATCACGACCCGCTCGTGCGGACGAGCGGCGATCCTGAAGGGGTTCATCAGGCGCGCGTG